>JAFTDL010000013.1 GCA_017454215.1 Lentisphaeria bacterium | reverse complement strand
CTCGACCCACATCTGGTACAAGACCAGCCGTCCGTACCAGAAGGAGGTCGATCAAATCGCTCCGCTGATCGACGCCTTCTGCGACCGCTACAGCACCCGCAGTCTCTGGTACGTGGATCCCTGGAGCGAGATGCAGAAGCGCGTCGTCAAGGAAGGCAAGGAATTGTGGAGTTACAACATCGACCGGGCGCTGATGTTTGCCCAGCCCTCCTCGAAGCGCTTCGCCTACGGCTGGTTCTTCCGGACCGAGGGCAGGGACTGCACGGGGCAGCTGATCTACACCTACAGCTTCCCCCACGGCTCCCCCTACACCGAGCTCGACGGCGGCGACGGCGAGAGCATCGACTGGTGCTACATCTATCCCGCGGGCAAGGGTCATGCGGGCGGGGTCTCCATCAACTTCGAGGGCATCCGCGAGGGCATCGACGACCTGTGCTACATCACCACGCTGGAGAACCGCATCGCCGAGGCGAAGAAAAAGGGTCTGACGCAGGAGGCCGCCGCGGCGGAAAAAGTTCTGACCGGTCTCGTGAAGAGTTTCGATTTCGGTCCCCGTTACGTGAAGAACACCGTGTTCCTCGATCCCGCGTTCGAGAAAAACTGGGAGAAAAACGGCAAGCGCTTCTGCTCCGGCCGCTTCGATCTGCCCAACGGCTGGCGCTTCGAGGACTACCACGCCGCAAGAGAGAAGATCGCCGACGAGATCGTCAAACTGGACAAGGTCCTGAAAAAATAGCCAAGGGAGGGTTTCACCGAAATGAAAAGATCGTATTTCCTTTGCACGGCCGCCGCCCTGTGCGCGGCGGCGGGCCTCTTCGCCGCGGACTGGAAGATCAAGGACGGCACGGGGAGTACCGTGCTCAAGGATTCGAGCCCCGACAAGATCGATCTTGCCATCGCCACGCCCGACACGGTGACGTGGGCGCGTGAGGACGACCGGAGTTTCTTCCTCAATTTCGCGGGCGGTTCCGTCACGGGTCCCGCCGAAAAACTGCTGTTTCCCGACGGCATGATCCTCGAAGCGGATTTCTCTCCCGACCTCAAAACGGGCAAGGAGTGGCTGCCGCTGGTGACCTGCGGCGACACCTTCAACAGCGGTTACTCCGTCTGGGTGCGCAAGAACGGCACGATCCTGATCTGTTTCCCCGGCACCACCGGCAAGTGGTACATGCCCGTCAAGGCCGGATTGAAGAACCTGGTGGACTACAACCTCAGGATCGTCCGCGGCGAAAACCGCTGCGTCGTTCTGCTCGACGGCAAGGTCATCGCCGATTACGTTTCCAAGGGAGAAGTCAAGCACACCCCCGGCCAGCCTTTCCGGCTGGGCAGCACCCCCAAGTGGAAATTCTACGGCAACATCTACGGCGTGAAGATCTCTCCCTTCCGCAAGGGAGCCTTCAAGTTCGACAAGAAGGCCGAAAAGAAACTCACGGGAGCCGAGATCACCGAGATCCCGGGCATCGAGGACCCCGCGGGAACGGTCGTCGTCACCGATTTCTCGAAGTTCACTCCGGTCCCGACCATGGGGCGCAACTGGTGGGCGGGAAGATGGATGTTCCGCAAAAACCGCATGTTTCCCCCTCCGGCGCAGGGCGTTCTGCACTGCTCCGACAATCCCGACGCCGACAGCATAAGTTACGATCCCGGCCTCAAGGGCAGGTATGACGTGTATCTGGGGCTCCGCGCCGTCTACTCCGAGACCGACATGATGATCGCTCTCAAGCCCGCCCTGCCGGAGAAACTGCGCGTGCGCATCCTGCCTATCGAAGTCTCCCACGGCCGCCACACCAATACCGAGGTCCTCATCGCCCGCAATGTGAAAATGGATTCCTCGAAGATCGAACTTTTCCCCGGCGGCTACATGTATCTGGGTTACATCAAGTTCATCCCCTCTTCCAACCGCAGGAAAAGGGATTATCCCAAGTGGAAGTGCGTCACCGTCTCCCCCGAAAAGCGCACCTACCGCGAGCTCTGGGACGGCCGCATCCGCGGGCTCATCGCCAAACGCTATCTCGTCGAGAGAAAATACGTCGACGACAAGAAAGTCCCCGCCGCGGGCGAGACCGCGCAGAAGCTCGGCGTCATCGTCAACGCCCATGACTGGATGGATCTGCTCTTCGAGAGCGCCGTTCCCGCCAAGGCTCCCGAAAAAGTCTCCCTTGCTGTTGCGGCCGCTCCCGGCGAGTTCGAACCCGCCTGTCTGGCCGTCTACGGTCTGCGCGACGGCAAAGTCGCTCTCTCCGGAGGAAAAGAACTGGCCGGGGCCGGGATCACGTCCGAGATCTGCGTCGTCCGCAGTCTGCCCAAGCGCACCACCAACATCTACGGTCCGTCGGAGTTCATTTACGGACCCCAGTATCTGGAGCGCACCGCCGAGACTGAAGTGAAGAAAGGCGTCTCCAAACTCTTCTGGATCACTTTCAAAGTCGGAGACAACGTCAAACCGGGCGTCTACAAGGGCTCCTTCAAACTTGCCGCGCCGGGCGGAGACATGACTGTTCCCGTGACCGTCACCGTGCGGCCCTTCAGACTCGATCCCGTTCTCCGCGAGACCATCGCCATCGCCGGAGACACCTACGAGTACACCCCCGACCGCCCGGACATGCTGGCCGACCACGGCTGCAACGGACTGGGATTCAACATCGACCGCGATTTCTGCCGCACCGCCGACGGCGTCGACATGGAGAACTCCCCGGCCGCGAAGATCGTCGAAAAAATGAAAAAGCGCGGGCTCAACATGATCCGCATCAACCTCTACGGCCTGACCGCGGACTGTTTCCGCAAGGGCAAGGGCAACGCCGCACTCTTCCGCAAGTCCCTGCAGGACATCATGGCGTACGCTGCGAAACACGACTGGCCCCAGACGTACTTCTACACCGCCGATGAGGTCCTGAGCAATCCCTTCAACCTCAAGGCGGCGCAGTGGGAGATGGAGAACATCAAAGCCGTCGGCGGCAAGATCATGAGCAGCCACATCTGGTACAAGACCACCCGCAAGTTCCAGAAGGAGGCCGCGGCGCTGTCCGAAAAGATCGACCTCTTCCACAACCGCTTCAGCACCCGCAAGCTCTGGTACGTGGACAGCTGGGAGGAGATGATGGAGCGCTGCAAGAAGGAGGGCAAGAAACTTTCGTCGTACAACATCGACAACGCCATCCTCTTCGCCCAGCCCGCGATGAAGCGCTTTTCCAGCGGCTGGTTCTTCCGGACTCTGGGCAAGGACGCCCACCAGCAGTGGCACTTCCACTGGTACAAGATCAACCGTTCGCCCTACACCGATCTGGACGGCACGGGCGAGGCCGTCGACTGGTGCTACGACTATCCCGCCGGCAAAGGGCACAAAGGCGGCTTCTGCATCGACTTCGAGGGCGTCCGCGAGGGCGTGGATGATCTGCGCTACATCATAACGCTCGAAAACCGCATCGCCTCCGCCGAGAAGAAGGGCTTCACGAAAGAGGCGGCTGCCGCCCGGAAAGTGCTGGAGGATCTGAAAAAGAGCTTCAGGCACGGCGAGGCGTTCCGGAAGCAGTCGGTCTTTCTCGACTCCAAGTTCGAGAAGGCCTGGCAGACCGAAAACGGCGACCGCTTCTGCTCCGGCCGCTACAACCTGCCCAACGGCTGGAGATTCGAAGATTATCACAACGCCCGCGAAAAGATCGCGGACGAGATCATAAAACTGGACAAGGTCCTCAAATAAAAAATCGTTGAAATGAAAACGTCGCGTTTTCTGTTCGCCGGAGCGCTCCTGTGCGCCGCGGCATCGTATCTCGGCGGCGCCGACTGGCCCATCAAGGACGGCCGGGGCAGCACCGTGCTCAAGGACGCAAGTCCCGACAAGACCGATCTTGTGATCGCCACGCCCGACACCGTCACGTGGGCGTGGGAAGACGACCGCAGATCGTTCCTCAACTTTTCCGGCGGCTCGGTGACCGGGCCTGCCGAAAAACTGCTGTTCCCCGACGGCCTGACCCTCGAGATCGCCTTTTCCGCCAATCTCCGGGGAGGGCGTGAATGGCTGCCTCTGGTGACCTGCGGCAACAGCTTTCAGAACGGCTACTCCCTCTGGGTGCGCCGCAACGGCCAGCTGCTGGTCTGCCTCTCGGGCACCAGCAAGGGGTACATGCTTCTCAAGACCAGACTGGAGAATCTGCGGGACTACACGGTCAAGGTCGTCCGCGACCGGCGGCGCGCCCGGGTCCTGCTCGACGGCAAGGTCATCGCCGATTTTCCCTGCACGGGAAAGATCAAGCACACCCCCGGGGAACCCTTCCGGCTGGGCAGCACCCCCAAGTGGAAGTTCTACGGCAACATCTATTACGTGAAACTCCGCGCGTTCAGGGAGGGCGATTTCGACACCAAGGCCGCCGTCGAAGAGAAGATCACCGGCGCCGAGATCAAGCCCGTCAAGGGCATCGTCGATCCCGAGGGGACGGTCGTCCGCACCGATCTTTACAACTGCACTCCCCGGCCGCGGACGGGAGGGGCGTTTTTCAACAACGTGTGGACCTTCCGCAGAGGCAGTATGTTTCCGCCGCCCTCGGAGGGAACGCTGCACTGCTGCGACAATCCCGACGAGGTTTCGATCACCTACGACCCGAAGCTTGCGGGCGTCTACGACATCTACTTCGGTCTGCGGGCGACCTGCTTCGCCACCGACCTCATGGTGCGTCTGCCCGGCGTCGAAGATGCCGTCCGCGTGCGGATCGCTCCCGTCGAGCAGACCGTCTCCGCCCATGAAAACACCGAAGTCCTGCTTGCCCGCGACGTGAAAATGGACGGGGGCAAACTCACCTTCCTGCCCGGCGGGCAGATGTATCTGGGCTACATCAAGTTCATCCCCTCCGCCAACCGCAGGAAAACCGATTATCCCAAGTGGAAATGCGTCTCCGTCACCCCGGCGAAGGCGGACTTCAGGGAACTCGCGGCAAAACGCATCCGCAGCCGCATCGCCAAGGGCTACTTCGTCGAGAGAAAATTCGTCGACGGCAAAAAGGTCCCCGCCGCGGGAGAGACCGCGCAGAAGCTCGGCGTCATCGTCAACGCCCACGACTGGATGGATCTGCTCTTCGAGAACGCCGTTCCGGCCGAGGCTCCCGAAAAAGTCTCTCTTGCCGTTGCGGCGGCTCCCGGCGAGTACGAGCCCGCGTGTCTTGCCGTCTACGGTCTGCGCGATGCGGGCAAAGTCTCCCTCTCGGGCGGCAAAGAACTGGCCAAGGCCGGGATCACGGCGGAGATCACCGTGGTCCGCAGCATCCCCAAGCGCCTCACCAATCTGCGCGGCCCCTCGGAATTCATGGTGAGCCCCCAGTATCTCGAACGGACGGCCGAAACGCAGGTGAAAAAAGGCGTGTCCAAACAGTTCTGGATCACTTTCAACGTGCCCGAAAACGCCAAGCCGGGGACGTACCGGGGCACCTTCGAACTGGTCACGTCCGGCGGCAGAATGGAGATCCCCGCCGCCGTGACGGTGCGGCCCTTCGCACTGGACAAGGTGATCCGCGAAAAGACGGGTCTCTTCCTCTACCGCGTCGGTCTTTTTCCCGAACTGGGTCCCGCCCTGCGCGCTCACGGCTGCAACACGCTGCATCTGGACATCGAAAAGGATCTGCGCATTTCCGGAAGCGGCGAAGACCCCATTGCCGGCAGTCCCGGAGAGAAGATCATCGGGGAACTCGGCAGTCAGCTTCAGGCCGTCGTCGTCGAGACCCGTCACCTGAGCCGGTCCTGCTTCGGGCGTCCCGATGGCGACGAAAGGTATGAACGGGGCATCCGCCAGCTCTGCGGCTACGCCCGCAAGAACAACTGGCCCAAACTCTACATCTACATCGTGGACGAGGTGCTGAGCGTTCCCTTCCGCCTGAAAACGGCGATCTGGGAGTGCGGGATACTCAAAAAGATCGGCGTTCCGGTCTTCACCACCCATCTCTGGTACAAGACCAGCCGTCCCTATCAGAAGGAAGTCGATCAGATCGCGCCTTTCGTCGACGTCTTCTGCGTCCGTTTCAGCACCCGCAGTCTGTGGTATGTGGACAAATGGGACGAAATGCAGAAGCGCGCCGCAAAGGAGGGCCGCGAGATCTGGAGCTACAACGCCGACAACGCCATCCTCTTTGCCCAGCCGGCCATGAAGCGCTTCGCCTACGGGTGGTTCTTCCGCAGTCTGGGCAAATACTGCACGGGACAGCTGACCTACACCTACTTCGTCACCCGGGAGTCGCCCTACACCGATCTTGACGGCGACAGCGTGGACTTCTGCTACATCTATCCCGCGGGGCAGGGCCATGCGGGCGGGTGCGCCATCGACTTCGAAGCCATCCGCGAGGGCAACGACGACATGCGCTACATCACGACGCTCGAAAACCGCATCGCTCTGGCGAAGAAGAAGGGTCTTGCTTCCGAGGCCGCCGCGGCTGAGAAGGTGCTGAAACAGCTGGCCGCAAGTTTCGATTTCGGCCGGGAGTTCGTCAGGAAGTCGGTGTTTCTCAACTCGAGTTTCGAAAAGAGCTGGGAAGACAAGGGCCGGCGGTTCTCTTCCGGACGCTACGATCTGCCCAACGGGTGGACTTTCGAGGACTATCACAACGCCCGCGAAAAAATCGCGGCGGAAATCATAAAATTGGACAGGGTTTTGAAATGAACACACTTCCTCTCGAAGGCAAGCTGGCCATGGTCACGGGCGGCTGCCGCAACTTCGGCGCGGAAATCGCGCAGTCCCTCCTCGACGCGGGCGCCCGCGTCATCATCACGTCGAGAAATTACGAGACCGCCGCCAAGGCGGCCCTCGACAAGTACATCCCCATGGAACTGGACCTCAACAGCGAAGACTCCGTCGTCGCCCTCTTCGAGCGCGTGCGCAAACAGTACCGGCGGCTGGACATTCTGGTGAACAACGCGGGGGGCCACTCCAAGAGCGCCTGCGGCTACCTCGAGAAGGAATCCCTCGCCGGATGGAACGATTTCATTTCGGCCAACCTCACGGGGACCTTTCTCATGATCAGGGAATACGCCAAACTCATGATGGATCAGGGCGGCGGTTCGGTCATCAACATCGCCTCCATGGCCGGACTCGTGGGGCGCGACCGCAAGATCTACCAGCCCGACATGACCCCCAACCCCATCGCCTACTCCGCCGCCAAGGCCGGCGTCATCGGACTTACCACCGACTGCGCCGCCTATCTGGGCCCCTACGGCATCCGGGTCAACGCCAGCTCTCCCGGCGGATTCGAACGCAGTCAGCCGGAGCACTTCATCCGCGACTACGCGGAGCTGACCATGCTCAAAAAGATGGGCCAGCCCGGCGAACTCGGCGGCGTGGTGGTCTTCCTCGCCTCCGCGGCGTCCAACTACATCACCGGACACAATCTTGTCGTAGACGGCGGGTTCACCCGCTACAAATAGGAGTTTTCTGTCATCATGCTCAATTTCGGCATCGTCGGCATGAACGAGGGGAACGGGCACCCCTATTCCTTCGCCGCATCGTTCAACGGATTCGATCCGGAAGCGCTTGAGAAATACTGCGGCTTCCCCATCATCCGCAAGTATCTCACTGCGCACCACCGCAATCAGGAGTTCATTCCCGAGGCGCGCATCTCGCATATCTGGACTCAGGACCGCGCCGTTTCCGAGGGTGTGGCCGCCGTGGCGAAGATCCCCAACATCTGTTCGTCGCTGGAGGAAATGGCCGCAAAAGTGGACGGCATCATCTTCACCCGCGACGACATCTGGAACCACTTCGAAATGGCCGCCCCGCTCTTCAAGACGGGCAAGCCCGTCTACATGGATAAACTCCTCTGCGCCACGGAACAGGAACTGCGGAGCTTTCTCGGCATCATCGGCAGGGACTATCCCCTGCTCACCGCCTCCAGCTTCCGCTACGCGCCGCTGGTGAAGAAGGCCGCCGAATTCATGCGCGGCAGGGAGCCTTTCACCGTCCACGGCACCAGTCCCTGCATCTGGATCCGCTACGCGCCCCATCTGCTGGACGCCCTCTTCGCCGTTTCCGGGCGGGACGTCGTCACCGTGCAGAACACCGGTTCCGACGGACGCGACACCGTGACGCTCACCTTCCGCAGCGGTCTTCAGGCCGTCATGCAGGTTTTCGACGGCATGGCTCTGCCGCTGGGGCTCACCTACCGCTTCCGCGCGCCGCAGGCTCCGTACGAAGTGCCCTACACCGACGACACGCTGGAGTCGTATTTCCTCAGCATCGTCGAAATGATGCGCGCCTACACCCGCATGGCCGTGACCGGGGTCCGCTCCGTCACGCTTGAGGAGACCGTCTTCATGAACCGCGTCGTTCTGGCCGGCATCGCCTCCCGGGAGCGGAACGGCGAAAAGATCGTCATGGACGAGTTCCTTGCCGACCTGTAAAAAATATTTCCACACCGATCCGAGGTTTTGAAAGATGCTCATATTCAACGAAGACTCCGATTTCCGCTTCTACTCCGTCGAAGCCGGGACCATGACGGCCGAGAAACTCAACATCGCCGTCGACACCCTCAAGGGCAGCCGCGTCGGCATGTTCATGCTGTGCGCCAACGGCATGAAGGCCAACTATCCCAGCATGGTGCTGGATTCCTACACCGACGGCTTCGACGCCAATCTGGGCATGGACCAGCCCTGCTTCAACGGCGAGATCGGCGAGTGGGGCTACCGCCGCGCCGCCAACATCCAGGCGCTGGAGAGCCACGGCATCGACTCCAACGCCTATCTGCTCAAGCGCGCCCGCGACAACGGACTTGCCGTCGGCATGACCATCCGCATGGCCGACCATCACGGGTTCTACCGCAAAAAGTCCCTCTTCATGAGCAAATTCTATCTGGAACACCCCGAACTGCGGCTCAAGACCACGCCCCCCAGCCAGACCTTCGACTTCACCCATGCCGAGGTCCGCGACCTCATGGTGCGCGCCGCCTGCGAGATCATGTGCCGCTATCCCACGGAGTACGTGGAGCTGGACTGGCTCCGCCATCTGCCCTACTTCGAGCCGGGCGAGGGGGCGCAGCACCGCCATTTCCTCACCGAAATGGTGGAGGCCGTCCGCGAGAAGGCCGACTGGCTGGAAAAGGTCCGCGGCCATAAGATCAGGATCTACGCCGTGGTGCCGTCCACTTACGACCTGGCCGTCTTCAACGGCATCGACGGGGCGGAGTGGGCCAACCGCAAACTGGTGGACATGCTGATCCTGGCCCCCACCTATCTCCGGGACTGCACCATAGACGCCGACAGCTGGAAAGCCCATCTCGACGATCCCGACTTTCCCGTGGGGGTGAGGATCGAGCACGCCTATCAGGCCTATCCCGGCGCTCCCGAGCAGAGCGGGACCATGCCCGAGATGAAAAAGTGCATCGGGAACACCGTGCGCTACACCCGCGGCGCGGCGTGGAGCGCCTATTGCCGCGGGGCGAAGGACATCGAGTTCTTCAACTACAACCGTCCGCGCGACACCCCCGAGGGGGCTCCGCTTTTTGCCGACTGCTCCTCGAAAGAGTCCCTGCTGGGCAAGGAGCGCTGGTTCATGATCTCGTACAACGATCTGGACATGCCCTACAATCTGCACTGCACCGGCTGGCGTCAGCCGGGGGTGTTCCCGAAGTACATCGCGGAGTCTCTCGCCGACGGCAGCTATCCCTATCAGCTGCCGCGTCCGGTCAAGCCGGGAAAAACGGAGAAATTCGTCTTTCCCAGCGGTCCCGTGCCGGAGAAGGAGGCGCGTCTGCAAGTCTGCTTCACCGGCGTTCCGCAGGGCGCCCGGGTGACCCTCGGCGGCGCGGAGGGCGTCTTCAGCGGCGCCGGATGGGACTTCCCGGCGGGGACCGCCGTTTCCGGCGACGCCGAAGTCGGCGTCACGAATACCGCGCAGGAAGAGTATTACATCACCGAGGCGGTGCTCAAGGTGCTGTTTCCCGGACAGGAGAAAGCGTAAATGATCAACGGTCCTTTGAGCGAAAAAGACGCGGGCCGGATCGCCGCCCACTTTGCGGGCGGGCATCTCGACGACCCGTGGACGTGGGTGTTCTACGAGGACTCCATCACCAAGGCGGCCAAGCACACCTACGGCTGGCGGGGATTTCCCGACATCTTCGAGGAGCGCGTCCGCCACGAACTGGGCTTCGGCTTCGACATCGTCATCAATGCGGGCAACAGCGGGCAGAGTTCCGAGCATCTGGTGGATCCGGTCCAGTACGACCGGCTGGTGCGGCAGCCCCGTCCGCAGGCGGTCCTGATCATGATCGGCATGAACGACATGGTGAAGAACACCGCCGAAAAGTTCCACGCCAATCTCCACACGCTGGCGGACCGGGTCCGCGCCGACGGGGCCATCCCCGTGTTCCAGACCAGCAACACCGTCAAGCAGATCTTTCCGCCGCAGGACGAGTACCACACGGGCTACATCGTGCGTCACAAGCTCCTGCCGCAGTTCATGGACATCGTGCGCGACTCCGCCCGCGAAAAGGATGTCCTGCTGATCGACCACCACGCCTACTGGCAGAAACACGCCGTGCTGGACGAGTGGCTGGGCGAAACCATCCATCCCGGCGCGCTGGGGCATCTGGAGATCGCCAAGGAGATATTCCGGTGTTTCGGCATCTACGAGCCCGTGGGCAACTGCTGTCAGGTGGTCCCGAAGTCGAAAAATCTGCTGAACTGATCCCGAACCTGAAACGAGGAAATACGAAAAATGAAAAATGAAATCTGTCACGTCGATCACAGACTGCTCAAAAATTTCATGATCGACTGCTTCCGTTCGGCGGGGGTCCCCGCTCCCGACGCCGAAGTCTGCGCCGATGTGCTCATCGCCGCCGATCTGCGGGGGATCGACTCCCACGGCATCGGACGGCTCAAGCCCTTCTACATCGACCGCATCCGGGCAGGCGTCCAGCAGCCCGTGACTCAGGTCGAATTCGTGCGCAAGGGTCCTGCCACCGCCGTCATCGACGGTCACGCCGGCATGGCCATGGTCATCGCCAAGACCGCCATGCAGTACGCCGTGGACTGCGCAAAGAAATACGGCGTCGGCGCCGTGGCCGTGCGCAACTCCACCCACTTCGGCATCGCCGGATACTACACCCTGCTGGCCGCTTCCCAGGGATGCATCGGCATGGCGTGCACCAACGCCCGGCCCGCCATCGCCCCCACCTTCAGCGTGCAGAACAAACTGGGGACCAATCCCATCGCCGTGGCCATGCCCTCGGACGAGGCAAATCCCTTCTCTCTGGACTGCGCCACCAGCGTCGCCCAGCGGGGCAAGATCGAATACTACGGCCGCGCGGGCAAGGAGATCCCTCCCGGCTGGGTCATCGACGTGGAGGGCAAGACCCGCACCGATACGCTGGCCATCCTCGAGGACCTGACCAGGAGCCGCGCGGCGCT
Organism: Lentisphaeria bacterium; assembly: GCA_017454215.1. Classification (GTDB taxonomy): domain Bacteria; phylum Verrucomicrobiota; class Lentisphaeria; order Victivallales; family Victivallaceae; genus UBA1784. The sequence continues at coordinate 9,427 of JAFTDL010000013.1, read as the reverse complement.
GACCCCCATCGGCGGCATCGGCGAAGAGGGCGCGGGCTACAAGGGCTACGGACTGGCCACCGTGGTGGAGCTTTTCAGTTCCGCGCTCCAGCAGGGATATTTTCTCAGCGCCCTGACCGGTTTCGCGCCCGACGGCAGCCGGACTCCGCCCCGTATCGGACACTTTTTCCTCGCGCTCAACGTCGAGAGCTTCACCGATCTTGCCGCCTTCAAAAAGACGGTGGGCGACGTTCTGCGGGAACTGCGCGCCGCCCGGCTCGCGCCCGGACACGACCGCATCTACACCGCGGGCGAAAAGGAGTTCATCAAGATCGAGGAGCGCAAGCGCACCGGGATCCCCATTTCGCCCACGCTCCAGAAGACCCTCGTCGAACTGCGGGACGATTTCAAACTTTCGCAGTACCGCTTCCCCTTCGAAGAATGAACCGGAAAAAATACAACCGAAATATCATAAGGACTTGAAAAAATGAGCAAAAAAGTCGTAAGCGCAACGGTGACCCCGCTGCTGGAAGACGGTTCCCTCGACCGGACCGGCCTGAGCAATGTGATCGAAAGAGGCGTGAAACACGGCATCGACGGCATATTCCTCTTCGGCTCCATGGGCGAGTGGGGGAGTTTCTCCCCGCGCTTCAAGGAAGAGGCCGTGGAGTACGCCTGCGCCTGCAACAAAAAGCGGCTGGAACTCATGGTCGGCATCACCGCCACCAGTCTGCCGCTGTCGATGGAGCTGATGAAATCCTACAGCAAATACGATTTCGGCGCCTACGTGTATATGCTCAACGGCAAGACTTATCACCGCGACCCCGTCAAGACCGTACTCGAGGTGCTGGACGCGGCGGACCGGCCGGTGTACTTCTATTACGCGCCGGGCGCCAGCGGTGTGCCCTTCTCTCTTGCTCAGTTCGACGCCATCATGGCCCATCCGAATCTGAAGGGCATCAAGAATTCCTCTTCCGTCATGGTCCTGCGCCGGGAACTGATCCTCCTCAAGCGGGAGAAGCAGTACAAGACCCTGCTCTTCGAGGGGCAGGAGTGGTCGTGCGACGAGGCGCTGATGATCGGCGTCGACGGCATCATTTCCGGCATGGGCGCGCTGGCGTCGGGAATGTTCAGGAAACTGGCCGACTGCGTTGACAGGGGCGATTTCGCCGGAGCGACCGCCATGCAGGAGAAACTCATCGACCTCTACCACGGCGTCTACGGGACCGACCTCTCCACCGTCTGGGTGGGGCAGAAGTACGCGCTCAAAAAGCTGGGCGTCTTCAGCACGGCCTGTTCCATCACTCAGGATCCCGCGCTTCTCACGGAGCCCGTCCGCGAACGCATCGAAAAGTGCATTGCCAAGTACGCTTCGCTTCTGGAGTAGAAAATGAACGTTCTTGAAAGTTTCTCCCTCAAGGGCAAGGTCGCCCTCGTCACCGGCGGCGCCGGACACCGGGGCGGCTTCGGCGCCCAGATCTCGACCGCGTTGTACGAGGCGGGGGCTGTGGTGTACATCGCATCCCGCGACGAGGCCAAACTCGAAGCATTCGCCTCGGAATATCCCGGCATGAAGACCGTCCGTCTGGATCTGGCCGAGGAGGACTCCATCAGGGACTGCATTTCGCGCATCGTGGCGGAGGAGGGCAAACTGGACATTCTGGTCAACAACGCCGTGCTGAGAACGGCTCTGGCGTGCTGGGATCTGCCCATGGCGCAGTTCGACGCAAGTTTCCACGTCAACGCGTCGGGCCTCTTTCTCATCACCCGTCTGGCGGCCGAAGACATGATGAAACGGCAAAGCGGTTCCATCATCAACATCGCAAGCTACATGGGTATGCTGGGGCTGGATCCGGCCAACTACGAAGGGACCGGGATGCAGACCGACAAGGGGATCCTGCCGTCGCCGGCGTATCACTACGAGAAGGGCGGCATGATCAACTTCACCCGCTGGGCGGCAAGCGTGCTGGGCAAGTACAACATCAGGGTCAATTCCATCAGTCCCACCGGATTCAGCGCCAAGTGGGAGAACAATCCCTCGGTGTTCACCCATAATCACGCGGCGGCCACCATGCTGGGACGGCTCTGCGGACCGGAGGATCTCAAGGGCGGCATCGTCTATCTGGCCTCGGACGCCTCGAGTTTCGTGACGGGGACGAATCTCGTCATCGACGGCGGCTACAGCGCAAAGTGAAGGATCCGGCGACATGACGGCAATGTTTTCGAAAGTGATGCTGGGTACGGTCCAGTTCGGCATGAAATACGGCGTGGCGAACACCTCGGGCAAACCCTCTTATGAAGCGGTCCGCGGGATATTGAAGGAGGCCTTCGACAACGGCATAACCGCGCTCGACACGGCTCCGGAGTACGGCGACAGCGAGGATGTCATCGGCCGGGCCCTGGCCGAACTGGGACTGGCCGGCAGATTCAGGATCGTCACCAAGATCCCCATGCTTCCGCAGGAGGGCGATCAGGAGTCCTTCATCAGGGAGTCTCTGCAGAGCTCCATGAAACGGCTGGGCGTCGAGGTCATCGACGGAGCGCTGTTCCACAAGGAGTCCGACGGGGTCCGTCTGGATCTGCTCAAAAAAATGAAGGACGAGGGTCTGATCCGCTGCGCGGGCGTTTCGCTCAACACGCTGGCGTGCCGCGACGGCGGTCAGGATGCCGACTGTCTGCAGGTGCCCTGCAACATGCTCGATCACCGTTTCGACCATTGTTTCGGCAAGGCCGGCAGGCACTGTTTCGTGCGCGGGGCCTATCTGCAGGGCATGCTGCTGATGCCCGAGGAAAAAATATTCATCCCCGAGATCCGCGAGAAGCGCCGCAGGCTGGAGGCGCTGGGCATGCCCATGGCGGAGCTTTCGCTGCGCTATCTTTTTGCCAAGCCCGGAGAAAACAGCATTCTCACCGGCGTGGAAAATCTTGACCAGCTGCGTGAAAATATCCGCATTGCCCGCATGGCGCCTCTCTCGCAGAGCGAGATCGCCGAGGTCGAGAAGATCGTGCTGCCGCCGCTGGACGAAATGCTCGTCAGTCCGTGGATGTGGAAAAAGTACAGGGAACTGCACCATATCGTTTAGAAAGGAAAAAATATGCTGCGTTATCAGGAAAACAACGAGCTGCACCGCAATTTTCACGGCAGCACCGACAACGCCATGCGCTTCGTCGAAAAGACCTGCGGCATGGACGCCCTCAGGGAGGTCCTGCGGACGACCGGGCGCGACGTCTACAAGTCGATCCGCGAAAAACTTGCCCGCGGCGACGCCAGCGAACTCATCGAACATCTCACGTGGTTCTATTACCGCGAGAACGCTCCCTTCAAACTGGAGGTGAGCGAAAACGAGATCCGCTTCGAGGTGCCGGCCTGTCCCGCCCACGTGCACATGAAGAAAATGGGACTGGAGCCGACGCCGTTCAACTGCCTCCAGACAGAAGAGGTCAACGCCGGCATGTGCGAGGGCACCCCGTGGACCAGCACTGTGGAGCACATCGGTCCCGATCACTGCGTCCAGATCTTCAGAAAGGAACCGTCCAAATGATCCCCAGCGACCATTTCGTGAGATTCTACAACGAGGTGTTCAAATATCTGGACAGGCGCGGTCTGCTGCAGGCCTACTTCGACGACATCGGCCGTTATGCCGCCAGCCGCAATCTGGAAAAATTCCGGAAGGGCGGTCTTCAGGCGGTGTACGACTACTATCTGGTGATCCGCAAAGAGGAAAACTGCGAGATGGATATGGAGCTCAGGGACGGCGAGTACCACCAGCGCATGAACAAGTGCCCCAGCCTGTCGAAGGTGCTGGACAACGACGCCTCGGCGTCGCCCCGTTACTGTCTGCACTGTCCCGGCTGGACCCTGCCCGTCTACACCGCAGCGGGTCTGTATCAGGTGTACAATTTGAAGGAGCCCGATCAGCCCCACTGCGAATCGTGGCTCTACGACGACCCGAAGCGGGCCCTTGCCAGATACCGGGAACTGCTCAAAACGGTCCCGGCCTCGCAGATCAGGACCAATCTGCCCAAGGCCCTCCTCGAAGAGTGAGACGGAAAAAGTGAAGGACAAGTTCCCATGATCCCCAGCGACCATTTTGTGAGATTCTACAACGAAGTGTTCAAATTTCTGGAGAAACGCGGCCTGCTGCAGGCCTATTTCGACGATGTCGCCCGCTACGCGGCCAGCCGGAATCTCGAGAAATTCAAAAACGGCCTTCAGGGCGTGTACGACCACTATCTGGTGATCCGCAAGGAGGAGAACTGCGATCTGGATATGGAACTTGCGGACGGGGAACTCCACTCCTTCATGCGCAAGTGCCCCAGCCTGTCGAAGGTGCTGGACAACGACGCCCCGGCGTCGCCCCATTACTGTCTGCACTGCCCCGGCTGGAGCCTGCCCGTCAACACCGCGGCCGGACTGTACGAGGTGTACGACCTGATGGAGCCCGATGTGCCCCATTGCGAATCGTGGCTCTACGACGATCCGGCGCGGGCGCTGGCCAGGTACCGGGAACTGCTCAAAACGGTCCCCGCGTCGCGGATCCGGACCAATCTGCCGCCGGAACTGCTCGCGGACGGGGAGGAGACGTCCCGCCCGCGTTCTGCGGTTTTTTCGCCGGAAACGGCCGAAAAGGTTTGATTATGGGGCGAGTCGGTGATATAGTAGTTGCCTGTGCAAGTGCATCTATCAGGGAGTGAGATCATGGGAATTCAGAAGAAAAGCAAAAAGAATACGCTGAGCTGTACCATAGACGCCATCGGCAACTATATCCGCGACAACAAACTCAAAGAGGGCGCGCCGCTGCCTACCGAACTGGAACTCTCTTCCCGGCTCGGCGTCAGCCGCAGCATCCTGCGCGAGGCGCTGCGCCATTTCCGGACTCTGGGCATCATCACCTCCAAGAGCAAGACCGGGTCGAAACTGGAGAAACTGTTTCCCTCCGATCCCTACCAGAGTTACCGGCCGTTCCTCATCCGCCAGCCGGGGATCCTGCCCAAACTCATCCAGCTGCGGGGCATCATCGAAAGCGGTTCCGCCGAACTGATCGTCATGCAGGCCACGGCGGAGCGCATCGAAGCCATGAAAAAATTCAACCGTCAGCTCAGGGAGGCCCGCAAACTCGCCGACCGCACCATGGCCGACTGTCTCTTTCACTCCGAACTGCTGCGCTGCGTGGAAAATCCCTTCGTGGACAATCTGATCCCCCTCTTTTCCGATTTCTTCCAGCAGGTGATGAGCACGGTTTCGGGCAGCATCAAGACCAAGCAGGAGGATATCGTGAAAGAACATGAACGCATCATCGCCTGCATCGAAAAGAAAGACAGCGCGGGCGTCAGAGCCATGCTCTGCGTCCACAATCAGGCCAATGTCGATTTTGTTTCTGATTACTCGGAATAATTTTTTTTCAAAGAAAGGAAATCATGAAAAACGAATCCGAAAGAATGAGTCCGGTCCCCAGCAGGGTCCTCGACAAACTGCGGGCGGGCAAAAACGCCTACTGCATGAAGTTCAATTTCGACAGCGCCCGGGCCATCGAGATCGCCGGACTGACCGGCTTCGACTGCGCCTGGTGCTGTCAGGAGCACATCGCCACCGATCTGAGCCTCATGGAGCGTTACGTGCTGGCGGCAAAAGCCTACGGCATCGACCTCCTGATGCGTGTCCCCCGCGGCAGTTACAGCGATCTGGTGCGTCCCCTCGAAGCCGATGCCTCCGGCATCATGGTGCCCCACGTCATGAGTGCCGCCGACGCCCGCAGCATCGTGTGGCAGACCCGGTTTCATCCCGTCGGACGGCGGGCCCTCGACGGCGGCAACGCCGACGGCCAGTACTGCTTCCTTTCGATCAACGAGTACTTCGAATTCGTCAACAACAACCGTTTCCTGCTGATCCAGATCGAGGACGTCGAGGCCATGGAGGAGCTGGAAGAGATCTGCGCCGTGCCGGGGATCGACATCATCTTCTTCGGTCCCGGCGATTACAGTCAAAGCATCGGTTTCCCCGGCGAACTCGATCATCCGCAGGTGGTCGCGGCCCGCAGGCGCGTCGCCGAATGCGCCCTGCGCCACGGCAAATTCGCCGGAACGGTCGGATCGGTGAACAACGTTGCCGAACTGCACAAAATGGGCTACTCCTTCGTCAACCTCGGAGCAGACGTGGTCGGTTTCGGCAGCTACTGCAAGGACATTCAGCAGAAACTCCGCGACGCCGGATTGAAGTGATCCCGGATATCGCAGCAGAAAGGAAAACATCATGTTCAGGAGCCTTGCCATCCTCTTCACGGCCGCTCTGTGCTGCGGCGTTTTCGCCAAAGAATACATCGTCATCGTCAGCGACTCCACCGCGGTGAACTACCGGGGCAGAAAGAATCCCATCACGAAAACCGCTTCGTGGTCGCCCATGGCGGGCTGGGGCGAGTATGCCGCCGACGACGTCCGCAGGGGCGTGCCGCTGCTCAACCGCTCCGCGGGCGGATACAGCAGCAAGACCTACTGCGAAAGTATCCTGCCCAAAACGAAAAAGGCGTTCAAAAAGGACGGCTGGCTGCTGCTGAGTTTCGGCAGCAACGATTCGCGTCCGCATCCCAAGTTCGACCGGGCCACCAAGCCGGAATCGACCTTCCCGCAGTACATGGACGAGATCGCCTCCGCGGCAAAGGCGGCCGGGATGAAGGTCGTCATCCTCAGCCCGCTGCCCTTCTTCGCCGTTTCCAAGGGCAAGTTCGCCCCCGTGATCCTCGCCCCCTACGCCGCGGCCTGCGAAAAACTGGCCCGTGAGAAGGGCTATCACTACATCGACCTCTACAAACTTGTCTGCGATCAGTTCGCGGACAAGTCCGTCGACGAGATCAAGTCGTACTACATGTTTCTCAAGCCGGGCGACTCTCCCAACTGGCCCAAGGGCCGGTCCGACAATCTGCACGTCAACGAAAAGGGCGCGAAGATGGTCTGGAGCCTGATCCGTGCGGCCATCGACAAGGACATCCCCGAACTGGCAAAACTGCTGAAAAAAGAGGGTGAAAAATGATGAAACGGGCCGCCCTGCTGTTCCTCCTCGCGGCATCGGCTGCCGCGCTTTTTGCCGCGGACGCGCCGCAGCTGCTTGCTCCGGAAAAGAACGAAGCCGTTTCTCTGCTGCGGAGCGACTGGAAACAGCTGACCGGACAGCGCAAAGTGCTTGCCAAGACATCCGACGAGTTCAAGAAGAATCTCCACTTTCCCCTGACTGTGCGTTTTGCGTGGCGGGGCGGCCGTGCGCCGTACCGGCTGGAACTTGCCGGAGACGCTGACCGGCGGAGTTTCTCCGGGATCGGAGGCGCTGAACTGCGGGTCGCCAACCTCTTCACCGGCACGGACTACCGCTGGAGCGTCACCGATGCCGGAGGCCGCCGCGCCGAGGGCGCTTTTTCCACCATGCCGGGACCCCGTCTGATCCAGGTCCCCGAGGCGGCGGCGTGGCCCATCAACGTGCGCGACATCGGCGGACGCAGATCCGTGTACGGCGGCGTCGTGCGGCAGGGCCTCGTCTACCGCGGCTCCCACCTGAAAGCCGGCAAAAAGGTCTCCGAAAAGAATCTGCGCTTTTTCGTCGATGGACTCAAGATCAGAACGGAGCTCGATCTGCGTTACGCCGCCGTCATCGAACGCGAAAAATGCACGGCGAGCAATATCGCCGAAGCCGTCAGGTGGGTGCATGTCCCCGTCAACGCCTACAAGTCCTTCACGCCCGAGCAGAACGCTCTCTTTCGCGACGCCGTGCGGCTGTTTGCCGATAAGACGGCCTATCCCGTGTACGTGCATTGTCAGGGCGGTGTGGACCGCACGGGCGAGATATGCTTTCTGCTCAACGCCGTTGCCGGCGTCTCCGACGACGACCTGCTGACGGATTACGAGTTGAGTTCCCTGAGCAAATTTCCCCGCTCCCGCGAAAAGACCGTCTATTTCCGCGAATGGCGCAAAAAGATCGGGACTTTTTCCTCACCCGACAAACCTTACTCCGAACAGGTCGTTCCCTATCTGCTCTCGATCGGCGTGACGCAAAAGGAGATCGACGCCATCCGCGGGATCCTGCTCGGCAAGACGGAGAACGGCGGAAAAAAATGAAGATCGCGTGGTTCAAAAAAGTCATCAGTCCCGATGTCGGCGCCGAACTGGCGGGCTACGGGCCCCACGACGTTTCGGTGATGAAACTGGACGACCTCTGCGCCACCGGACTGCTGATGGACGACGGCCGTAAGAAAGCCCTGCTCGTCAGCTTCGATCTGCTGGGGCTGGACGCGTGGTTCATCCGCCGGATGCGCAAGTTCTTCGCGGAGGCTCTCGGAACGGATGAAAACGCCGTCATGTTCACCTGCACCCACACCCATACGGGTCCCCATTCGCGGACGATCAACGAGGGAAAGACGAACATCCTCAACAAGCCCTATCTCGAACGGCTGGAGAAGATCCTGCGCGAAAGCGTTGCGGACCTGACTGCGCTCCGCCCCTGCGAGGTGTATTTTTACAGCGCGTACTGCGATGAGAACCGCAACCGGCGTTACGTGACTGCGGACAACCGCGGATCGTTCACGCCCCACCGGCGGGAAGTGATCTCCATCTGCGAGCGGACGCACTTCGCGGACAAGGAGTTCGGAATGCTGTTCTTCTTCGATCCCGCGACGGGGGCGCCGCTGTACGGCATCGGGAATTTCGCCGCCCATCCTCTGGCCGGACACGCGCCCGGACTGGGGGGACTGCGCATCTCGGCGGACTATCCCGGCGCTTTCCGCGACTACGTGCTCGCCGAGACCGGAGCCGAGGCGATGTTCGTCAACGGCGCGGCGGGCGACATGGTCCCCAAGGAGGATGAGCTGGGGTCCGACGCCTTCCGCTCCATGGGCGTGCGTCTGGGCAAGGCCTTCATCGGGGGCATGATCGACTCTCAGCGCAACCCGGGGCGGTTCCATCTTGCCGAAGCGAAACTGGGATACGAAAGCCGCCTCTTCCGCGTCGACTTCCGCGAGCGGTACAGAAACAATCCCGAAATGCTGCCGCAGTCCTTTCTCGGCAGCGACGGAGCCGATCTGGAGGTCCAGTGTCTTTCAGTGGGCGACGTGTGTTTCGTGGGCGTTCCCGGAGAACTCTGCGCGGAGATCGGACAGGAGATCAAGTGGCACAGCCCCTTCCGGCGCACCTTCGTCGCTTACAATTCCACGGCGTACTTCTCGTACATGGGGCCGGCGAACTTTCTGGTCCAGGGCGGCTACGAAGCCAACAATCAGCGCTGCACCGCCGCCGGCGGACTGGAACTGCTCAACACCGCCTGCACGGCCATGAATGCTCTGCGCGAACGGGTCTTCCCCTCCGCCGGAGAACGTTACCCCAACGCCAACTTCGGCGAGACCGTCAACATTCCCCCGAACCGTTAGCCGAATGCTCCGTTTCCGGGAAAGAGTCGAGGAAGTCCCGGGAG
>JAFTDL010000096.1 GCA_017454215.1 Lentisphaeria bacterium | reverse complement strand
GCGGGCATCAGCATGGCGGCCAATATGGCGATGATGGCGATGACCACCAGAAGCTCGATGAGGGTGAAAGACATTTTACGGATCTTTTTTGCAAACATGACGGACCTCCTTCTGTCGTTGAAAAGTTTGCGGAAAGTTTTCATGTGAAATCAAGACTCCTGTTTTGTGTATTTGAGATAAATGCGGACCCCGTCGGCCAGTTCGCGGAGCCGGTCTTCGATCTGTTCCCCTTGCTCCACGATGGAAGAGATGCCGTAAAGCACCAGATCGAAAAGTGCGGGCGAGGAAAGGCTGTAGTCGTTGCACAATCTCTCCATGGCGCTGCGGAACGCCGTGTCGGCGGGGTTTCCCGGCAGAAAAGCCCGTTCGAGGGAACTTCTGCGGATGGGAATGCCGTAGCGCAATTCGGCCAGATGGTCCTGAAACTTTTCGGACCAGAGAACCCCCATGATCCGCATGCAGAGATCCCGGTCCACGCTGCCGCGGCGCATGACGAAAAGTTCCGTGGCCTGGATCGATCTGCCGGAGTGCGCGGCCGAAGCGCCGGGCATCGGCAGAAAAATGAAATCGTCGTCGAACTTCCTGCGGTGCGTGCTGTAGAGCTGCCGGTCGAGAACGGATACGGCGAAACGGTCGTAATTCTGCGCATCCTCCCGCCCGAAACCGGTCTTCCTTTTGCCGCGCAGGGAACTGAAAAACGTCAGCGCCTCCACCGTTTCGGGGGAGTCGAAGCATACGGGATCGTCTTTTTCCAGACAGAAAAGCCTGCCGCCGAAACAGAGGACGAAGTTCATCCACAAATAGGCGCCGGTGTTCCACGGAAAAATCCGTTCCGCGGGAAAACGCGCCTGCAGTTTTGCGATGATCCCGGCAAAGTCGTCCATGCTCCACGCCGGATCCGGCTCCGGACAGCCCGCTTCTCCTCGAGCATACGCCGGTTGCAGGCGATGATGCGGGGAGAAAACAGAAACGGCAGCGCCGTCAGCCGTTCTCCTTGCATGAAGGGACGCAGCTGCTCGGCGTAAAAGGGCGACAGGTCGGGGAAACACGCCTTCAGCAGAGGCGCCAGATCCACATACTCCCTGAACCGGGTCTGGGCGACGGCGGTGGTCACGATCTCGAACGTGCCCTCATCGCACAAGGTGCTTATGTGCAATTCCGGGGCGACGGAGGCCATCTCGCTTTCGAACATTTCGAGCCACGGGAGAAACTCCCTGCGCGTGTAAAGTCTGACGCACGCGCGGATGCGGCGCGAGGTCCATGCCTCGTCCACGTACAGTCCGGAGCGGGACACGGAAACCAGCAGGCCCTCGTTGACCAGCGTATCCAGCGCGCTCTGGACAACGGGACGCGACACGCCCAGCAGATCGGCGATCTTGCGCGATCCAGGCAGACGCGCTCCGGGCCGGAAGATCCCGTTCTCGAGATTCTTCAGCACATAACCGCGCACGGTCTCCGACTGCTTGTTCATTCCCATGTTTCGCACCCCGTAAAACTGGCTTGTCCAGTTATATTATACCACAATGACCTCGCGATGTCAATAGGCGTTTGGCATTTTTTTCGTTTTTTTGGAGGAGTCCGCCGAAGCGGGGACAGGTCCGGTGAAATCCAAAAATGATCAAAAAAGGCATGATTTTTGCATATTTCACGTTTGAAATTGCATTTTCACAAAGTACATTAAAGATATACGGCAGGGAAAGTGCCGTCGATAATCAAATCCCAAAAAAGAGGAAAAGACTCTCATGAAAAGGATCAAAGTAGGGATCATCGGTCAGGGCCGGAGCGGAAGAAACATCCATCGTCATCTCTTCGAATGCTGCCCGCTGCTGCAGGAGCGCTTCGACGTCGTCGCCGTGGCCGACCCCATCAGCGAACGTACCGCGCCGAGCAATCCGGGAGCGGACCCCGACTGCCGCCGCTACGCCGACTACAAGGAGATCCTCAAGGACAAAAACGTCGAGCTGGTCGTCAACGCCTGCCGCAGTCACAAGCACGTGGACATCGCCATCGAAGCCATGCAGGCCGGCTACAACGTGGTCTGCGAAAAACCCCTGACGCGGAAAGTCTCCGAAGTGGACCGTCTGCTCAAGGTCAAGGACGAGACCGGCCGCTTCTTCGCCGTTTTCCAGCAGGCGCGCTTCCGTCCGCTGTACCGCAAGATCTTCGAAGTGATCCAGTCCGGCGTGCTGGGCCGCATCGCCATGGTCAAAGTGGCCTACAACGGCTTCGGCCGCCGCTGGGACTGGCAGACCATTCAGGACCTCTGCGCCGGAGAACTGCTCAACACCGCTCCCCATCCGCTGGATCAGATGGTCGAACTGTGGGAGAGCTTCGGCGAGACCGATCCCGAGCGCATTTTCGCAAAACTCGCCTGCATCAACAACTACGGCGACGCGGAGGATTTCGTCAAGGTCATCCTCGAGGGCAAGGATCACCCCGTGATCGATCTGGAAGTCACCAAAGAGTGCCTCTTCCCGACCTACCAGTATCAGGTGTTCGGCGAAAAGGGCTCCCTCGCCGGCAACGGCAACACCGTGGAGTGGAAATACTACAACCCCGACGAGGCCGCCGGCCACGAAGTGAGCATTTCCCCCATCGAGGACGCCGCCCGTCTGCCGATCTACTGCTCCGAGAAGCTCAAATTCTACAGCGAAAAGTGGACCTGTCCCGACGAGTGCTCCGGCTTCGACGACTGGGGGACCAAATACTACCTCAACATCTACGACGCCATCACCAAAGGCACGCCGATCGCGGTCAAGCTGTCGCAGATCCGGCGGCAGATCGCCATCATCGAAGAGTGCCACCGTCAGAACCCGCTGCCCAAGTTCGTCAAGGTTCCGGAAGGCACGCTCTGAATGAAATTTTTCGACGATCTGGAGTTCGTCTGCAGCGGGGAGAGCATTCAAGCCGCCAGCGCATACCGTGACCATTATTTCGACGGTTACTGGGGACTCCAGTTCGTCCGCCGCGGCAGGATCGTTCTCAAAACGGGAGATGCCGCACCGGCTGCCGCCGCGGGGCCGGTGTGCTTCTTCACCGCGCCGGGCGAGGCGTTTTCGTACTGGACGCCCGAGGGAGAGACCCGGGACCACCTTTTCGTCTGCTTCCGCGGCGAACGGGTGGAGCGCTACAAGGCCGGAGGCCTGGTCCCGCCGCAGGCGGAGACGAAATTCTATCCGGTCGCGGACGAACCGGGGTTCCTCAGACTGTGGAGATCGCTTCTGCACGTGCTGCGTCAGGGCCGCAAGACCTCCCACGCGGAGGCGGTGCTCCTGCTGGAACAGCTTCTGGTGCGGACGGCGGAATTCGCGTCGGCCGGAAAGACCCGGACTTCCGGCAGGGAAGCGTGCCTTGATCTTGCATCGAAGATCGCCAACGCCCCCGGACACCCGTGGGATTTCGAAAAGGAGGCCCGGGCGATCGGCATGTCCACGGTGCATTTCCGCAGGCTTTTTCAGGAGGTCGCGGGCATGGCTCCGTGGCAGTATGTCATCGAGTGCCGGATCCGTTACGCCTCGCAGCTGCTTCTGGCCAGCGACAAGCTGGTCAAGGAGGTCGCGGGCGAATGCGGATTTGCCAGCGCCTTCCACTTTTCACGCGAGTTCAAGAAGATCATGAAAAAATCTCCGGAGCATTTCCGGAAAAGCATTTAGTCACAACACCAAGGAGAATCCACAATGAATCCCGTAAAAGTCGCGATCATCGGTCTTGACACCAGTCACTCCGTGGCTCTGCCCAAACTCATGCAGGACCCCGAAGTCGAGGATCAGGTCAGGGAACTGCGCGCCGTAAGCTGTCTGCGCTTTTCCACCCCCTTCCAGAGCGAGAAAGGTCTGGACGAACGGCAGGCGTATCTCGAAAGCATCGGCGTCAAAGTCACCACCGATTTCGACGAAGCCGCAGCCGGCTGCGACGCCGTCATGCTGGAGATCAACGATCCGTCCTATCATCTGGAATATTTCGAAAAATGCGCCGCCCTCGGCAAGCCGGTCTTTCTCGACAAGCCCTTTGCCGACACGCTTGAAAACACGATCAAAATTTTGAACATCGCCAAAGAGAAAAACGTCCGTTTCTTCACCGCGTCCAGTCTCCGCTTCGACATCGACATCGTCGAAGGACTGCAGCGGCAGGCTGCGAAGCCGCAGTCGGCGACGGTCTGGGGTCCCGTGGGCCGGGCCGCGGCGGGATCCTCCATCGTCTGGTACGGCGTCCACGCCTTCGAGATCCTCAACCGGACCATGGGAAGCGGCGCCGTCACCGTCTCGGGCAGCGCCGATCTCAACGGCTACGTCTTCCACGTGATCTACGGCGACGGCCGCCGGGGCATCGTCGAACTGTCGCGCAACTGCTGGAGCTACGGCGCCGCCTGCCGCGACGCGGAGGGCAAGTCCGGTCTCATTCAGGTCACGGGCCGCATCCCCTTCTACAAGATGCTGCTCAAGGAGATCGTCAAGTTCTTCACGACCGGTGAACAGCCTGTGGAGCTGACCGACTCCATCGAAGTCATGGCCATGCTTTCGGCGGCGGACGAATCGGTCAGGACCGGACGCCCCGCCCCCGTGTACACCCTCAGGTAGTTTTCTGCGGAAAATCCGCTTGACAAATCTTCGGCAGTCCTGTATTTTATACAGGATTGCTTTTTTTTGCGGCAACAACTTGCGAAAAGGAATTGTAATATGCTGACTGTCAAAGATCTTCCCGTGGGGAGCTTCCCCAAGGCGCTGGAATTCATCCACTTCCCGACGCGGCATCAGGCGGTGGTGTTCCGCAACTGGAACGCCGTTCCGGCGGCGCGGCTCGCCAGGGTCCTCGGCTGTACGGAGCAGGATGTCATCGGCTGCGGGCGCGAAATGGGCCTCGTTCCCGACGGACGCTTCACGAAAAAATGGGATCAGCGCGGCTTTCTCACCACCATCCGCCGCAACTGGCAGCTTCTCCCCTATCAGCAGCTGCTGGATCTCCTCGGCTGGGACGCCGAAAAAATGCTTTTCTCCCTCAGGGAAGAGGACTTTCTCTACTACAAGATGGGCCTGCTCAAACCCGACTGCGCCGAAGTGAAGTTCCGTCCCCTCACTCCGGAAGAAAAGGAGAAGACGGCCAAACTCCGCCGCACCGTCGAAGCCTGCGGGATGGGGGAGGAACCCGAACCCTGGAGTTTCCTCGCAAAGCAGGGGAAACTCAAACCCATGTTCCCGGGCCGCAAGGACTTCGGGATCCGCATGGTCCACTCCTATTCGGCGCTCTTCGGCGACGCTCTGCTCGATCCCGAACTGGACCCCTACCCCGAAGCCATGCTCTCGGACTACCGGGCCGCGGGCATCAACGCCGTCTGGATGCAGGGAACGCTCTACACCCTCGTTCCGTGGCTGGGGACCGACGCCTACTCCGCCGGAGCCGACAAACGCTGCGAATCCCTGAGGAAACTCACCGAAAAAGCGGCGAAGTACGGCATCAAACTTTATCTTTACATGAACGAACCCCGGAACATGCCGGCAAAGTTCTTCGAGGATCACCGTCCCGACTGGAAGGGCGAACCCGATGAAAGCGGAGAAAATTTCGCTCTCTGCACCGAAGCCCCCGGAGTCCTCGACGCCCTGAGCGACGGTCTGAGCGAACTCTTCCGCCGGGTCCCGCTCCTCGGCGGCGTGCTGACCATCACCATGTCCGAAAACCTCACCCACTGCCACAGCCGCAATCCGGGCAAATGCGCCTGTCCCCGCTGCAAAGGCAAGGAGGTCTGGACCTTCCCCGTCTCGGTGCTCCGCGCCATCGAAAAGGGCGTCCACCGCGTTTCGCCGGCGGCCGACATCATCGCGTGGACGTGGGCGTGGGATCCTGAATGGGTCGAACAGGCGATAAAAGCCCTGCCCAAGGCGGTCAAAGTCATGTGCGTGAGCGAGTCCCGCGTGCCCACCATGGCCGGAGGCGTGGCGGGATTCGTCACCGACTACTCCATCTCGAAGGTCGGCCCCGGAGAGGTGGCGAAAAAAACCTGGCGTCTGGCCCGGGAAAACGGTCTGGAGACCATGGCCAAGACCCAGCTCAACTGCACGTGGGAGGGTTCCTTCGTTCCCTATCTGCCCGTCTGCTCCCTCGTGGAGCGGCACCTCGACGGTCTGCGCAGGGAAAAGGTCAGTCACATCATGGCCGCGTGGACTCTCGGCGGTTTCCCAGGCGGCAATCTGCCGCTGGTGGACGCCACCAAAGAGGAACTGGCGCAGAAACGCTTCGGCAAGGATGCGGACGCCGCGCTGAAGGCCCAGCAGTATTTCGCCGACGGCTTCAAGGAATTTCCGTTCCACAGGACGGATTTCCTCTACACCGGTCCGCAGAACTTCGGTCCGGCGGCGCTGTTCTATCCCGAAAAGACCGGCTATCAGGCGACCATGATCGGCTATCCCTACGACGACATGACGACCTGGACGTGCAACGGCCACTACACGCCCGAGATCATGATCGGTCAGTTCGAACTTCTGACCGCAAGATGGCGCAAGGGGCTTGAGATCCTCGACGGTCTGGACGGCAACGACGACGTGAAGGATCTGACCGTCATCGCCAAGGCGTGCTACTGCCACTTCAACAGCACCCTCAATCACCTGAAGTTCGTCTACCACCGCGACCGGGGAGAAAAGGACAAACTGCCGGAGATCATCAAGTCCGAACGCGAGATGGCCCTGCGGCTTTTCGAACTCCAGAAGCTGGACGACCGGATCGGATTCGAGTCCAGCAATCACTATTTCTATTTCCGCAACGAACTGATCGAGAAGGTGCTCTGCTGTGACGCCCTTCTCGACTATTTCTCAAAATAAGAGGATCCCGTCATGATAAAGACCGTCATCGTCGGAGCCGCCGGCCGCATGGGCCGGATGCTGGTCGCCAATGTCGCGCAGAATGAACGCTTTCAGCTGGTCGGCGCCACGGAGTATTCCGGTTCGCCCTTCCTCGGCAAAGACGCGGGGCTGGTCGCGGGCGTGGACGCTCTCGGCGTCGCCATCACCTGTGATCTCGGCGCGGTCCTCGCGCAGAAGCCCGACGTCGTCATCGACTTCGCCACCGCGGGCGTGAGAGACGCCGTGTCCGCCGCCGTTGCCGCGGGAGCGGCCGCCGTGGTCGGCTCCACGCTCATCACCGCCGACGACCGGGCGGAGTTCCGCCGTCTGGCGGGAAACGGCGGCCGGATCGTCGTCGCGGGCAACATGAGCATCGGGGTCAATCTGCTGTTCAAGCTGGTCAAAGAGGCCGCGGCGGTCCTCGGGACGGACGCGGACGTGGAGATCGTCGAAATGCACCACAATCTCAAAAAAGACGCCCCCTCCGGCACCGCCGCCCGGCTGGCCGAGGTGGTCTGCGAGGCCCGGGACTGGAGCTACGACAAGGACGTCCGGCACGGCAGGGTCGGCGTCGTCGGCGAAAGGACGAAACACGAGATCGGCATGCATTCGCTCCGGGGCGGAGACGTGGTGGGAGACCACACCGTCATCTTCGCCATGAACGGCGAGCGCGTGGAACTGACCCACAAGGCCTCCAGCCGCAATACCTTCGCCCGGGGCGCCCTCAAGGCGGCGGAGTTCCTCTCCGCTGCCGCTCCCGGATTGTACGACATGCAGGATGTTCTCGGGCTCAAATAGACAAGAATCATGGTCAAACCCTACACCCCCGTCCGCGTGGACATCCAGAATTTCGACGGCACGCGGGAGCCCTTCGACGCGACGGCTCTTCAGACGCGGCTCATCGGCTGTTTTCTGGCGGCGGGGCGGAGCGATTCGAGTTTCATGGCCGAGGACATCGCTCTGGCCGTGGAATACACCCTAAGCCACGTGGAGCGTCCCGAACCGGTCTTCGGCAGGGGCGAGATCGATGCCGCGGTCATCCGGCTTCTCGAAGAGGCCGGACTGCCGGACGTGGCCGGAATATTCCGCAGGGGACTGCCGGAGACCCGGCTTCTCGTGAACGCCTCTGCCGAAACCCTCACGGGTCTGCTGAAACATCATCTGGCCTGTTCGACGGAGCGCTTCGAACGGGTCATCGCCGATGTTCTCGCCGCGGCGGAAAAACTGAACATAAGGGAGGGCTCGCCCCACCTGTGGCTGGAGCTGGCCCGCCATTTCGAACGGCAGCTTGAGGACGAGGAACCGCCCGACCGGGAACCGCTCATCGAACGGACCCTGACCCGTGACGAGATCCTGTCTCTGCTTCCGGCGGAGGCGCTGGAGCTTCACAAGGCGGGCGTATTGCGGATCAACGGCGTCACCATGCTTTTCCCGTGCATCCACTTCTATCTTGCCATGGAGCCCTTTGCCGAAATGGCCTCCCTGCGTCCCCCCGTGCTGGAACTTCAGCTGGAGCCGCTGCTGTACGATTTGAGCGGCGTCCTCGAATCCATCCGGGAGGCCGTGACGGCAAAACTCAGCACGGCGGAAGCGCTGCCGTGCATACTTTCACTCCCGGACATGCTGGATTTCATATCGGACTACCTCGATATCCGGGAGAACGCCGAAAAGACGGCCGCGGAGCTGGCCGCCGTCCTCGCCAGCCGGGTCGAGGGAGAGTTTTTCAAAGTCGCCTTCAACTGACTTCCCGCCTGCCGGACTCAAGGTTCAGGACCCGCGGCAAGTGCGCAAAACAAGACACGAAGAAAAACGAATGGATTCAGAACAAAACCACATGGGACGCTCCTCAAAAGAACGGTCTGGTGCGCAGACAGAAAGCACCCGTAGAATGAACAGATCGCGGATCGCGGAACAAAATGCCGAAACGACCTTCCGTTTCATGGCCGCAAGGCTGCGAAGTATTTTCGTTCTCAGGAAGTTATCCCTGAAAACACTTCAACGTTTCCGCTGGAGTTTTCCCCTTCTCTTTCTGCTGCTGGCCGCCGTCAATTTCAATTCCCTGACGGCGCCTCCCTTCTGGGACGACCTGATCGGCGTGCAGACACAAAGCGTATTTCTTGCCCGTTGCCGATTGGATGTTTCCGCATTGTTCTCTTCTCCCCGCGAAGCCGGAAGCGCCTGTTACAACCCGATCTCGATTCTCTCCTGGTTCTATGCAATTCTGTACCTTCTTCTGCCGCCCGCGGCAGTCCATTCGGCAGGACATCTGCTCAACTGCGCCTGTCTTGCCGGAGCGGGCGGTCTTTTTCTGGAACTGACCCGCCGCCGTTTCCCGCCGGGGATCGCCGTGACCGGCGTATTTCTCGCCCTTGTCCATCCGTTGCTTGCTTCCCGCGGCGCCGCCATGGGACAGGAGGCGCTGTTGGCCTTTTTCATCATGCTCACCCTCTTTTTATGGAGCCGGGATCAAAGGCGAAAAGCCCTCGTCTGCGCCCTCTGTTCCCTGACGGTGAAATTGACCGGGGCCATATTGCTTCCGGGTATGATGGCTGAACTGTTGGTCCGGACATCGCCATCCGGAAAACGCAAAAAACTGCTCTATTCGATTGGCGCGGGAACAGCGTTTCTTTCACTTGCGGGACTTTACTTTCTGCACTTCGGTTCCGGAGCAAAACTTTTGGCATGGAAACCGGCTGAGGTGCGGGATCTGTTGAAAAACGCCTACTGCCTGCTGCTGCCGGAATTTCTTTTTGCTCTGGTACTGTTGGGACTGACCTGCCCCGCAAAACGGAAGAAAATGTTCGAAACACTGCATTTGGGGCTTTTTATCTGGACCACGGGATTTTTCTACACGGCCAATTTCCTTTCCGGACAATGCGCGCTGCCCCGTTACGGAGCGATCATTGTGTTTCCCACGGTTTTCGTATTGCTCTCGGGACTTCGCTTTTTCACCCGGCGCAAAGCCATGTGCATATTGGGGGCCATGATATTCCTGAACCTTGTCTGCTGTACCGGTTTTCTGCTGCCTCCCATTCCCCGGACCGCCCTCCATGACGGCAGCCTGCTCGAGCGTTCATTCGAATTCACGGAACTCCGTCGCAAATACCAGCGTTTCTGCGCGGAGCTGGAACAGTCACCGCCGCAATCACCTCTGGTCGTCACGTGGCCCCTGCTGCACATGCTGACCGTTCCGGAATTCGGATATGTAAGATCCCCCGTTCCCAATATCGTTTCCGGAGAATATCCGCATCCCCTGGGAAACTTCAGAAAACTCGACAGGGATCTGGTCCGCCGCGGCGTGATGGTGCTTTTCGAGCCGAACTGTTACAACTGGCAGATTCCGCGCGGCGCGAAGATCCTCTACGCCTCCGTTCCTCAGGATCCCCTCTGCAGTTTTCTGATCTATGCGCTCCCGTGATTGCGCCGTTTCATCTCCGCCGAAAATCAGTTCGGCTGAACATGGCTGAAATGTGCGG
>JAFTDL010000095.1 GCA_017454215.1 Lentisphaeria bacterium | reverse complement strand
CACGGCGATGTTGAATCGCTGGAATCCCGCTCCGCCGGCTCCGAACATGGTGCCGCCGTCCAGCCAGAGTTTGGCACGTTCAATAATGAAACGGTCCAGTTCCGGAACGCTCAAACCGAGTTTCGAGAAATCCACCCAGGGCAGATATGTCCCTTCCGGTTCCACCAGCTGCAGTTGCGGCATACGGTCACGGAAGGTTTCGCGCATCAGCGACAGATTGCCCAGCAGGTATTCGATGAGTTGATCCAGCCATTCCGCGCCGGTCTGATACGCCGTCTGACAACCGACCAGCCCCATGATGTTGGACTGGCTGAATCCTTGTGCATCCAGTTCGTGCCGGACCGCCTTGCGCACTTCGTCATTGGCAATGAAGATATTGGCATTGTGCAGAGCCGCGAGGTTGAAGGTCTTGCTCGGCGCGGTACAGACTGCACAGCAGCCGGCGACTTCCTTCGCAAGCGTCGCAAAGACGGTATGCCGATTGCCGGGATAGACAAAATCCCCGTGGATCTCGTCCGCCAGCACGAATACGTTGTGCCGCAGGCAGATCTCCGCCAGTTTCTCAAGCTCCTCTTTCGTCCATACCCGTCCGACGGGATTGTGCGGCGAGCAGAGGATGAAAAGCTTCACCTTGTTTTCCACGATCTTGCGCTCGAAATCCCCGAAGTCGACGGAATACCGCTCCCCGTCGAAACGGAGCCGGTTCACGATGGTCCGGCGGCCGTTGTCGCGGATCCCTTCCCGGAAGCAGTAGTAAACCGGCTCCTGAATGAGGACCGCATCGCCGGGTCCCGTAAGAACGCGGATGAGCGTACAGATTGCGAACACCACGCCCGGGGCCTGAATCGCGGTGTGCGGATCGACCGTCCAGTTGTGCCGCGTTCCGAACCATTGCGCAAGAGCCTCGAAATAGGTCTCGTCGGGATCGGAATAGCCGAAGATCCCGTGTGCGGCCTTGGCCGCCAGCGCTTCCCGCACGGCGGGCGGCGTCTGAAAATCCATGTCCGCCACCCACATGGGGAGCAGACCGTCCGGTTTCCCGCGTTTTTCCGCAAAGTCGTATTTGAGGCTGTTGGTATGACGCCGCGGGATGATTTCGTCAAAATTAAACTTCATATCTGCTTCTCCTGATCACTCAAAAAAACTAAATTCTGTCCCTGTTTTTGCCGGTATCAACATACCATCTCCGCAATCATTTTTCAAGTGCGTTCCGGAGATCCTCGATGAGGTCGCCGGCATTTTCGATCCCGACGGAGATCCGCAGAAAGCGGTCGTTGATGCCGCGTTTGAGACGTTCCTCCTCCGGCACGTCGGCGTGGGTCTGGAGCATGGGATAGGTGATGAGGCTGTCCACCCCGCCGAGGCTTTCGGCATACTGGAAAAGTCTGACCCCTCGCAGGATCTTCTTCGCGGTTTCGGGCGTGTCCACTTCGAGAGAGATCATCCCGCCGAAGCCGGAGCACTGACGTTTCGTCACCTCGTAGCCGGGGTGATCGGGAAAGCCGATGTAGTAAACTTTCCGTACTTCCGGCCGCCGCCTCAGCCAATGTGCGATGCTTTCCGCATTCGCGGACTGCTTTTCGAGACGGACGGCGAGGGTCTTGATCCCCCGTTCCACCAGAAAACAGTCGAAGGGGGCGAGGCACGCGCCCACCGTCTTGGCGTAGAACCGCAGTTTTTCCGCGATCTCCGGGCTCTTCGTCACCAGAAAGCCCGCCAGCGTGTCGTTGTGACCTCCGAGATATTTGGTGCCGCTGTGAACAACGATGTCCGCCCCCAGATCGAGCGGACGCTGAAAGAGCGGCGAAAGGAAGGTATTGTCCACGATCAGCAGCGCCCCGGCGGCGTGGGCGATTTCGGCCGCGGCGGCGATGTCCGTGACCTGCATGGTGGGGTTGCTCGGTGTCTCCACATAGACCGCTTTCGTGTCGGGCTGCAGTTTCGCCCGGATGTTTTCCGGATCGGTCGTGTCCGTGAAATCGAACCGCAGGCCCGACGGCATGGAAACATGGCGGAAGAGGCGCAGGGAGCCGCCGTAGAGGTCGTCACCCGCGAGGATGTGTCCGGAAGATTCGAAAATGCTCATCAGCGCCGTTTCCGCCGCCATGCCGCTGGCAAAAGCAACGGCATCCACGCCGTTTTCCAGTTCGGCGACTCTTGCTTCCAAGGCGGCGCGGGTCGGATTCTGCACCCGCGAATAACTGTATTCGGATTCTTT
>JAFTDL010000094.1 GCA_017454215.1 Lentisphaeria bacterium | reverse complement strand
GGCCATGGCCAGAGCGATGTGATCGCCCAGCAGGTACACGGAATCCATGACGCCGGCGTCTCCCGCAAGATTCCAGGCGTTCACCATTCCCGCCGACCAGGTGTGGCCGTTGGCGGCGGTCTGGTAATAGTTGAACGGACTGGTCCAGATCTTGTATCCGCCTGTGTGTCCGGCCCTGTGGCCGATGTTGCCCCCCACATAATAGGGATCGGGATAGGCGTGGATGATGTCAACATCCGCCTGATGGCGCGCCGCCGCCAGCGCATGACGGTACAGGCGGCGGTCCCCCGTGCGCAGGAAGGTCATGAAGAGGCCGCAGGCCATGTCGTACTCGTTGTTGGTCCAGTTTTCGCCCTTCTCGCCGAAACTGTCGCCCCAGTTGAAAAAACCGTACTCCCGCTGTTCGTGCATCTGTTTCAAGCGGGCCTCGAAACTTGCAACAATCTTTTTGTCGATCTTGTCGAAGCCCGGGGTGTCCGATCCGGGGAAGACGCCCGTCTCGTCATACCACCCGGCGGGCAGAACGGCCACCACGGGCAGGTTCAGTTCCGCCTCGGCCGTACCGCTTCCCGAAAAATCGAAACGCATCCGCTCGGTGAAGCTCATGCCCCACTTCATGCGGTAAGCGCCGTCGCAGAAGGGATAGACCAGATGATAGGGCAGATCCCGGTTGAAGTTCTCATGAGGCTGGCGGGGCAGAAGTTCGATGACGACTTTGCCGTCTTTGACGGAGAGGGCCTTGGGCCAGCGCTGCCACGCCTGCGCCGCGCCGAAGGAAAGCTGCTCCCCGAAGGAGGCGACGCCCCTGATCTGCCCGGCGATCCGGGGACCGCCGTCCACGGAGTAAAACTCGTCCGTTTCCTGAAAGACGCGCTTCGCCGTGACCGGGGCCCCTTTCACGACGGGGACGGAGAGGGTCTTCCCGTCGGGTTTGACCGGACGGTACTCCACGTCCAGACGGTTCAGGTCGGAAAACTCCCGGTCCAGCTCGGTGTCGATGTGGGTCAGTTCGATCTCACAGGCGTCGCTGCCGGCAAAGAACGTGAGCCGGGCCACATAGTCCATGAAGCTTTTGCCGCCCTTCCAGTACTTGCCCGCGACGCGCACGGTGAGTCGCAGAGGTCCGGCTTCGCTGATCTCGAAACTTGCGGGCCTGCGGCCGGACATGGAAAAATCCTTGCCGGAACGGGCATCCGTCAGCACCACGCCCGCGGGCGAGAAACCGCCGACGCGGACCCGGTTCTTCACGATGGAACGGATGAGGTTGAATTTCTTTCTGTCGATGAACGCCGACATCTTGCCCGTCTCGACGATGAGGGTATCGGGCTTTTCCCGGAGCGTGATGCCCTTGACCTCCGCCGCGGTGACCTTGCTGCCGAACTCGGCGAAACAGCGCTTCTCCTCCCCTGCCCTCAGCGGAAGGGAAAACTGCACCAGCGCCCAGCGGATGGAGTCGTCCTTCCAGAACCCGGTGACGGAGATCTGAGACGGTATCTCCCTGCCCGAATCGTCCGTCACGCGGATGTGCCGCGTCTGATAGACCGCCCCCTGCGGCAGGGGCAGCCCGAAACGGACCCACGCCTGCCGGTCGATCCCCGCCTCCTCCTTGAGCATGACGGGAACGCGCTTCAATTCGACGGCGCACGGCTTTTCCGCCCTGCCCCCGGCGACGAATTTCGCGATATGCGGCGCGCGGGGATCCGTCACCTTCTTGTCCGCCCGTTTCATGACAAGGGCATTGGAGACGCCCCTGTTGCGGCGGTGGTAAAGTTTCAGATGCGGCCCCTTGTACCAGAACTGTTTTTTCTCCTCCTCCGTCATTTCGCCCAGCAGCGCGGGAACTGCGGCAACAGCCAGCAGAAGAAGCGCGGTCCGCCTGATCTCAAAAAACATATTTCACCTCACTTGTGATGGAAAAATTCAATTTTCCAGTTCGCGGCAGGAGATATTGCGGAAACTCACGGATCTCCCCTGCGCTATCTTCCCTGCCCAGATATTCGCCGCGCCGGCGGTTTCTCCATTGGGCACGGTGAATTCGAACCGGCAGTTCCGCCATACGGCGTCGGCCTGAAGATCTTTCGACAGCCGCTTCGCGCCGACTGTGACGAAGGCCGTGACCGGCGCCCTGCCGTCGGCCCGGCAGTCGAACGAAAAACGGAAACTCTTTCCCGAAGCAAACTTTATTTTTTGCGACAGGACCGCATTGACCGTCTTTCTGCAGGATGTGAGGATGATCGCGCCGTGGGCGAAAACGATGCGCAGATCCTGCGCGATCTCCACGGTCTTCTTCAATACGTGTTCCCCTGCGGGGATCAGGATCTCGTCCGATCTTTGCGCGGCAAAAACGGCGTCAAGGTCTTGCCCGCCGAGAGAAAAGACGGTCACGGCAAGAGCAAGGATCAGCATGATTTTTTTCAAGGTCAGCCTCCCGTCATTTTTTGCCGTTCTGTTCGCTTTTGCGTCCGAATATCTCGTGTTTCAAGGCCTCCGCGCCGACCGCCCGGCCGGTGAAGAACGGGTATTCCCAGCAGATGCAGCGCTCCACGAAGGGGGCGGCACAGTTGATCTGCGCCCGGACCCGTGCGGGGGACGCGGCATGAAAAAGATCGGGGCCGGAAAATTTGACCCGTTCGAAGAGTTCGATGTTCGCCCACAGCGGAAATCCGAAATGATCGGCGACGTTTTTCCACAGCCGCCACATCTCCTCCGCGTGCGGCAGCAGATCACACCCGGTGCCGACGGAGTCCTGCGGAGCGAGGATCATGGGGGGAAGCCCGTCGAGGATGACTTTCCAGAACTCGACGAAGTCCCGGGAAGAGTCCGGAACGTACATGGTTGCGGGGGAGATGAGGAATTTTTTGCCGGGAGCCGCCTGAGCGAGACGACCCAGATAGTTCCGGTAGATCCGGTTCAGCCGTTTTTCGGCTTCGGGCTCCCTGCCCTGGAAATAAGTTTCGGACACGTAATAGATCCCGGCAAAGCCGGGATCGCGCTCCAGAAGTTCCAGCATGCAGGCGGTCTGCCGGTCGATCTCGCGGGACACCTCCCTGTCGCTCATGTTCCCCGCATTGAACCCCGAAAGGGAACCGTAGCCCCCCAGAAACACCGTCATGCCGCACTGACGCGCCGCCTCCAGCATGGGGGAAATGACTTCCCATTGCCGGAAATCATCCCTGAAGATCTTTGACCTGTAATAGCACTCGCGGAGCTCATTCCAGAGAGCGGCCTGAAAAATCACGGCGCCGATGCCGTCGCGTTTCATCCGCTCGAAGAGCAAGACCCACTGCGCGCAGTCCCAGCCGACAGTCGGGAGCCCGACGTAATCGGGAGCGTGGGCGCAGATGAAACTTGCCGTGATCGGCATGGCCGCCGGTCTGTCCGGATGCTCCGCAAGGTACTTTTCGTTGCCGGCATAGCTGGAACGGACAAGTCCCATATCCTCCGGCTCGGTCTCCGGGGGCGGCTGAAAAAAATTGAAACCTTCAAAAGTTCTGATCCCGCTCATAAAAACCTCCCGAAAACGGGGACAGTACCGGATAACATACTCCAACTGTCCCGAAATGCAAGTGAAAAGATCATTTTTTGAAGAAATCCGGGTGGGTCGAGAACCTTGCCGGGGTGAAGAAGATCAGGATGGCGCCGCTCTCGGCCCAGGTGACCATGGAGCAGAGCCGCTTTTTGCCATTCCCTTCGATCGTCACGTCGGCATAGAAAGAAGCCTCCTTTTTCAGGGAGAAACGGACGGTCGTCCCGCTCTTGTCGAAGAGGATCCTGCCGTCCTCGTCGTACACCGTGATCGCCCAGGGGCCGATATGGGTCCCGTAATAGCGGAACTTCAACTCGCCCTGCGCGGGGACTTCCACGTAGAATTTGCGCATGCCGTTGCGGACAAGGCTGACTCTTCCCCGGACATCCCCCTCGCCTCCCGCGACGGCGCCCGAAATGGAACCGATGCTCCAGTCGCCGCAACCGATGTCGCGGACGTCGAGCACGAACTCGTCGCCCGGCTTGCCTTTGAGCGTGAAGCTGTGCCTCTGCTCCTCGACCCGGGGATCGAACGCTTTCTTCTCGACGATTTTCCCGCCCTGCTTCAGCACGAGATCCGTCGGCAGGACGCCGATCTCCTTTTTGACGAGGGCGCCCGACGCCCAGCGCTGCATGACGATCTTCGCTTCGGGGGAGGTCAGACGGAAGATGAAGCGGCTCGGAAAATTGGTCCTGACGTGCCAGCCGTATCCGGGGACGGCAAAGATCCTGTCAAGCAGACGCTCCTTCGTCAGCGGGACCGAGGGATCCATGGTCTCCAGATATTCCGCGAGGAACGTCTGGTACTCCGAGAAAAATTTGCCGTCGATGCCGGGACGCCGGACCAATACCGTCGCCATCGCCCGGTCGGCGATCTCGGCCAGCTTCGGATCCTTGAGCAGTTCCGCCGCCTGAGCCAGCGGAGGGGCGATAATGTTGTTCAGCGTCACGATGGAGTAATTGAGTTTTTTGCCCTTTCTGTCCAGATCGTAGGCGAAACCGCAGCCGTCATCGGGATCGAAGGCGCAGCTGATCCACCGGGCGATGTCCCTGATGCAGCGGAGCGTCTTCCCGTCTTTGTTCAGCCGGTAGTAATCGCACTGGGCCTGCAGGGCGACGGCAACGATGAACACGGTGTTGCCCAGCGTGTAATTGCCCCGGGTCGCGGCCAGCCGGGAGTTGATCTGCGGCCAGATGCCGCCGGAAGCCGGATTGCAGGTGGTCTGCGCCTTCATGGCAAGCAAGTCCGCCCCCTTGCGGTAGACCGGATCCTGCGTGGCGACGGCCAGCTGCGTCGCCGCGCGCAGGGCCCAGCCGCACTCGCGGGGCATGGGACCGACCGGGCCCCAGACGAAGTTGGGCGCCATGGCCAGCGCGATATGGTCGCCCACCAGATACGCCGCATCCATCACCGCGGAGTCTCCGGCAAGTTCCCACGCGTCCAGCATGCCCTTGACCCATGTGTGCCCGTTGGCCGCCGACGCGTAGTAGTTGAAATGATAACTCCAGCTGAAAACCTTTCCCAGACATCTGCCGCTGTGTCCCGGTCCGTGAATGACGTCGCCGCCGACATAATAGGGATCGGCGTAGGCGTGAACGGTATCCACATCCGCCTGATGCCGGGCCGCCGCGAGAGCGTAACGGTACAGATCCCGGTTCCCGGTCCGGATGAAGGTCATGAAACAGCCGTTGGCCATATCGTATTCGTTGTTGGTCCAGTTCCACGTTCTTTCGCCGTGGCTGTCGCCGTAGCTGAGAAAACCGTATTCCCGGTTCCGGTCCCGCTCCGAAAGCCGGCCTTTGAAACTTTCGAGGATCCCCGCGTCCACCGCCGCACTGGGGGCGTCCGCGCCGGGATAGACTTTCGTTCTGCCGTACCATGACGCGGGAAGCACGGCGACGACGGGGCGGGACATTTCGGCTTCGTTGATCTCCGCGCGGCCGGGGGCCAGCTCGAAACGCATCCTTTCGGTGAAGCTCATGCCCCACTTCATGCGGTATTTGCCCTCGCAGAAAGGAAACCGCAGATAATCAGGCAGATCGGAGTTGAAATCCTTTCCCGGCTGTTCCGGCAGAAGTCCGATCTCCATCCAGCGGTTGCTCCCCGGCTTGTGGACGCGGAATCCCTTGGGATAGCGCCGGGCAAAGTCCGCCACGGCCACCGAGGGCCCCGGCTTGTCGCCGAAGCGGAACTCAGCCGTTCCCGGCAGAACGCCGTCGAACTGTTTTCCTCCGGCAAGATAGGTGCGTTCGGTCTTCTGGAGAACGCTCGTACGATGCTTGCCGATTGCGATGTCCGTCGGCTGGCGGCTGGGGAAAAAGAGGATGCGCAGCAGCGTCATGTCGGTGAATTCGTGTTCGATCTCGCTGTTGATATGGGTGTAGTCAAGCGTGAACGCCGAGTCGTCGTAACGGAACCCGATCTTTGCGACGTATCCCATGAAACTCTGCTTTCCGGCGCCGTAGCGCCCCGCGACGCGGACGGTCAGACGCTCGGGACCTTTCTCGATGATCTCCACGCTGTCCGGCGTGCGCTGACCGGTGTAAAAAGAACTGCCCGCACCGCCGCGGCCCTGCACTTCGACGCCGTTCAGGGGAAACAGGCCCGCGAACCTGCCGTCGAGTTTGATGTCCTTGAGGATGTTGAATTTTTTCTTGTCCACCACGGCGCTGATCCTTCCGGCATTGACCGTGACCGCATCCTCCGTTTCGGTAAAGACGATCCCCCTGCGGTCGCTCCGCCTGATCCGGCTTCCCGCCTCGACATGCCAGACCGCTTTTTCACGGGCTTTGAGGGATGCGAAGAAGCTGATGTGCACCCACTTGAGCGAGCCGTCCGGCCACTTGCCGCCGACGGAGAACTGAGCCGGACGGACCACTCCCGCCGGATCCTTTATCTGAAGGTTGTCCAGATCGAAGACCGCGCCCTCGGGCAGCGGGAAACCGAAGCGGACCGCCGCCTCGCGGGCGACGCCGGACTCCTCCAGAAGTTCCACGGGCACGGAGACATGCTCCAGACGTCCCGGCTTTTTGACGTCTTTTTTCAGATAGTCCGCGACCGGGACCGGACGGGGATCCCGCACCTTGTAATCGGCCAGCTCCCGGACATATTTACCGGACAGCCCGCGATTCGCCAGCGGCAGCAGTCTGATCTGCTCGCTGTCGACCAGATATCTGCCCGGAGCGGCGGCAGCGGACACCGCCCCCAGCAGCGCAAAAAGCAAACGCAGTGTTCTCATATTCTCTCAGCTCAATAAACTTCCCTGACGGGATTTTTCGTATCTTTGGGATCGAACCAGTAAACGATCGGATTGCCTTCCGAAGGTTTCAGAATGTACTCCGCGGAGAATTTGAGATTTCCCACGTGACTGTCCACGTAACAGATATTCATGGAGAGATTGTGGCGGAAGGAAAGGGAATCCCGCTTGTCGGCGGTCGCCCGGGTCTCGTAAAGACCGCGCTGCACCTGATATGCCTCGCTGTCGATGAAGGCGCAGTAGGCGGAGGGCTTGCGGTAGACGGAGATCTTGCGGGGCGTCAGCTGGGCGTCGCCCCGTTTGGTCTGAACGCCGAGCACCATGGAGCAGTGCGCGTAACTCATGCCCCTGCGCTCCGGGGAATCCGCCAGAGCCCCGCCGATATTGGTGCGGTTTCCGTCCGAAGGATCAACGGTCCGCGCGGGGCAGCCGTTGAAAGTCTTTCCGGCGTTCCAGGTCTCCGCGGAACAGGCCCCCACACGCAGATGCAGCCACTCGTTGTTGTACATGAAGGGACTCATCGTCCCCGACAGCGAGGTACGCTGCGGAATGAGGAAACCGTCGTAGCTGTCGGAGTAAAGACTCAGCGCGTAGCCGTAGGTCTTGAGATTGTTCTGACAGCTTGCCGTCTTGGCACGGTCACGCGCCTGCTGAAGGGCAGGCATCAGCATCGCCGCCAGAATGGCGATGATGGCAATAACGACAAGAAGTTCGATAAGCGTGAAACGACCCTGTCTGTTTGAACGAAAATCCATTTTTTCCTCCCTTGTTGATCCATATTGGATATGTCACATCTGCATTGGGCAGATCTTCACAAAGCACCCTGACGGACAAGTTCGTCGCGGAGAACGGAATAAGCGGGAATGCCCAGCGCGGAAGCGACGCCCGCGGCCTGTCCGGTGGCCATGCAGCAGGGCGCGTAGCGGATGGAAGTTGCGGCCCGCGGCTCGATGCTGATGCAGCGGCCCGCGGCGACGAGATTGACGATCTTTTCGTGAATGAGAGAAGCGTAGGGGATGCGGTGAGTTCCGACATGATTTTTCGCCCACGGACTCCGGAACCGGTCCACGAAGTGATCGCCGTAGGAACGTCTGCCGTCGGCGACGGGGTCGGAGACGGGCGTATCATTGTCGATGTCTTCACAGGTTATGACGGTCCTGCCCGCAATGAAGCGCGAACCGCGGACGCCGATGACGGGCGCAACGGCGCTGATGCGGCAGTTTTCGAAGCCGGGGACCTTCTCTTTGAGCCACCGGTGTATCACATCCACCTGTTCCCGCAGTTCAATGTCCATGCGGGTGCGGTCGAAGGGATCGAGGGCGTTCCCCCGGACGGCGGTGAGATTGATGAGGATGTCGTTCCCGTCGTTCCCGACCCGGGTCCCCATGAAATTGTCCTGCCAGGGATAGGGGAAGTCGAGGGAAGAAAATATCTTTCTGATCCCGGGCTTGTCGAACTTGGAAACGCCGCTCACCCGGAAGAGCACGGTCTTGGTCATGGATTCATCTTCCGGCGCGGTGACGGTCCGCCCGCCGGCCATATCCGTCAGCATGGCGTCACCCGTGGCGTCCACGAAGTGATCCGCCTCGAAAGAAAGACGCCTGCCGCAGCAGAAGACGGTCACACTGCGGATGCGGTCCTGTGAACACTCCGCCTCGGTGACGGTCGCATAAAAGAGCATGTCGACGCCCGACTCCTTCAGTATCCGCGTCATGACGAGAGAAGCGTCGAACTCCGACGTCTTGCAGGCCGGAGCGCCTTCGAAATATCCCCAGCGGTCGCCGAGGCGGTCGAGAAATTCTTTGAAAACGCCCCGCGGGGGCTTGTCCTCGAAAGACTGATAGGGCGTGAACACCGGACAGCCCGAGAAAACCGTCACGCCGCCGGGCGAGGAATTGCCGTCCAGCAGAAGAACTTTCTTCCCCGTCCGCGCCGCGCCGACGGCGGCTCCGAAACCGGCGCTGCCGGCCCCGACAACGATCACATCGTATCTCATGCTTTCCCCCTGAATTCGACTTTTCGCTTCTTAATATAGTCAAAAACAGCAATATCACAATGCAAAATGATGTTGTTTTTTTATAATTTCATGCTATTTTAATTTCATAGCACAAAAAAGAAGGGGCGGATCATGCTTTTTTCGGACCTCCCGCCGGACGAGGCGGCAATGAAAATGCGGCAGCTGTGGCTGACACTCGAAAAGGCGTTCAACGCCAGACTCACGCTCCACGATCATGCGGGGGCGTTCACGCTTCCCGACGGAGTGAAACTTCTGCCGGGGAAAAATCTGCACCGCGCTCCCTGCTGTCTTTTCTGGTACGGGGCGCGGGAACGCTGCAACGACCACTGCAGTTTCGGCGCGAAGCGGGAGGCGGGGACGGCGAAGGCGGCCTTTGTCTCGACGTGCTTCTGCGGCGTCACGGAACTGGTGATGCCGCTGTTCATCGGAAGCGTCCACGCGGCGACGATCTTCGCGGGGGCGTACCGGAAAAAGGATTTCGACGTCTCTGCCTTTCCCCAGCGCTACCGGAAAGTCTACGGGGAACTCCCCGTATGGAACGAGGCGAGGCGTCCGGAACTGGAAGCACTGCTGCTGAGCGCGGGGTATGCGCTTCTGCACCTGGCCGATGCATTGAGGAGCCGGTACTCCGTCGAACAGGGCCGCTCCGGCCGGATCAGGCGGTTCTTCCGCAGCCGCTTTTCCGAAAACGTGGGCGTCGCCGATCTGGCCGCCGATCTGGAGCTTTCGGAGTCCCGGACGGAACACATCCTGCTGGAAACATTCGGCAGAGGATTCTCGGAACTCCTCCGGGCCGAAAGGCTCCGTCAGGTCGAAAAACAGCTCGACGAATCCGATCTGCCTCTCAAAAAGATCGCCCGGATGACCGGATTCAGCAGCGAATACTATCTCAGTACCGTCTTCAAAAAAACACACGGGATCCCCCCGGGCGTCTGGCGCAGGGAACGGCAGAAAAAAGGAGGAACGGTCCCGCAGTGACCGCCCCTCCTGCCGGAAGCGCCGCCGTCT
>JAFTDL010000093.1 GCA_017454215.1 Lentisphaeria bacterium | reverse complement strand
CCTCCGGTCCTCACTCCTTGTCGCATGCGGACCAAAATCTTTTCATATAGTACGAATTTGTGTACTTCGTGTAATCTATGAAAGAGACATGGCCGTCGGCGAAGAGGTGATTCGCTCCGTTCACATGATTTGCGTTGATATCGCCGTTCCCCAGTCTGACGTAGGAGCCGAGACTGCTTTCCGTATAGATGTAATTCGCGTCACAGTATCCGGGGGTCGGGTTGTCGCAGCGGGCGGTAAACCGAAAATCCGTGATCAGCAGAGTCCTTGAAATGGGTTTGGCACTGCGGTTGAGCTTGCCGTAAATGGGACGGTGGGCGATGTTGGTCGAGTTGTCGTCCTGCCAGGTCCCGTCTGCCCGCAAGTGTCCCATCGTGGTGCGGCTTGCCCAGTAACTCTGAGGAGCGACTTCGTTACCGTATTTGTTGTCTCCCGGACAGGCCATGAGTTTCCAGTCTCGGGCCTTGGGGCTCCACAGAGAGGTGCTGCTCGGGGGAGTTCTCCGGGCATTGATGAGAAAGGAGTGCCAGCCGTAGCTCAGGTAATAACTGGTGGTATTGACGGACCAGGCGGAGGGCGGCAGACGACCGTAGTCTCCTTCGTATGCCGAAAAAAGCATTCCCAAAGATTTTTCGTTGTTCTGACAGAACGAACGTCTGGCCACCATCCGCGCCTGCTGCAGGGCAGGCATGAGCATGGCCGCCAGAATTGCAATAATAGCTATAACGACCAGAAGTTCTATTAAAGTGAAACTGCAGGACCGTTTGCCGTCTTTCCGAAAGACATGCCGCGCCTTTCTCATTTTTCCGTTCTCCTTGTTTGGGGTGGTTGTTTTCATACGGTCAAAGACTTTTTCCAAGTCTGCCATTCTTCGGTTTTCCTGCGGAAAAGTTCTTCGTCGTAAGGTTTGCCAGGAGCCTTGCTGATGATGCGGGCGAGGTACGACGAGTAATCGACGATATTCCCTGCCATGATGTCCTCTTCGGTGATCTGCGCCATGCGGATCTCCTTGAAGGTCCTTCTGCCGGAGTCGTAGATGACGAGGATCCTTCCGTCCGGCGTCTCCACGGCATCGGGATAGGAGACGGAACGGAGGGGGAACGACCCCGGATCCAAAGGAAGCCTGTACTTCCACGTCTCCCCGTCGTCTTCCGACAGTTCCGCGACAAGATCCGTCCGCGCCCGGCTGGAGTCGTTGCGGATCAGCAGGACCCGTCCCGACTTGAGACGGCGCAGATAAAAACGCGAACAGCCGCTCAGAAGAAAAGTGTATTCGGCCGGTTTCCAACTGGTTCCGGCCAAATCGGCGCTCTCCGTCCGCACGAGAAGGGGCTTTTCGTCGCGGGCGAACATGAGCAGGGTGTGATCGCTTCTTTCGAGGATCATGGTTTCGTCGAAGGTGTCGGAGAGGCGTTTCGCCGCCCGGCAGCGCTCCCACGTCTCCCCCATGTCCCGGCTCCGGGCGTAGCAGAGGTATTCGGAACTGCGGTCGTAGGCGCACATCACCCACGTTCCGTCGGAGAGCACCGTCGGCTGTGTGCGCAGAAATCCCGTCACGAGGAAGCGCGGTTCGCTCCACTGAAGTTTTTCGGCGTCGGGGTCGGCACACACCATGGCCCAGGTGGTCCAGTGGTCCGGATCGGCGGGTTTCGCCCCCGGCGCGCAGGAGATCTTTGCGAAAAACAGCCACATGCGGTCCAGCGGATCCAGCCACAGCTGGATGTCGATGGCGATGTAATCCTCCTCCGGCCGGCCGGAAATGACCAGTTCGGGGGGGCTCCACGTCATGCCTTCATCTTCACTGCGCACCAGAAGATTGTAGTTTTCCGGATCCGGCTCGCCCACGCCGCCGGAATACCAGCCGGCGAACAATCGTCCGCCGGGCGTACGCAGGATCGTGGGACACCCCTGCCAGAAGCGGAAACGTTCCCGGTACGCTTCTTTCGGCTCCGCATCGACGATGAATGGTTTTTTATCCGACATGTTCCGCTCCGATATGACACTGTGGAAAGTATACTTCAATTTCTATCGAAAAACAATATCAATAAACAGTCAATTCATATCAAATTTCGACGAAAAGCATTTTTCCGGCGGAAATTTTCCGGGAAGGCTTGCTTTGCCGCGTTTTGCGGTGTATCTTTGAAAAGTTCAATTCCGGAGACGGCGATGGGAACGATTTACGGCAACGAATACAAAGATCCTCTGACCGGTCTGTACGGGGCGAACACCCTGCGCGATTTCGACCGCATCCGGCGGGAGGTGCGGATCACCCTGCTCAATTTCGCGCTGTGGCGCATGGAGAAACCGTGGAAAGTGCCTCCGCGCCGGATCGACGACACCCTGCTGTGGATCGTCAGGGAGGGGGTTTTCCGCTGTACGGCGGGAGACGCCGTCCGGACTCTCGCCGGGGGAGAGGGTTTTGCCGCACCGGAGAACACCCGGCACGGCATGGCGTTTGCCCCCGGGTGCGGAAAAGGTTCGGCGGTGGTCATCCATCTGAAACTGCGGGGCTATCCCGGGACATCGCCCTTCACCGCCCTGCGGACGCCGTTTTTCCGCCTCGCCTGTCCCGGGGAATTTTTCCGTTCCCTCGAACGGGCCATTGCGCTGAAAAGCGTCAGTCCGGAATCCGCCGGGGAGTGCGTCGCGGCCAAAGTCAGAGAACTGCTCATGGACTGGGCCGCGGAGGATCTGCTGCTTCCGGAAAAGTCCGACTTCTGCGACGCGCGGATCCGCGAAGCGCTGGACTTCATCTGCCGCAATCTGAGCGGCAACATCGGAGTCGCCGACATCGCCCGGGCCGCGGGACTGCATGAAGTCCGGTTCCGGGAAATTTTCCGGAAGCAGACGGGAATGACGCCCCTCGCCTGCCTGAAACAGGCCAGGCTGGAACGGGTGAGCGAACTGCTGATAAAAACCCTGCTGCCCCTGCCGGAGATCGCGGCGCGGACGGGATTCAGCACCCCGAGTTATCTGTGCAGCGTCTTCCGCGCGTACAGCGGCCGCTCGCCGCAGGCCTACCGGCAGCTGTATCAGCAGCGCTACCGGGAGTGATCTTTTCCCTGAAATCAGGATACATAAGGAGACGGAAAAATGGATCCACGCAAAAAACGTTTCGCACTTCAGATGGCGGCCGTCGTGCTTTTCCTCATCTGTTCGGGATGCGCGGCGGCGAAGAACGCGCAGGAAAGCTCCGCCGTCAGGCCGGTCAGGACCGGGTTCTATGTGGACAAGGGCAGCCGCAGCAGCGGCGTGCTCTTCTGGGCCCGGCTGCTGGCCTATTCGCCGCAGCTGAAACTCGTTCTCGTCGACGCCGAAGACATCAGGCAGAACAAACTGGATGAACTCGATCTGCTGGTCGTTCCCGGCGGCAGCAGCAATCTGCAGTGCAGGACCCTCGGCCCCGAGGGCATGGAAAAGGTGCGCGACTTCGTGGCGAAAGGCGGCTCCTACACGGGAGCCTGCGCCGGATTCCACTGCGCGCTCGACAAGCCCGACCGTCTGCGGCTGCTGCCCTTCGAATACCGTCCCGGCGCGGGGGGCGCCACGGCCATGCTGCGGGTGGAGATTTCCGAAAAAGGCGCCAGGATCATGGGGATCAACCCCGGAGTCCGCTGGGCGCGCTACTCCCACGGTCCCATCTGCCGCCCGAAGAGTGGACCCGACGGCAGCCGGGGAGAAGTCCTCGGCGTCTACAAAAGCACCATCCCCCGTTCCAACAATCAGGGCGGCGACTTCTACGGCGCTCCGGCGGTCATTTTCGGGCAGTTCGGCAAGGGCAAAGTGATCGCCGCGAGTTTCCATCCGGAATCCCGCG
This sequence comes from Lentisphaeria bacterium, assembly GCA_017454215.1. Lineage (GTDB taxonomy): Bacteria > Verrucomicrobiota > Lentisphaeria > Victivallales > Victivallaceae > UBA1784. Next base: position 14,050 of record JAFTDL010000093.1, on the reverse strand, counting down.
AATCGACCCACGACATCGCGCTGGGGTGCATTTACGCGGTGACGGGCGTCCGCCCCGTTCCGGTCTATCCCCTCAAGAAAGCCCGTCCGCTGCGGGTGGGCTTCTGCTCGCCGGGCATCGTCGGCAAGTACGGCGTGAACTCCATGCTGGCCCTCGACCGGCAGAGCGATCTCGATGTGAATTTCGTCGACAATCAGGCGCTGTGCACCGATGCGCTGCGTCACCTCGACGTGCTCGTCGTGCCCCACGGTGCGGAAACGGCGTACAAAGGCATGTTCACGGCCGAATTTCTCCGCGCCCGGCTGATCGAATTCATGGACCGCGGCGGGACGATCCTCGCTTCGGGCAACGGCGCGCTCCATCTGCCCGCCCACGCCCGCATGCACGCCCTGCCGCCGGACGCGGACTTCGTCGAGGCCCTGTCCGCCCTCCGCTGAAAAGAGGCGGCAAATTTACAGCTTCAGCAGCCGTTCGATGTTTTCGCGGGCGATCTTGCGGAAGGCGCTCTCCGAAAGGCGGCCGGTTTTTCTGAGGTCCAGCAGGAACCCCGCCAGCGGCAGCTCCTGATCGGCGCGGCAGATGTCGGTGCCGAAGCAGAGGCGGTCCTGAAATTCATCGAGGAACTTCACCGCGTAGTCCACGTCACGGGCAAGGGCGTTGAAGCCCGAAAAGGCCGAGAGGTCTCCCCAGAGATTGGGATAACGCCGGAAAAGTTTCGGCACGGCCCCCTCGGCGCGCACCGGGTAACGGGGATAACCGCCCCGGTCCGCCGGAGTCTCGAGCACGCCGATCTCGCTCCAGAACGCGGGCCCGTGGCCGAAGAGGACGAGTCCGGGAAAAGTCCGCAAAGTCTCCTCAAGCTGAGGCAGACCGGGGTCGTCCACCAGCCCGTAGGAGCGCCCCACCCGGACGGTGTCGTCGAAGATCACGGGCAGACCGGCCTTCTCGAACTGGCGGAAGATGTTCCATACCCGGGGGTCGCAGAAATCCATGTTGGGCATGAACTCGCCGACGCCCCGGCAGCCCCGGGCCTTGTACCAGTCGATCCAGACCGAGAAATCCGTGCTTTCGCTGTTTTCGATGCCCCGCGGATCGATGTTGCAGAAGGGGATGAAACGCTCCGGCCAGCGGCGGCAGATCTCAAGCACCTCCTGATTGGACTGGGGCGCGTACACCTCCGGCCCGATCAGGGGCAGCAGTATGCCCCGGTCGATCCCCAGTTCATCGTAGCGCCTGACGACCTCTTCCGCCGTTGCGAACTGCGTCACGCCGTCCTGCGGCGGGCAGTCGAAGAGATACGCGTGGGCGTGGACGTCGATGAACATGAACTTCACCTGGGAGTGTCGGCCAGATATTTCAGCGTCAGCAGCGCAACGAGGTCGTGGCCCCTGCGATTCAGATGGGTCCCGTCGACGAAGTACGCGGGCTTGTCCGGCAGAGCCTTCATGGGAGTGTAGATGTCGAGATACTCCACGCCCGTCTCTTTGGCGATCTCCCGCGAGGCGGCGTTGAACTGTTCGAGGAACTCCGGCTTGCCGTAGACGGCGTGTTTCGTCGGACGGGTCCTGGCGAGAGCCTCGGCCTGGGCCTTGAGCCGGGGTTCGTCGAGGGAGGCGCACGAGATGATGATGATGCGTCCGACGCCCATCTTCTTGAGGATGCCGATCATTTCGCGGTAGTAGCGCTTCTGGCGGTCGGGGGGGATCACGGGGGCCTTGTATTGGGTCCTCACGTGGGCCCGGGTGTCGTTCTGACCGAGAAAGATGAAGGCGATGTCGTACTTATGTTTCCTGAAACCGGCGAAGCGGCTCGCGTAGCGGTCCTTGTACTTGTCCTTCATGCGGTCGAGGGTCATGGAGCAGGAGTCGCCCCGGACGGCAAAGTTGAAAAGCTCCGCCTTGTGCGGGTTGAACTTGTTGAGGAAGAACACGGTTTTGTCCGCATGGTTGAAGCCCTCGTCGAAATGGGTCAGGCTGTCGCCCAGATAGAGGATCTTCACGGGCTTGTCGAGCTTGATCTTCTTCGCTTCGGCGTCGAAGGGCGTCGTGTCGCCGCGCTGGGCGTATGCCTTGGCCGTCACGCCCGAATCCGGGTCGCTGGCACAGCTGCCGTCGATGCGCAGAGAAGCGTCCTTCACGGGAACGCCGTCCTTCAGCAGGGTGAAGGTGACTTTTTCGGGCACGTCGGAATACATCTGATAGGCCGGATATGCGGTGATGGCGTATCCCTCCTTGCGCATATTGAAAAGTTTCGCATTGCGGAACTCGCCCGCGCCCTGAACGAGACAGCGGATATAGGGCGCCTGCCGGTCGAGGGTGTAATCGACGGTATAGGTCTTGAATTCACCGGTCAGCCGGATCTCTTCTCCCCAGTGGGGACGGACCTTGGGCTGGTAGTTCCAGATGCCCAGCCGGACTTTGCCCTTGCCCCGGGCTTCGACCGAAAAGCGCAGTTTGCATCCGGGCAGATTTTCGCCGCCGGGATTGACGGATCTGAGGGTCTCCCCCAGAAAGAAACTTTTGTCCGGGGTGGTCAGGACGCCGTCCTTGAAAGTGAAGGGCGTTTTTTTGTCGGCGGCGATCCAGTCGCACCTTTTCACGCTGTCCTGCCACACGAGGATCTCGGCGGCAAGGGGCAGAAGAGCCGCGGAAGCGGCGAGGAAGAGCAGTTTTTTCATGATCCTTTCATCCTTCTGTTGTCGAAAGTGTTTCCGTTATCTGTATTCGGGGGAGTGGACGAATCTCACGCCGAAGAGTTCTCCGGCAAAGCGCTCGCTTCCCCGGCCGCCGAAGGCGGAGGGGGTGAGCCACAGGCCCATTCCCTCGGCAGGGAAGGACGCTTTTTTCTCCCCCAGCTCCACAGTGACCTTGCGGCAGTCGAAGCGCAGAACGAGTTTCTGCCGGACGCCCGCCGCGGGGGAAATGTCCGTCTCGAACTTTTTCAGCGTGGAGAGGGGCGAGTGATCCTTGTGGGGCTCGCGGAAGTTGTATTCCAGCACGAACTTGCCCTTCTCGAGCCGCAGCAGGAACCCGGTGAGGTACGAGTGGGCGTTGCGCTGCTCGAAGATGATCTGGTCTTTTTTCACGTCGTCGAACTTGAGGTCGAAGACGAGGGTGAAGCCGTGGCGCTGGGGAACGGCGGTCTTGGGGAAGAAGACGGCCTGAGTGTCCCGCCCGTTGAAAACCAGACTGCGCCCGGCGGGACCGTTCCGCCGCGCGGGGACCTGCGATGCGCCCGCGACGTAGGCCCGGGGCATGCTGAACGCCCCCATGCCGCCCTCGAAACCGGTGGAGACCGAGAGGAATCCCGCGATGTGGGCGTAAAACTCCCGTCCCGCCGCCGCAGGCAGGATATTGCCGAAGAGCGGCTGATCGAAGTCGTAGACGATATGCGGCACCCGCGACTCGGGCAGAGAGAAGTCGAGGACGCCCCGGCGGCTGCTCAGCGCGGAGACGGGGACCGGCTTGCCCGAAGCGGGAAGCGCGTGGGCCCGACTCCAGTAGATCTTGCCCGACTGCGAGACCATCCGCAGAGCCGTGACGCCGTCGGGGGCGTTGACCAGCAGCGGAGCCGAAAACGCCGCCCGGTTCGTGCCGAGTTCGAGAGCCATGACGGCGGGCCGGGGATCGCACTCGAGAGCGAACTGGAGCCCGTCGGGCAGGACCACCGAGGAGACACCCGTTTTCAGAACGTCGGCAAGTCTGAAGGAACAGGCGAAGGGCTTGCCCTCGAGTTTCCCGGCAAGACGCTTCCCGGAGACTTTCAGCACCCCTTCGGCGAGGGCCGTTCCGGGCACGATGAAATACTCGTCGATGCGGGAGTTGCCGTCCATCTTGCGGGTGCGGGTGCCGCTCAGGGGCGCAAGGGCGGCAGGTTTATCCGGTGCGGAAGACGTATCGAACTTTTTGGCGAAGGGCAGTTCGAGCCTGAGTTCGAACCGGGTGCTGTCGGCCGTGCGGACATAGAACTTGAAGAGCCGGTTCATGCCGTCGGCGGTCTGAAATTCGTCCCGGGGGTCCCAGACGAAAATATCCTGACTGTCCTGCACGGCCTCGGCGGAAACCAGTTTGTCGTCGAAGGTCATGTCGGCGGAGATGTTCACCTCGCGGATGCCGGGACGGACTATCCTCCCCTCGGTGAAGGAAACGCTGCCCTTGGCCGTCAGCAGGTTGCGCAGGGGCGTGGAAAAAGTGGAGTGGTCCCGGGAAGCCGTGCCGCGGACGATGACGGGCGGCAGTCCCTCGTACGTGCGGGTCTTGCCCTTGAAATCCACGATGAGCCGGGGCTGGAGGAACAGGGAATCCGGATATTTTTCCGTCGGGACCGACAGGGTGCGGTCCCCGAATACGGCGGGATCGAACTCGATCTCCTTTGAACGGTAGACCGCCTTTCCGCTCTGATCGAAAAGCTCCGCCGTGACCCGGTACGGCTCCCTGCCGCCGTCGGGCACGTTGAGCAGTTCGAGCTCCAGCTCCTCGCCCGCGCCCAGCTGTCTGCGGGTGCTGACGATGAGGTTCGGCCGCTCGAGGTCGTCCCCTTCGAGAGGAGCGGGAGCCCTGCCCTTGATGCCCGCCATGTAATAACGGAATATGCGCTTGTAGGCCATGGGCTTGGCCACGGTGGGCTCCAGGTTGGTGTTTTCGTTGTGTTCGTCCCACTCGAAGCCCTGGATCAGATCGACCTTGTACTTGCGGCAGAGGTCGAGGTAGCCCCGCAGGGTCCTGGTGCCGTCGGCGTAGACGGTCTGGGAGCCGTTGCAGTTGGTGTAGTTGCTGACGACTTTGAGGGAAAGTATCCTTTTGCCGTCGAAGGGCTTCTGCGCGCAGGCGGCTCCGTAGAGGGGCAGCAGCACCTCGTCGATGTACTCGCGGGCAAGCGTGAGATCCTGTTTGCCCAGATAGACGCCGTACTCCACGCCGACAGCGTCCCTGAGGTAGTCGGTGATGTGGTCGAAGTACCTCAGCAGATCCGTCGCGGCCACGGCCCGGTGCACGGCGTACTGGGTGTCGGGATAGAGGTAGATGTGGTTGCCGGTTATGTCCACGATGTAGGCGAGATCGCTGCCGCTGCGCTTTCTCACGTCGTCGAAAAACGCCTTGAGCGCGGCCGGTCCCTTGTACACGTCGGCGGAATAGGTGAGATAAACGGGCTTGCCGCCGATGCGCCAGACGTATTTGTTGGTGACGATCTTCTTGAGCACCCGGTCGAGCATGCTCCAGTAGGTGCTGTTATGGGGGCAGACGGTGGGCAGGATCTTGAACTCGTCGGGAGAGAGGCCGCTCATGTCGGCCGCGTCGAGGTTGATGGCCTCGGCGCTCCGGTTGGCGAAGAAGTTGCATCCGTCGGCGTCGTAATCGCGCATCAGGCGGTAGGTGACAGCGGTGTTCTTCTCCCACGATCTGCTCTTCGAGAAATATTTGCGGTTGGTGAAGAGCGAGCGGTCATGCCAGTATTTTTCGGAGAACCACAGCCGTCCGCCCCGCCACAGCACGGTTTCGAAATAGAGGTAACTGCGGCCGAGCAGAGGTTTGCGGGCCAGCGCCGCCTTCTGCATCGCAAAAGCCAGTTCCTTTCCCAGGGCGAAATCCTCGGGGGAGCGTTTTTTCACCTGAGCGGCCCGGCGGCGGAAGTCCGCGAAGGGCCTCTCTTCGGCCCCGGCAAGGAGCAGGGGCAGCAGGACCAGAATTCCGGGCAGCAGGATCTTTTTCATGACGGTCACTTGCCCAGCGGCTTCCAGTTGACCGGTTTGGTCGAGTGATTGCCGAGATTGTCGTCGGTGTAGGGATCGAGTCCGTTGGGCCTCATCTGCCCGGTGTGGCCGTCGGCGTAGAGGATGTTCATCGTGCCGCCGTGACGGCCGTAGGGAACGCCCGTCGTCGCCGATGCGTTCTGCTTGGCCGAATTGATGACGTAATAACCCCGCTGGAAAGTCTGGTTGTTGTAGTTCGAAGTGATCGTCAGAAGTTTCGACGGATGTTTGAACACCGATATCTTGACCATGGGTTCATTCTGGCCGCCGCCGAGCCAGCGGTAGTTGTAGCCGTAGGGACTGTAGGCGCTGACCGCCCAGCACTTGAGACTGTCGCTGTAATCCAGCGTCTTGTCCAGCGCCTCCCCGGCGTAGGTGGGGCAGTCGAGGGCCTTGGGAGTGATGTAGTTGTAATAAATCAGCCCCGTGCCCCAAGTCGTACTCGCCTTCACCAGTTCGTAGCGCATGCTCATGTCATCGTAATCCCGCTGATAGAACTGGATGGCCAGGCCGATCTGCTTCATGTTGCTGATGCACGAGGCCGTGCGTCCCCGTTCCCGGGCCTGCTGCAGCGCGGGCATGAGCATGGCGGCGAGGATCGCGATGATGGCGATCACCACCAGAAGCTCGATCAGGGTGAAACGGCGGAACGCTTCACGCTTGACGTCTGAGGCGAAGAGAGAACGGCTGTGTTTCGGCATGATCGTTTTCCTTTCTGTGCGTTGACGACGGAATCCGTTGACAATATACTTGCATTTTTTGATTTTTGCAATAAGTTAAAATAATATGATCGGTCAAATAAAGCATAGTATAGGGTAAAATCACGATGCAGCGTGTCTGGGAATCGCATCAGTTCAGGGAGATCTACGACGCCAACACAACGCCCTTCGAAACAGACAGTCCCGTCATCCGCGTCCAGACCTTCTGTCACTCCACGAGCTACCGCAACTGGAAAAGCCGGAATGATCTGCCCAGCCCCGGGATCATTGCTTTTTTAATACTTTCAGGCAGACAGAAGCGAGTGCGCCGCGCGGGCGGACGGGAAGAGATCGGTCCCGGTTTTTTCGCCATGTTCGACCTCAGGACTCTGGATTCCGACTTCATCGCGGCCAGCGAAAAGGTGGAGCGTTATTTCATTCTGCTGGACCCCAATCCCCTGCTCCGGGGTCTGCTGGGGCAGATGTTTCCCGACGGACTGCCGGCGTTTCAGGCCGGTCAGCCGGAACGGATAAGACACTGCTTCGAAAAGATAAGAGACGAGATCACCCGTCCCGATGCGGAAGATGCGAGGATCGGCGGCGCCGCGTACACGCTTCTGCACGAAGCCATGACCCAGCGGCCCGCGGAGCCCCTGCCGGAAGCGCTGCTGCTGGCAAAACGCTGCATCGACGACCGGTTCCACGAGTGCCGCCTCGCGCGCGCCGACGTCGCCCGGGCGGCGAGAGTCAGCGTCTCCACACTGGCCGCGCTCTTCCGCAGGCATCTGAATACGACCATCTGGGGCGAGATCCGCGACCGGCGCATGGCCAAGGCCCGGCAGCTGCTCACCTTTTCGAACAAGCCCGTCTCGGAGATCGCTTCCGAATGCGGGTTTTCATACGCCTACTACCTGACCCGCGAATTCCGCGCTTCCTGCGGCATGACGCCCCTCGCCTACCGCCGGGCATCCCGCAAAATGTGACGCTTTTTCGCGTAAAAAATTTGCTTTTGCCGTCAAACGGGGATATTTTTGTCCGGAAAACTCAACAGAAAGGAATCCTGTCATGAAGTCGAAAATTTTGCCTGTCCTCTTCTGCGCGGCAGTCCTGGGCGCGCAGGATGTCGTCCTCACGGCGGACCCCGCGTCGGAACTTGCGGCGGATCCCGGCGCGGCGACGGGGGTGAGGATCCCCGTTCTTGCGCCGAAATTCTCGATCCGCTTTCTCAAGGAGCATTTCGAAGTCGTCGTCACCGTGCCGTACCTGCCCGGAACGTCCCCCAAAAGTCTGGGAAAAAAGAACGACGACGAGCGGATGTTCGGCGGCGACACCGCCGAATTTCTGGTCTCGACGGTCCCCGGAACGGGGGTATATCATCACACGGCGCTGAATCCGTCGGGCCTCAGTTACACGGCCAAAAAACGCGACACGTCGTGGGAGCCGCGCATTTCGGCAAAAGTCGTACACGGCAAAAACTTCTGGACCGCCGGCTGGAGCATCCCCTACCGGGAGATCGGTGCGGAACGCCCGGTCGCGGGGACGCGGTGGCGGGCCAACTTCGCCGCAAGAGTGCCGCAGGGCGGCGGGATCCATCAGTCCGCCAGCTGGAGCGGGGCAAAAGATTTTCACGACATCTCGCAGATGGGCGAGATCCGTTTCGGAAAAAAAGAGGAGCCGCGGCTCCTCTTCTGGGAGGCCCGCAAGGACAGGCTCACCGCAAAACTCCATGTGCCCGCCTCCCTTGCGGACAGCCGCGCGGTCTGCACGGTCTCGGACCGGAGGATCCCCGCCCGGACCGAGGGCGGATCCCGCGTCTGGGACGTTCCGCTCTTCGAGGGCGAAGTCTGCCCGAAATCGGTTTTTCCCGTCGAGATAGCGCTGTCCGCTCCCGACGGCAGGACGCTGCTGAAGCGTTCCGCCGCGGCCGCGCCTTCCGGCGGACTGGAATTCGAGCCGGAGCGTTTCTACTGCCCCCCGAAAATGAAGACGCTGCCGTGGCGGCACACCTTTCCCCTGCCCGCGAAGCTCCTGCTCCGGGACGGGAACGGCAAAGTCCTGCGTGAAACGGACGCCCCGGCGCGGGGAGAACTCCCTCTCACCGGACTCGCGCCCGGGCGGTACATCCTCGAACTGAGATCGGGCAGACTGCGGGCGGTGCGGCTGATAAAGATCGTGCCCGGCGATCTCACGGTCCCCGACATCGCGCCCGATGAGAAATTTTCCATAAGAGACGGCCTCTTTCTGCTGGGAGAGAGGCCTGTGCTCCCCGTGGGCGCCAGCCACACCCCCGTTTCGGGCCTTCAGGCCGATCCGGTCTTCGATCTCAACGCCGGGAACATCGGCGCATGCAGAAATGCGGTGACTTTCCGCTCCATGGGACTTTACCGCTTTCTGCGGGGTGAATACGTCAGCGCCCATCTGCACCCGAACACCGAAAAGATCGTGGCCGCCGGACTGGCGGAAAAGGCTCCCGGCAACCGCCTCGTTCTGCGGCTGGCCTACGAAGCGCAGTTCCCCGTGACGCGCGGCGACCCGGCGGCGCGGATGAAACTGGACGGGAAGAAATTCTACGCTTCGCTCTACAACTTTCTCAAAGCCTGCCGTCCCGACCGGCTCTTTTCGATCCACGTCTGCAAGTGGGAGAAGATACCGGACTACATCGGCAGCTGCGACATCATCGAAGTCGCCTCGTGGAAGTCCGGATACGCGCCCGACATGATGCCCGAACTCGTGCATTGCATGCGCGACATCCGGCGCATGGCCGAAAAGAAGCCCGTGGTGTTCTGGCTGGGCGGCTCGATCCCCAACGGGGAGTGCCGCACCGCCGAGGAACTGCGGGCGGGCGTGTTCTGCGCCATGCTCACCGGCCTCAACGGAGTCATCATCCATCTGGGACACGGCGGCGTCAGGCCGGAACGCTCCCGGCTGTGGTCGGTGATCTCGGGCGTCAACGCCGAGTTCAGGGAGATCTATCCCGAATTTGCCCGCGGGCAGGAGATCCCCGGCTTCGTGACGGAGTGCCCCCCGAAGATGCTCTGGTCCGCCCGCAGGTGCGGGAACAGGATCATTCTCGCGGTCCTCAACATGACTCCCGGTTCGCGGCAGCTGGACATGACTACGGTCAGAGGCCGGATCACCTGCCCCGTGACCGCGTGGGAGCCCCTCGTGTTTTCGTGGTCCGGCGACTTGAAATCCGCCGCGCCCGTGATACATTAAACGGAAACCGCGATGACCGCGGCGTTCACAAGGAAAGAAGACAATGTTCAAGTATACCGGATACTATCTCGACGACGACATCGTTCCGCACCGCACTTTCGACTGCTTCATGCCGGAAAAGGTCACGCGGAAGACCGCGCTCTTTTTCGTGCACGGCGGCGGCTGGACCAACGGCAACACCGACAACTACCACCGGATCATGCACGCCTACTGCGGACGGGGGTACATCTGCGGCACGACGACCTACCGCCTGCTGCCTCCGGGCGGACCGGGGAAACTTTCGGCGGTGGACCAGCTCAAGGACGTGCGTGAAAGTTTCGCAAACTTCGTCGGCGTGCTTCAGGAACAGGGCATTTCCTCTCCCCGGGTCGCCGTCTTCGGCACCAGCGCCGGAGCGCATCTGGCCTCGCTTCTCGTCTGCGCCGAACCGGGTGAATGCGGAGAAAAGTGCGATCTGCCCGGTCCGTGGATCAAACCCGCCTGCGGACTGCTGCAGTCTCTGCCCGCCACCTTCGAGCCGTGGGAGGAGACCTACCCGGCCATGTGGGGCATGATGGAACGGGCCGCGGGGGGCACCTGGGAAGATGCGCCCGAAAAATTCCGGAACCTCTCGCTTGCGCGCTTCATCCGCCCGGACAACCCGCCGCTCTTTTTCATGGAGGCCCAGATCGAGGAACTGTTCCCCTCGCGCCTGAACGTGCCGCTGTATGAAAAGCACAAGGCGTGGGGCATCCCCTCGCGCATGAAGACCTACAAATATGCCGAACACGGCTTCTTCTACGACCTCTCGCGCCCGATCCAGCGCGAGGCCTTCGAGGACATCATCGACTTCACAACTTCCCTCGAAAACGGGAAATGATTTTTCCGCGGCGGCAAAAATAAATCGCTTTTCTTTTCCGTTAAGGGTGCAGCGGGGTGTCCGGGGGGGCGCTCCGAAGAAAGACAACACCTTTCCCGGGAGCCGTTCCGGCGGCGGCCCGGGGCGTCCGGAAAAATCCGGGAAACGGAGGGCTGTTTCCGCGGGATCCGGGCAAAATTTTACGGAAGGAGCAAAATCATGATATCTCAATCCGGCGACAAACGCGCGGCTCTGATCGCGGCGCTGATCTCCATCCCGGCGGCCTGTCTGGTGACGATGGTCATCCACACCTTCGTTCCCATCCCCAAACAGAACGTGGTGACGGCCTACGCTTTCTGGGAGTCCGGCGGCGTGCCCGCGTACGCCGCCGACGACGCTCCCGCCGCCGAACCCGAAAAACCGCGGCCGCCCGAGGGAGAGTTCCGCAAGGGGCACGGCCCCAAGGGTGAGTTCTGCAAAGGGCACGGCCCCAAGGGGGAGTTCCGCAGGGGGCACGGCCCCGAGGGAGAGTTCCGCAAGGGGCACGGCCCCAAGGGTGAGTTCTGCAAAGGGCACGGCCCCAAGGGGGAGTTCCGCAGGGGGCACGGCCCCAAGGGCGCTCTGCGCAGCTGCGGCTGTGCGGGGGACCGCGTCTGCAAGGACGCTTTCTCCTGTGAAAAGTGTCCGCGGGGGGAACTGGTGAAAAAGATCGCCGCGCTGGCCGAACAGCGTTATGAACTTCTCAAAAAGGATGCGGGCGCTTCTCCGCGGGAACTGGTCCGCGCCGAAGCCGATCTGCTGCTGAGCCGGGCGGCGCTGCAGCGCTGCGCCTGCAGGGCGCGTCCCTTCGGTCCCGCGGCCGCGGATCTGGCCGTCCGGACCGTCGCGGCGCGGAAGATCGCCGCGCTCGACAAAGCCGCGCTGGCCGCAAAGAAGATCAGGACCGACGCCGCGCTGAAGAGCGAGATCGCCGCGCTGACGCTGGAACTTCAGCTCAACAATATGCGCATCAGCGCCAATGCCGAATGGCGGAAGGCTCTCGAAGCCTACCGCGCCAAACCCGGAGCCGATACGCTCAAAGCGCTGATCGCCGCCGAAGAAAACGCCGGTCCGGGATTCCTCCGCCGCCGCTGACCCCTGCGGCGCGGGCCGTTGCGCGCGGACGGACCGATGCCGGGCAGACCGAAGTCTGTCCGGCATCGTCTTTTTCGGGAGAATCCCTTCAACATGCCGGCGTGCGGCGGCGACTGGAGACGGATTCCTCGGAAGTCCCGGCGCTGACCAGTTCGTAGAGCACGGCCCGCTCCTTGCCGGGAGCGGGGCGCAGGATGCGCCCCAGACGCTGGATGTGCTCCCGGGCGCTGGCGGTGCCGGAGATGACGATCCCGATGGAGGCCTCGGGCACGTCCACGCCCTCGTTCAGCACCTGACTGGTGACGATGACCCGGCAGGCTCCCGTGCGGAAGCTGTCGAGAAAGGCCTTGCGTTCGGCGGACTTGGTCAGGTGGGTTATCACGGGCAGAAAGAAGCTGCGTCCGATGTCGTAGGCCGTGGCGTTGTCGGCGGTGAAGACGATGATCCGTTCACCGGGACTGCCGCTCAAAATCTTCCACAGCACGCGCTTTTTGGCGCGGCCGGAGCGGGAAATGCGCCTTTGTTCGAGGTATGCCTCGAAGACCTGACGGCCTTCCGGAGTCCGGGCGGCGAGGCCGATGAACCGGTTCCACGCGCCGGGCATGGAAAACGAAATGCGGTACCGCCGCAGGAAGGATGTGTAAAGTTCGCGGCTGCGGCGGTAGGATGCTTCTTCGTCGGGGTCGAGACTGGTCCGGATCTGGCGGACGTCGTAGCACGAAAGGACCTTGCCCTCCAGTTCGCCGATGCCGACGCGGCAGACCACGGGTCCCATGAGGTCCTCGAGCACGGATGCGCGGTCGTCGGGCAGATCGGGCGTGGCCGACAGGCCCAGCCGGAAGGGAGCGATGCACATGGCCGCGGCCAGACGGGTCTCGGGTCCCGGCAGGTGATGACACTCGTCGGCCACGAGAAGTCCGAAACGGTCGCCGATGAACTCCATGTTGAGCACGGCGGAGTCGTAGGTGCTGACGGTGATCTCCCTGATGTCCCGGGAGCCGCCGCCCAGCATGCCGATGCGGGGACCGAAAAAGCGCTCCAGCACATTGGCCCACTGGATCAGCAGATCGATGGTGGGCACCATGATGAAGGCGGGCCGCCTGAGGAGCGCCACGGCGTGGACGGCGAGGATGGTTTTTCCGCTGCCGGTGGGCAGAGCGGCGACGCCCCGGAATTCATTATTTCTCCACGCGGCGAGGGCCTTTTCCTGATGGGGGCGCAGAACGATCTTTTCGCGGAGTTCCAGATCGTCGACGGGCAAAAATTTTTTTGCTTCGTCCGCGAAGGGGATGCCCAGACGGCAGAGGGTCAGGACGATCTCGGCGTAGTCGCAGGCGCGGGCGCGGAAGGAGCCCGTGCGGGGGTCGGCCTTGACGAGGGGAAACAATTCCGCGGGGAGTTTTTCCGCGGGCATATCCGCAAGTTCGACGGTCCCGCCCTGAAAGAGGAGTTTCATTTCTTCGCCGGACGGTAGGCCGCCGCGACGCCCACGAGCAGAGCGCCGGAAACGGCGAAACAGGCGATCAGCAGGATCGCGGACCAGCTTGTTCCCATTTTGAGCAGCGGCAGGCCCATGGCGCCGAAAAAGAGACAGCCGCAGGGCGCGAAACGCACCCCGCGGCGCACATCAGGCACGTCCGGTACGGCACTCTCCTCGGCCTGAAGCAGTTTCAGCCGCAGGCGGGGATCGTTTTCCGGATCGGCGGCAGACATTCCGTGTCAGATCCCGAAGTTGAAGATGGGGAAGACCGGCAGGAAACCGTCCTTGATGTAGTTGACCAGACCGAACTGCACGCCCTTGCCGTGGGAGACATTGACGATCCCCAGCTGGACGCCGCGGCTGTCGCCGACCTGACCGTAAAGGTTGCACTGGACTCCGGCAAGTTTGCCGCTGTTCACGCAGACGCCCGAAGCCTGAAAGCCGTTGACGTCCTTGGCTCTGGCGAAGGCGAGACCGGCCTGAAGTCCGTAGACATCGTCGGCAAGGCTGACGAGACTGCCCTGGATCCCCATGAGATCTCCGGCGTGGGAATAGACCAGCGTGGCCTGAAGTCCGCGCAGGAGCTCCCTGTTGATGCAGACGACGAAGGAGGACTGGAGTCCGTCGCAGGTCCTGTCATAGCAGCAGACCCACGAGGCCTGAATGCCCTTGGCCTCTTCCGTTCCGGAGTAGAGCCACGAAGCTTCCAGACCCCAGATGCGGCCGATGCCGCACGTGATGGGCCAGCCGGACTTGATGCCGTAGACGTTGGAGTTCATGGCCGCATTGGGAACGTAGGGCAGAAAGGCGATCTGGAAAAACGTCCACTGGTCGACGGGTTTCATGGTGTCGTCGGCTTTGCTCTGGGCGGCCTTGGGTTCGGCGGCCTTGGGTTCGGCGGCCTTGGGTTCGGCGGCCTTGGGTTCGGCGGCCTT
>JAFTDL010000092.1 GCA_017454215.1 Lentisphaeria bacterium | reverse complement strand
TCGGCATCCAGCACATCGTCGTCGAGGCACTGGATGTTGCCGTGGATGCGCGCCTTGGCGGGAAAATTGATCGACAGGTGCAAGTCGGATCCGCCCATTTCGAGCATCTGGCGCAGATACTTATTGATCATCGGTTCGTTTTGCATGGTCTTCACCTCTTTTTACCGTTTTTTTGCCAACTTCTGGGCTTCCCGCGTCGCATGAAGCTGATCGAGCTGAGCTATCACGGAAGCGTCCTGCATCTGCACACGGGCCGCCTCGTAGGTCATCAGTCCCAGCTCGAACTTGTTGTAGGCACACTGCTCGAGCGTGCACATGCCCTGTTTCGTCGCAGTGGACATGGTGGCTTTGAGGCGGAACGCCTTGCCTTCGCTGACGATATTCGACACGGCCATGGTATTGAGCAGGATCTCATAGATGATCGTGATGCCGCCGAAACCGTCGGGAACGAGTTTCTGGCAGACGATCCCGCGCAGACTGCCCGCGGTCATGGCGCGGATCTGAGGCTGCTGTTCGGGCGGGAACACGTCCAGCAGACGGTTCAGCGTATCGGGCGCATTGCCCGTGTGCAGAGTGCCGATCACCAGGTGGCCCGTTTCGGCGGCGGTGATGGCGTTTTCGATGGTTTCGAGGTCGTGCATTTCACCGATGACGATGACGTCGGGGTCTTCGCGCAGGGCGGCTTTGAGCGCAGAATGATAACTCATGGTGTGGTGTCCCACTTCGCGCTGAGTGACCTGACAGTTCTTGGATATCTGCAAAATCTCGATGGGTTCCTCGACGGAAATGACGTGATCCTGCCGGCGGTCGTTGATGATGTTGACCATCGAGGCCAGCGTGGTCGTCTTACCCGCGCCGATGGGCCCGGTGACGAGGATCAGTCCGTTGTTGTAGTCGAGCAGACGTTCGACGTAGGGAACGTCTTTGGGCAGAAACCCCAGTTCCTCCAGCGTACAGATGTGATCGGGGACCAGGCGGTAGCTGCCGCCTACGCCGTTTTTGTGCTCCATGAGGCAGACGCGGAAACGGTCGGTGCCGACCTCGAGGGCAAAGCTCATGTCCTGCTTTTCGGCGAACACTTTTCTCTGCGTCGGCGAAAGCAGCGACAGATTGAGCCGCCGGGAGTCCTCGTCGGTCAGCACGTAGGAATCGATCCGTTCCACCTGAAGCTGACGGCGGACAAACGGCGGCGTGCCGCCGGAGATGTGCAGATCGCTGCATCCCAGCGCACGCAGACAGCCGAGCAGAAGGATCATGCGCTGGGCGAGCTCCTCGTCGCTCAACTGGGAGGTGTCGCTCAGACTGGGCAGATCCTCGTAGGACTGTACCTGCGAGTAATCTATGTCCAGCGGTTCGAAGTACAGCGCGCTGTCCTCGGAGAAACCGGAATCCGCATCCGCGGCGGGCGGAGCGAAAGCGGCCTTGCCGGGCTCGGGCGCAGGAGCAGGAACGGGCGCCTCCTCCGCGACGGGTACGCTCTCCTCGGGAGCAGGGACGGGATCGGGCGCGATCCCGGTCTGGCTCTGCTCCACGGCGTAGTCCATGACATCCTGCACCTGATTGGCGACTGACTGGGCGTCCTCCTCGCTCATGCCCTCCACCAGACGGTCGAGAACGAGCTGCGCGAAATCCTGAAGACCGGCACCGGGCCCCAGAGATTCATACATTGTCTGCGCATCGGCCTGAGACACGGCTTCGTTGCTCACGAGAGCGTAAATGAACCACTGTACATCCAAGGGCATGACCGGGGACATGGTTCGAACTCCTTTCTTTTTTCGTGATGAATTTTATGACTTGCGATCGGATCTTCCGCTTTCGTCAGATACTCCATTTGACCAGGTATTCGAAAAACCGGGCCCAGACGCCGCCGAGAGGCAGACGCCGCCACGGTCCGTCGAAAAAGGCCGGACGCGCCATGATCTTCTTCATCCGGGAGAACATGAAAAAAAAGTCCTTCCCCGGCACGTCGCGGTTGAACATCTGCATGACCGCGTCGTTGAAAACAAGATCGCGAGACGGGATCTCACGCTCCAGACGCCGCATCAGCGCCCGGTCGTTACCGAAATAATAGACGGCGGGCGGGGCGGGCATGTCATGCAGCTTCCGCATCAGTTCCTCCTCCGAACGGAATACGACCAGAGGAAGAAGCGGACCGAATATCTCTTCTTTGAGCAGATTATCGCCGCTTTCGAGCTGATCCATCACAGTTGGGGCGATCCTCAGCTGACGCGGATCCTTTTCACCGCCCAGAAGGAGACGCCCGCTGCCGGACATCCGGCTCAGGCGCTCGTAGGAATCTCTGTCGATGATCCGCCCCGTCTGCGGGGAGGCAAGCGGCTCATCGCCGCCGCACAGACGCCTGACCGCCTGTCCCAGCTGCTGAAGGAACACATCTCTGACCCGCTCGTGAACGAACAGGATCCCGGGAGCGGCGCCGTTCTGACCGGCATTGAAGAATTTGCCCTGAACGATCCGCTCCGCGGCATTTTTCAGGACGGCGCCGGAATCGACGATGGCGGGGTTCTTTCCGAACCGGCGGTACAAAAACAGAAAGGGAACGCTCCCCGTCGGATGTTCACGAAGGAATGCCGCGGCAGCCGCACCGTCGGCGCAATAGACGCCGTCGAATCCCAGTTCGAACAACTCCTGAAATCCTGCCTCCGCGCCCACGGAAACGACTTCATCGCCGAGAAAGGTCTCCTCGAGAAGCCATTGAATGAACAGCGCCGACTTGCGGGCGCGCACAGGCAGTTTCACCACGACCCGGTTTCCGGAAGCATACGCGCCGATGACCGGCCTCAGCGTTTCCAGCAGGGGAAGATCCCATGCGCCGGAGATCAGCACGTGCCCGCACGGAACGGGAACGGCACGGGCACGGGCGGGAAAATTGACCCAAGACACCCCGCGGCGGCGCGAAGCCGCCAGCCGGGGCAGAGAGCGGATCATGTTCCTCACGGCGCGGACCAGCGGCAGGAACTCCGACACCACGGCGCACTCGCGGGAGCGCCCGAAGTCGTCGGCCAGAGCGGAATAGGCCGCCTCGCCGTGGGAAACAAGCAGAACCAGCATCCGGCGCAGGGTCTTGCGCCGCTCTTTCACAGAGGGAATACGGCCGGACCGGACGGCCTCACGTCCGGAACGGATGCGTTCGAATATCCGGTCCCGGTCCGTCATGAGCAGCACCGGGCGACCCTGTTCCCGATGGAGCAGAGGATCTCGTGGACATGGGTCCCCTTGAGGGCGGCCCAGTCGTTGAAGGTGATCCGGCTGCCGCCGCCCGAACCCACGAGAACGACTTCATCGCCGGGACGCGCGGAAGGCACATTGTCGAGCAGAACCATCAGGTAATCCATGCACACTCTGCCGACCACCGGACACATCACGCCGTTGACGATGACGCTTCCCCGGTTGGTCAGAGCCAGCGGAACGCCGTCGGCATATCCGCCGTAAACCGTGCCCACCAGCGCGGGAGAACTCAACTTGAAGGTATGTCCGTACCCGATACAGCTGCCGGAAGGGAGTTTCCGCACGGCGGCGAGACGGGTCTTGACGGTCAGCACCTGTTCCAGACCGGGAAACCCCGAAGCGTAGGAACTGTCGATGCCGTACATGATGAGCCCGCACCTGACCATGGTGAAAGGCGGAGCATACGTTTCGGGAAAATACGCGATCCCGCCGCTTGCGGCGACATGCACGTCGCGAAGATCAAGTCCCATTCCCGCCAGTTTCGCCGCAAGTTCTCTGAAACGGGCGATCTGCCCGAGGGCATATCCGTCGCCCGGCGCAACGGCACTGGCCAGATGGGAGAACATGCCGCAGATACGCAATCCGGGCAGAAAACGGATCTTTTCGATCTCCTCGAAGGCCGAATCGCAGACCATGCCGAAGCGCCCCATGCCCGTGTCGATCTTGAGATGACACAACGCCGTGCGGCCGGTCTTCCGCGCCGCTTCGCTCAGGATCAGGGCCTCGTCATATCCCGTTACGGCGCAGATGAAGCCGCTGGAAACAGCCTCCTCGGCCTCGTCGGGCTGAAGCGCCCCGAGGATCAGCACGGGAAGGCCCGATCCCGCAAGTTCCTCCGCCTCGTTGACATCGGCGGCGGCGAAACAGGAAGCGCCCGCGCTTCTGACCGCCTCGGCCACCTCCCGGACGCTTGTGCCGTAGGCATTGGCCTTGAGAACGGCGATCAGGCGGCAGGGAGCCACACGGCTGCGGATGCGGCCGACGTTGCCGCGCAGCGCATCGAGGTCGATCTCAAGTCTGACTCTGGAACAGGACATGACACACTCCGCGACCGAAAAACTACTTGGCGTATTCGACGGAACGCGTCTCCCGGATGATGGTCACTTTGATCTGACCGGGGTAAGTCATTTCCTTTTCGATGCGGGTGCAGATGTTTCGCGCCAGCATCTGGGCCTCGCCCTCCGAGACCTTCTCGGGAGTGACGACCACGCGGACCTCGCGCCCGGCCTGAAGCGCGAAGCAGGACTCGACGCCCGAAAATTCGTGGGCGATGGCCTCAAGCTGTTCCAGACGTTTGAGATAGAGTTCCGTCGTCTCGCTCCGGGCGCCGGGCCGCGAAGCGCTCAGGGTATCGCAGGCGGAGATCAGCACGTCGTACAGGCTCTCGGGCTCCACTTCGCCGTGGTGCGCGGCCACGGCGTGAATGACGTCCTTGGCCTCGTTGTGCTTGCGCAGGAAATCCGCGCCGATCTGGGCGTGGGGCCCCTCGATCTCGTGATCCAGCGCCTTGCCGAGGTCGTGAAAGAGTCCGATGCGTTTGGCCTTTTTCTCGTCCAGTCCCAGTTCCGCAGCGATGATCCCCATGAAGAACGCCGTTTCGAGGGAGTGCTG
>JAFTDL010000091.1 GCA_017454215.1 Lentisphaeria bacterium | reverse complement strand
GCATCCTGCACACCTTCACCACCGGGGGACACTGGTTCCTGCCGTACCCGGTCAATCAGTTCATCCGCATCCAGACCAATCAGCAGCTGCTGAACGTGGATTTCATCGCGCCGACCATGACCGAGGGAGAAGCGCCCAACGCGCTGACGCCCGGCAAGGATGCCTATCTCATCACCGGCGACGCCAACATCGTCCACACCTCATGGACCGTAAGCTACCGGGTGGGAAATCCCGCCAAATACTATCAGAAGCTCGCCGCGCCCCTGCGGCCCGTTGAAAACGGCCGGATCGCCGCCGATCCCGAGACGAAGGACGCCGACGGCTACATGGGCACCCGGGGTCCGGTGACCTTTCTGCGCCACAGTTTCCGTCAGGCGGTCATCCGCGCCACGGCCCAGTTCAAGGTCGACGATCTGCTCGCCTCCGGTCAGGGACGGTATTCCGAGCTGACCCGGCGCATCTTCACCGAACTGCTCAACGAGGCCGACTGCGGCATCATCGTCGACACCGTCACGCTGAACCGGGTGTATCCTCCCGGATTCACCAAATCGGCCTTCGAACAGGTCACCGCCGCCAGCAACACCCAGTCCACGCTGCGCAGCGAGGCCGAGACCTACCGGGTCAACACTGAAAACGACACCATCGCGAAGCGCGCCGAGATCCTGGCCGCGGCGGAGACCTACCGCAAGCAGACCGTGGCCGTCATGAAGGCCGAAACGACCTATTTCAGGAGCATCAATTCACAGTTCGCCGCCAGTCCCGGAACGGTGCTGATGGCGCTTTACACGTCCACGCTGACCGAGGCGCTTCAGGCCTCTGTCGAGGACAAATTCATTCTTGGCTCAGCCGGCAAGGGGCCCCGCAAAGTGTGGTTCCAGCTCAATCGCGAGAACAAGGTGAAGGCCCCGAAAGCCGAGGAGAAGAAATGATGAGCGATACCGATAAAAACACACATCCCGAAACCTGCGCCTGCGGCTGCGGTCACGAGCATCACGAACACGATCACGGCTCCTGCGCCTGCGGTCACGACCACGATCACCATGAACACATGGACGGCACGTGCATCTGCGGTCACGACCACAAGGCCGAAGGCGGCGTCGGTCACGACCGCGCCATGGGCAAGATCTTCTTCGTGCTCTTCGGCGGCATCCTCACGCTGAATTCGTTCATCATCGACTGGACCATGCCCGATCTGGCGTTCGCCTCGGAATTGAGTTCCCTGCTGGGCGCTTTCATTCTGGCGCTGCCCATCATCGTCACGGCCGTCAAGGACCTCATCAACGGCAAGGTCTACATGAACGAACTGGTGGCGCTGGCGATCCTCGCGGCGCTGGCCAGCGCGGACTTTCAGACCGCGGGCATCATCGCCTTCTTTCTGCTGCTGACCATCATCATCGAGACCCGGACCGCCAGCGGCGCCCAGCGCTCCATCGAGGAACTGATCAAACTGACGCCCAACACCGCCCGCAGACTCGAGGGTGACCGCGAAACCGAAGTTCAGGCCACGGCCCTCAGGGTCGGCGACCGCATCCGCGTGCGTCCCGGCGAGAACTTCCCCGTCGACGCCAAGATCGTTTCCGGCGAAAGCACCGTCAATCAGGCCTCCATCACCGGCGAATCCATCCCGGTCGAGAAGGGCGTCGGAAGCGACGTCTTCGCCGGCACCCAGAACCTCACGGGTCTGGTGGATCTGGAAGTCACCAAAGTCGGCAGCGACACCACGCTGGGAAAGGTCAAGGACATGATCCTGCAGGCGGAGTCCAGCCGCACGCCCGTGGTGCGCATCATCGACCGTTACGCCGGATACTACACGCCCACCGTGCTGATGCTGGCGTGGATCACCTGGTGGTTCACCGAGGACATGAATTCCGTCATCGCCTTTCTGGTCATCGCCTGTCCGTGCGCGGTGGTCCTCGCCACGCCGACGGCGGTGGTGGCGGCCGTGGCCGCGGCGGCCCGGCTGGGCATTTTCATCAAGAACGTGAGCCATCTGGAGCTGGCCAGCAAGGTCACGAGTTTCGTCTTCGACAAGACGGGGACTCTGACCGACGGACTGCTCTCGGTCGTGAAACTTCAGCCCGTCGAGGGCGTCAGTCCCGCGGAACTGCTCAAAGTCGCAGGCTCCGTGGAGCGTTTCAGCAACCATCCCACGGCGGTGGCCATCCAGAAACTGGCCGCCGAAGCCGGACTGCAGTTCGACGACGCTTCCGACTTTGCCGAGACCCACGGCCGGGGCGTCTCCGCCGCGGTCAACGGCCGCGCCGTGCTGGTGGGCCGCGCCGGATGGATGCGTGAACAGGGCGTTCCCGTTCAGGACGCGGACGCCGGCGAATCCGAAGGCATGAGCGTCGTTTACGTGGCCAGCGGCGGCTCCGTGCTGGGCTGGATCGGTTTCCGCGACAAGATCCGCAAGGAGGCTCCGGAAATGCTGGCCGAACTGCGCCGTCAGGGGGTGCGTTTCTGCGCCATGGTGACCGGCGACCGGCCCTCGGTGGCCGTATCCGTGGCCAAACAGCTGGCCATCGACGAATTCAAGAGCGAGTGTCTTCCCGACGGCAAGGTCCAGTTCGTCGAAAACGTCAAGCGCAACAGCCGCGTGGCGGTGGTGGGCGACGGCGTCAACGACGCTCCGGCGCTGGCCGCGGGCGATCTGGGCATCGCCATGGGAGCCATCGGCAGCGACATCGCCATCAACAGCGCGAGCATCGCTCTCATGACCAACGATCTGCGCCGCATCGCCATGCTGGTGTTCCTGTCGCGCAAATCCCAGATGATCATCAATCAGAACCTTCTTTTCGGCATGTTGTTCGTTTTCGGCGGCATGATCCTCTCGATGGTCGGCATCATGACGCCGATCTGGGCGGCGGTCCTGCACGCGGGCAGCACGCTCATCATCATCTTCAACAGCGCCCGTCTGGTGCGCACGGGAGAAGAACTGACGCTCGAGGAAGGCGCGGGCGCGTCCGCGCCGGCGAAAGAGGGCAGCAACTGACACACACACCACTTTTTCAGGAGCAGATAAAACATCATGGCAGAGATCGAACCGGTTGTCCGAGCGGTGGGGCTCACCAAAGTTTTCCGTGATTTCTGGGGGCGCCCGAAAGCGCGGGCCGTCAACGACATTGATTTCGAGATCCGTCCCGGCGAGGTCGTGGGACTGCTGGGCCCCAACGGCTCCGGCAAGTCCACGACGGTGAAGATGCTGCTGGGACTGCTCTATCCCACGGGCGGCAGACTGACGGTTTTCGGAGCCAGTCCCCGGGCGGTGGAGACCAAGCGCGAGATCGGCTACCTCCCCGAAGAGTCCTATCTCTACAAGTATCTGACCGCCGAGGAGACACTTGATTTCTTCGGTTCGCTCTTCAATCTTTCGGCGGCCGACAGAAAGAAGCGCATCGACCAGCTGCTGGAGATGGTGGGCATGGCCCATGCCCGGCGCCGCCGCGTCGGCGAGTTTTCGAAGGGCATGGCCCGGCGCATCGGTCTGGCTCAGGCCATGATCAACGATCCGGCGTTCCTGATCCTCGACGAACCCACCAGCGGACTGGATCCTCTGGGCTGCCGTGAAGTCAAAGACCTGATCCTCGCCCTCAAGAAACGGGGCAAGACGGTCCTCGTCACCAGCCATCTGCTCAGCGATGTGGAAGACGTCTGCGACCGGGTCATCATTCTCTACGGCGGCAAGATCCGCGCCGAAGGGGAGTTGTCGGAACTGCTCACCGTGTCGGACTCCAGCCGGATCGTCGCACCCGCCCTGCCCGAAGACGCGCTGGCCGCGATCCGCGAGATCCTGCGCAAAAATGCGGGGAACGGGGATTTCACCATCGACCATCCCCGCCGTTCTCTCGAGGATTTCTTCCTCAGCGTCATTTCGGCGGCCAAGCGCGACAGCGTCGAGACCGCGGGCGTGGTCGGCGGCGGCAAGATCGCCGACTATCTCGAAAAAGGCGATGACGCCAGCGCCGTTCTGGCGAGCCTGATCGCCGAACCGCAGAGCGAGGCCCCGCAGACGGCGCCGCAGGCGGCGCCCGAGGCGGAGAAAACCGAGGAGATCGTCTCCGAGAAACTCGAGACCCTCACTTCCGACGCTCCGGCGGTGAAACAGCCCGATCCGGAAGCGCCGAAGAGACCCGCGGAGGATCTTTCGGCCGCAAACGCCAAGCTGGACGACTTACTGGGGAAAAATAAATGAGGTCTTTTTCTGCCATCGTCAAGCTGACCTGCCGTCACGCGCTGCGTTCGCACATCTTTCATCTGCTGCTGGGTGTGCTGATCTTCGCCGTGACCTTCATTCCCGGCACCGTGGGCGGCGGGACGGCCGGCGATTTCATCAGGGTGTCGCTGCTGTACAGTCTGTGGGCGGTCAGTCTCATCCTCGCCCTCTCTTCGATCTGGCTGGGGTGCTTCGTCATGACCACCGACGTGGACAGTTACCAGCTGCACATGATCGTTTCGAAACCGGTCTCGAAGGTCGTCATCTGGCTGGCCAAATGGACCGGAGTCAATCTCATCAATCTGGCGCTGCTGATCCTTTCCGGCCTGCTGATCTACGGCATCATCCTCTACCGTTACAACAACGGCGACTTTCCGAAGGAGGAACGCGAGAAGATCCGCAACGAGGTCATGGTGGGCCGCCGGGTGTATTCCGCCGAGCGTCCGGATTTCGATCTGCTCTCGCGTGAAGTGCTCAGGCGGCGCGTCGCCCGTCTGCGCCTGCAGGGGACCGCGGTGGACACCAGTCCGGCGTCGCAGGAGAAAATGCTCAAGGATGTGAGAAGAGAGGTCGTCACCGCCGATTCCGAACTCAAGTCGCGCCAGCGCAAGATCTGGCGTTTTCCCGGTCTGCCCGAGGGGATCGCAACGCCCATCTATCTGCGTTACCGGCCCTACATCGGCAAGGTGGCCAGCGAAGATCAGCGCATGACCCGGGTGCTGCTCTGCGCGGGCGTGCCCCGGCAGAAGGAGCCCGCCAAAGGAAACAGCGTGTTCGACGCCAAACAGGCCAATTACGATATCTACATGATCCCCCTTTCGCAGAATCCCGAACAGGTCATGTCCGGAGAGTTCCACGAAAAGGAACTGCGTCCGGAGTGGAAAGTCGTCGCTCCCGACGGCAGCGTGGTCATTTCGGCGGAGAATTTCGATCCCTCGGGGAGTTCGCAGTTCTATCAGCCCGCGGACGGTCCCAAACTGCTCATCCGGGCGGTGGGATTCTTTGAAAACTACATGCGCGCCGTGCTGGTCATCGCGCTGGAACTGATCATACTTTCGGGCTTCGCCTGTTCCTTCGGCGGATGCATGTCCATGCCGGTCGCGGTGTTCGTCGAGGCGGGATACCTGCTCTTCGGCAGTTTCGCCGTGTACATGACGGGCCTGACCTATCTGGCCGGAGCGGCGGACCGTTTCGGCGTGTTCATCGCCAAGCTGCTGCTCGTGGTGGTGATCCCGCTGCAGGCCTTCGAGGTGACGGGCGCCGTGGCCAGCGGGGAATTGCTCGAATGGTCGTTCATCTGGACGCTCTTCTGGTACTATTTCCTGTGCCGGGCGCTGCCGCTGTTTCTGCTGTGTATCTGGATATATCGCAAACGTGAATTGGGGTTGATCATCCGCAAATGAATAAATTCCGCACATTGGTCATGTACACCGTTCTGGCGGCGGTCACGGTCGTGATGCTGGTCGGCGTGCACGGTTTCGAGAAGCGGCTGGACGCTCAGGTCGCCGAGCACAGGCTGCGTTTCACCGGAGAAATACGCAACGCGCCGCCCATGGTGATATTCACCACCGTGGCGCTGGGCAGTTTCCGCGGACTGGTGGCCGATCTGCTCTGGCTCCGCGCCGGGGCTTTGCAGGAAAAGGGCAACTATTTCGAAATGGTCCAGCTGGCCCGCTGGATCACCGATCTGCAGCCCACCTTTTCGGGCGCGACGGCGTATCTGGCATGGAACATGGCCTACAACATTTCGGTCACCTGTTCCAGCTTCGCCGACCGCTGGCGCTGGGTGAACGAGGGGATCCGCCTCATCCGCGATCAGGCGATCTACTACAACCCCGAGGACCCGGTGATCTACAAGGAACTGGCGTGGATCTTCGGACACAAGCTGGGCAACATCCTCGACGACGCCAATTTGTACTACAAGAACCGGCTGGCCGTCCAGATGGCCTCCATCGTGGGCGACGCGGGCAATCCCGACTGGGAGAAACTGGCCGCGGCTCCCGCCGGAGAACGGGCGTTTCTCAAAAAATATCCTCAGGACTCCGGCGTCTGGAAAGCCGCCGAAGCCGCCGGGTTCAAGACCTACGATGAGCTGTACAAGGCTTTCGAGGCCTCCGCGCCGAACCTGCCCGAAAAATTCGCTTCCCGGCTGGCGGGAAACGAAAAACTCAAAGACGACCTGACCTGTTATTTCCGCGCCGAACTTCTGCGCCGCAAGCTCAAACTCGAAGTCTCGCGGATCGTCGCCATCAACAAAAAATACGGACTTCTCGACTGGCGCGTTCCCGAATCCCAGGCCATCTACTGGGCGAGCATGGGCGCGGAGAAGGCTCCCGGCGGGCACGACCTGTCGTGCGACCGCATCATCACCCAGTCGCTTTACGAGTCCTTCCGGGCCGGAAGGCTGATGATGATCGACGAAAAGAACTTCGAGAGCATCATCGTCGTGCCCAATCTGGCGCTGGTGGATGCCGTGTTCGACACCTTCGTCGCCGTCCAGAAGTACCACGACGGAGCCAAGGACAAGTACTCCACCTTCCGCAGTGCGCGCATCAACTTCATGAAGGAGGCCGTGACGATCCTCTACAATTACGGCAAGTTCAAAAAGGCCGCGGAGTATTTCAGGAAACTCGAGGAAGAAGACGGCAAGCAGAAAGAGGGCAGTCTTGAGAAATTCATCATGGCCCAGTGGGCCGAAGACGTGCGCGACGCCAGCGTCAAGAAGGCCAGCGAGATCATCAGCGGCCTGATCTTCCGCAGCATCAACTACCTGATCTACAACGACCACGACGCCGCCGTGGCCAACGAGCGGATCGCCCGGTACATCTACAAGGTCTACATGTCCGACATGGGGGCCAGCGACCGGACGAAACTGCCGCCCTTCAACGAAATGAAGAGATCCGTCGTGGATAACTGCATACGGGTCTTCCCGCCCGCGGTGGTGGAGATCCTCAAGGCGCGGATCGCCGCGGAACAGGCCGAGACCGCCATCGACGCCGGTCTTGCCGGCCAACGAAAGCGAGACAGATAAAGTGTACGAATGGTTCATCTTTTTCACGAGTATTTCCATCGCCATCGTCACTTCGCACATCTGTTCGCTGCTTGAAGCCGCGATCCTGAGCATCTCGCCGAGCCAGATCGCCCTTCTGCGCCAGCGCAATCAGAGAAACGGCAGGCTCACGTCGTCGCTCAAGCGCGAGATCGACAAGCCCATCGCCGTGATCCTGATCCTCAATACGGCCGCGCACACCATCGGCGCGACCATCGCCGGCGCCAGTCTCAACGAGATCTTCCACGGCCGCTACATGGGGGTGTTTTCGATCATCTTCACGCTGGTCATGGTGCAGTACACCGAGATCCTGCCCAAGACGCTGGGGGTCAGGTTCAACATCGCCATCATGAACACCGCGGCGCTGCCGCTGCACATTCTGACCATCATCCTGCTGCCGCTGATCAAACTTGCGCACCTCATCAACCGGCCCTTCGAGCCCCGTACGGTGAAGCACGTCAGCGCGGCGGAGGAGATCTCCGCCCTGGCCGCGCTGGCCCGGAGCAGTCAGGTGATTTCCAGCCGTCAGGAGCGCATCATCCGCATGGTGCCGCGCCTTTCGGAGCGCACGGCCATCAAGGTGATGGTCGAAGTCGAGAGCATTTCGTTTTTCGACGCCTCGGTCACGGTTCAGGACGCGATCAACTCCTGCGGCAAGGACTACCACACCCGCTATCCGGTGTGCGAAAACAACGACATCAACAAGGTGATCGGCTACGTGAATTTCAAGGAACTGGTCGCCACCGATCTTGCCCATCCCGGAGTCACCCGGATCGCCGAGGTGATGCGTCCCATCGACTTCGCCGATCCGGACGACACCGCCGCGGAACTGATGGACAGCTTCGCCAGTCAGCACAGTCAGATCCTCATCGTGCGCGATCCGGCCACGGGACACACGCTGGGCCTCGTCACCCTCGAGGACATCATCGAGGAACTTCTGGGCGATCTGGACGACGAGTTCGACCGCCTGCCCCGGACTTTTTATTCGCCCAGCGAATCCCTGTGGGTCGTGGGCGGCGGCGTGCCCATGACCCAGCTGGTGCGCGACACTCATCTGGATCTGCCCCGCCGCGCGGAGCCCGTGGGACTGTGGTTTGCCCGCGAACTGGATCAGCAGCTGGACCGCCAGCCCCGGTCGGGGGATATGATCCGCCACAAGAACGCCGAACTCTTCGTGCGTAAAGTGCGCCGCAATCAGGTCTGGGAACTGAATCTCAAACGCGCAAAACAGGATTGAAAACATGAAAAAGACCTCTTTTTTCATCGCTGCCGGACTCATGCTTTTTGCGGGAACGTTTCTCTCCGGCTGTATGGAGTTCGAGTACACCGGCAGGGAATTCGCCTCGCTTTCGGGCATGAGCATGCCCAAATATTTCCAGAAGAAAGACGATCTGCCTCCCGGCATGTACGAGATCATCGGACGGGCGAAGATCACCGCGCCGGACTCCTGCGACCGCGAGGACATCCGCCTGAAGCTTCTGGAAGAGGCTTCCCGGCGCGGCGCCGACGCCGTGTGCATCACATCGGTCTCGCGGACGGAAGTGGGGCTTTTCGAGAGCGACGGCCAGTTCGGCAGTCCCAGCGACCGTTCGATGAATCCCTGCAATCTCACGCCCGACGGTTCTCCCATCCGCGAAAACATGGCCGGCAAGACGGTGGAGCTGACCGCGGAAACTCACAAGGCGGTCAAAGTCGTCGTGCGCGCGCTTTTCCTCATGGACAAGAAAAAGCTTGAAAAGATCATTTCCGAACGGGAAAAACAGCTGGACAAGATCATCAACAAGCCCGCCGCCCTGCCGGGAAAGGGAGATTGACCGTCTTTTCCGCTCCCCCGCTTCTTCTGCGAATGAAAAGGTGGAAACAGTGAAACCCGAACTTATCAGAAACTTCTGCATCATCGCCCATATCGACCACGGCAAATCCACTCTGGCCGACAGGATGCTCGAGATCACCGGCACCGTGGCCAAACGCGATCTTCAGGACCAGCTCCTCGACGGCATGGATCTGGAACGGGAACGGGGCATCACCATCAAATCCCATCCCGTGCGCATGCACTACGATCCCGGCGACGGCAAGACCTACGAGCTCAACCTCATCGACACGCCGGGACACGTGGACTTTTCCTATGAAGTCAGCCGCAGTCTGTTCGCCTGCGAAGGAGCCGTGCTGCTCATCGACGCCACGCAGGGCGTTCAGGCCCAGACCGTTGCCAACATCAACCTGGCCATCGCCCAGAACCTCAAGATCATCCCCGTCATCAACAAGATCGATCTGCCCGCGGCCAATCTGGAGCTGTGCTTCGAACAGATGGAGGAGGTGCTGGCCATTCCCCGCGAGGAAGCCCTCAAGGTCAGCGGCAAGACCGGCGAAGGCGTCGCGGACCTGCTGAACGAGATCATCCGCCGCATCCCGCCGCCGGAGGAGTCCTCCGAAAAGGGAACGGCTGCGCTGATCTTCGACTCCCAGTACGACACCTTCCGCGGGGTGGTGAATTTCGTCCGGGTGCGCCGGGGAGCCTTCAGACGCGGCACGAAGATCAGGCTTTTCAGCAACGGCATCACCAGCGAGATCAAAGAGGTGGGGTTCTTCAATCCGCGCATGCTGCCCTGCGACGAACTGCGGGCGGGCAGCGTGGGGTACCTCATTCCCAATCTCAAGAGTCCCGCCGACACCCGCATCGGGGACACCGTGACCGACAGCGACGATCCGGCGCCCTCTCCCCTGCCCGGATTCCGCGAAGTGCGGCCCATGGTGTTCAGCGGCATCTACCCCATCGACACCGACGAGTACGACCAGCTCAAGGCCAGCATGGGCAAACTCCAGCTCAACGACGCCGCCTTCGTCTATCAGGCCGAAAGTTCCGCCGCGCTGGGCTTCGGTTTCCGGTGCGGCTTTCTCGGACTGCTGCACATGGAGATCGTTCAGGAGCGCCTGCGCCGGGAGTACAACATGGATATTCTGGCCACCTATCCCTCGGTGATCTACCACGTGTACCTCAAATCCGGCGAACTGCTGAACGTGGACAATCCGGTCTATCTGCCAGATCCCTCGGCCATCGACCGCATCGAGGAGCCCTTCATCAAGAGCCACATCATGACGCCGACGACCTACATCGGCGACGTGATGAATCTGGTGATGTCCAAGAGAGGAGTCTGCACCGAGACCGCCAGCGCCGACGCCGGACACGTCATCATCACGGCGGAGCTGCCCATGCACGAGATCCTCATCGACTTTCACGACAAGCTCAAATCCATGACCCGGGGCTACGGCAGCATGGACTACGAACCCGCGGGCTACCGGGCCGGAAAGATGGTCAAGCTGGATATACTCGTCAACGTCGAACCCGTGGACGCCTTCAGCTCCATCGTCCATGAGGATTTCACCTACGAGCGGGGCCGTCAGATCGCCGAG
>JAFTDL010000090.1 GCA_017454215.1 Lentisphaeria bacterium | reverse complement strand
CGGCAAACGGGGGAGGACCGCGGCTTCGACGGAGGGGACGTCGGGGAGGTCGCGGGTGGCGCCGGCGGCCATGAGGTGGCCGCCGCCGCCGCAGCGGGAAGCGATGGGGGAGACGGGGAAGCGGGGGTCTTTGCTGCGCAGGGAAATCTTGAATCCGTCGTTCGCCTTATGGACGAGCATGGCGATTACGACGCCGTCGATGCCGCGGAGGATGTCGATGATGCCTTCGTCTTCCTTGAGGGAGAAGTCATGTCTGGAAAGGAGTTCGGGGGAGATATAGGCATAGGCGAACTTGCCGCCGCGGATGATTTTTATATGCTCTATCAATTCGCTTTCGAAGCGGAGCTGTTTTTCGGACTTGCTGAAAAAGAGGATATTGACGAGTTTCTCGAGCCGGGCGCCGGAGTCGAGGAGCCGGGCGGCGGCGCGGAGGACGTCACCGGAGGTGTGGGAGAACTTGAAGCCGCCGGTATCGGTCATCATACCGGCGAGGAGAAAGTCGGCGGTGCGGGGAGAAAATTTCAATCCGGACTGAAAGGCGAGGGCGGCAACGATCTCGCTGGCGCTGGAGGCTTTGGGGTCGACGAAGTCGAACCGGGGGGCTTTCACGGAGTTGGTGAAGTGGTGGTCCAGATCGAAGAAGCGGGATTCGTCCGGCAGTTTCGCGAGGCATCCGGAGTCGGCGATGCGGTCGCGGGCGGCGCAGTCGACGGAAATAAAGGTGTCGTACAGGGAAACATCGGCGGAGCGCAGGGCGCCTTCGGTGCCGAGCTTGGCGTAGCGGGCGGGGGGATCGGCGGGGAGGACCACGTCGGCGGTCTTGCCCAGATCGCGCAGAAAGGAGCGCAGACCGAAGGCGGAGCCGATGGCGTCGCCGTCGGGGCGGACGTGGGTGAACATCAAAAACTTCTCCCCGTCCAGCAGGGCGCGGAGGAGATCCTCAGGAATTTTTACCGCCATTTTCGGCCTCGTTGATGAGTTCCAGCACGCGGTCGCCCTTTTCCTGACGGAGGTCGCGCTTGAAGAAGAGGACCGGGGTGTGCTTGAAGCCCAGTTTGCCCGCGATGACGTGCTGGAGTTCGGCTCTGGCGCGGATGAGTTCGCGCATCATGGTCTCCTGCTGTTCGGGGGAGCCGCCGAAGAGGCTCACATACACCGTGGCGTTGCGCAGATCGACGCTGGCCTTGACCTCGGTGACGGAGGCGAGGACGCCGGGAGCGCCGCTTATGCCGCGGCCGATGGTCTCGGCCAGTTCGCGTTTGAGCAACTCGTTGACGCGGATCAGACGGTCGACTTTTTCGGGCATATCACAGGGTCGCTTTCTTGAGTTCGATCTCGTAGACCTCGATCTCGTCGCCGACGTCGAAGTCCATGAAGTTGTCGAGGCGGATGCCGCATTCGAGACCGGCCTTGACTTCGCGGACGTCGTCCTTGAAGTGGCGCAGGCTGGCGACCTCGCCGTTGTAGATGAGCTCCTTGTGACGGCGGACGCGGGCTTTGGCGCCGACTTTGACGACGCCGCTTTCGACCTTGCATCCGCAGATCTTGGGACCTTTGGAGAGTTCGAAGATCTGGAGGATGCGGGCCTGGCCCAGGGTCTTGTCGCGCTTCTCGGGTTCGAGTTTGCCGGCCAGGGCGTCGGTGATGTCTTCGAGCAGTTCGTAGATGATGCTGTAGAGCCGGATCTCGACGCCGCGCTTCTTGGCCAGGTCGTTGACGCCGGGGTTGACGCGGACGTGGAACCCCACGACCATGGCGCCGGTGACGGCGGCGAGTTCGATATCGCCCTCGCTGATGGGTCCCACGCCGTTGGAAACGACTTCGGCCTTGATCTTTTCCGAAGGCAGTTCGGCGAGGGACTGGGCAATGGCTTCGCCGGAGCCCTTGACGTCGGCCTTGATGACGATGTTGAGATGCTTGTTGTTCTCTTCGCCGTTCAGGCGGCTGAAAAGATCCTCGACGGAGGAGATGCCGCTGGTGGCGGCCATGTGTCCGCGCTTGTCGGCGATGCGCTGCTGGGCTTTTTCTCTGGCTTCGCGCTCGGTGGAGCAGACTTCGAGCTTGTCACCGGCCTCGGGAACGCCCGAGAGGCCCACGACCTTCACGGGGGTGCTGGGACCGGCGGACTTGATCCGCGCGCCCTTGTCGTCGAAGAGGGTGCGCACTTTGCCGTAGTGTTCGCCGACGAGGACGATGTCGCCGGTGTGCAAAGTGCCGTCCTGAACGAGGATGCTGGCGGTGGGCCCGAGTCCCTGTTCGAGCTGGGCTTCGAGGACGGCGCCGGCGGCCCTGCGGCCGGGATCTGCCTTGAGTTCCAGCATTTCGGCCTCCATCAGGATGCGCTCGAGCAGATCGGGGAGTCCGGCGCCGGTTTTGGCGGAGACGCGGACCGTGCCCACGTTGCCGCCCCAGTCCTCGCTGGTGAGGCTGTTCTGCTGCATGTGGAGCAGGACTTTGTCGGGATCGGCGTCGGGCAGGTCGATCTTGTTGATGGCCACGATGATGGGCACTTTGGCCGCCAGAGCGTGATTCATGGCCTCGACGGTCTGGGGCTTGAATCCCTCGGAGGCGGAGACGACCAGGACCACGATGTCGGTGACGTTGGCGCCGCGGGCGCGCATGCTGGAAAAGGCGGCGTGTCCCGGGGTGTCGATGAAGGTGATCTTTTTGCCGTTGAACTCGATGGTCGAAGCGCCGATGTGCTGGGTGATGGCGCCGGCCTCGCCGGCGGTGACGTTGGTGTGACGCACGGCGTCCTGCAGAGAGGTCTTGCCGTGGTCGACGTGTCCCATGAAGGTCACCACGGGGGGACGCTCCACAAGCAGAGCGGTATCCTCCTCGGGCGGGGGAGGCGCCTCCTGCGCCGCGGCCGCGGCGGAGCCGACCTCGAACGCGAAGCCGTATCCGGAACAGAGCTTGCGGGCGTTGGTCTCGCTCACAGGCTGATTGATCCCGGCAAGTTCGCCCAGTTTGATGAGATCCATGATAAGTTCGTTGGGCTTCTTGCCCACGGCCTCGGCCAGATCCTTGACGAGGAACGGCGGCGAGAGGCGGACGACTTTCGAAGAGCCGGAAGAGTCTCCGGACTCCCTGCCTTTTTTGCCCTTGCTGTTCCTGACCTGCGGGGTCATTTCCGCGCCGGAGCGCTTCTGGCCCCCCTTGCGGGAGGCGTTTTCGCCCGAGACCCGCTTGGCCACGGCGGACGACACCTGCGCTTCGACCGTGTAGAGATCGTCGAAATAAGCGTCGATCAGTTCGATCATGTCCTCGGGGATCCTGCTGGCTCCGGCCTTGGGCGTCTCAATGCCCTGGCCGTTCAGTTCGCGGATGATCTCCTGCTGCGAAACTTTGTACTTATCCGCAAAATCCTTGACAGTCACAGATTTTTTTGCCATAAGTCCTCACCCCCTTTTTTGCGCGTCAGTCCCTGGCGAGCCGTTCCAGCGCGGCGGTCAGTTCCTGCGCATCGACGCCTTCGATGGCGGTGAGCGCCGCGGGATCCGCGACCCTGACGCCGTCGATGGTGACGAAACCGTTCTC
Organism: Lentisphaeria bacterium; assembly: GCA_017454215.1. Taxonomy (GTDB): domain Bacteria; phylum Verrucomicrobiota; class Lentisphaeria; order Victivallales; family Victivallaceae; genus UBA1784. The sequence goes on along the minus strand of JAFTDL010000090.1, from coordinate 10,951 downwards.
GACCAGATGCCGGGCGGAATCGACGGAAATGCCCAGATCGGCGGCCAGCTTCGCCGCCGCGGCATCCCTCTGCTCGCCGATGGAGGGAGCCGCGGGAGAAGCGGAAGTTTCGTCGCTGCGCAGGGAGATGTTCCAGCCGATGAGCTTGGCCGAAAGCCGCACGTTCTGGGCGCGGCGGCCGAAGGCGATGCGCGACTGCTCGTCGGAGACCGTCACCAGGAGTTCGTGCTTCTCTTCGTCGACCTCGACGCTCTGGACCTTGGCCGGAGCCAGCGCGTTGGCCGCATACTTTTTGATGTCCTCGTCATAGGGCACGATGTCGATGCGCTCGTTGTCAAGCTCGTCGGTGACCCGGCGGACGCGGATGCCGCGGATGCCCACGCAGGCGCCCACGGGGTCCACCCGGGGATCGGATGAGGTGACGGCGATCTTGGTCCGCTTGCCCGGCTCGCGCACGCAGGCGACGATCTTGACGATGCCGTCGTGCATTTCGCTCACTTCACGCTCGAAGAGCTTCACCACGAAATCGGAGGACGCCCGCGAAACGATCAGACTGGGACCGGCGCTGTTGATGTCCACCTTCTGGAGCAGCACGTTGATGCGGTCGCCGGGCATGTACTGCTCGTCGCGCACCTTCTCCTTGGCGGGCATGATGCCTTCGGCCTTCTGGAAGTCGATGATGATGCTGCCGCCCTCGAAACGGCGGACGGTGCCGTTGATGATCTGTCCCACGCGGTCGGCGAATTCCTCCTGAACGTTCTCCTTTTCGGCGCGGCGGAGCTGCTGGACGATGGCCTGCCGGGCAGTCTGAGCGGCGATGCGGCCGAAGTTCCTGGGCGTGACCTCCCAGTCCACCTTGTCGCCGACCTTGGCGTCGGGGAAGCGCTCCTTCGCCCGGGCGAGGATCAGCTGGTCGCTGTTGGGATTGGCGGCGACGACCTCGAGTTTTGCCCACGCCTGGATCTTGCCCGAATGGGGGTCGATCTTGACCGTCAGTTCGCTGGCGGGGTGGATGCTCTTGCGCGACGCCGTGAGGATGGCGCTTTCGAGCGCTTTGATGAGACTTTCACGGCTGATGCCGCGCTCCTGTTCGATATACTCGAGGATAGTAAGCAGTTCGTTGGCCATTTTTCATTCCTCCTTCAGTTTAGATCCTACCGGCAGTCTTTCGGGACACATCTCGCAAAAAAACAAAAAAGCGGGAAAAACTCCCACTTTCTTCCAGGCAGACCGCTTTCTTTTGTTTTCTTCGATTGTTGTTACATACCGACCTCGAAGAATAATATAAGCCCCTTTTTCGAAGTTATCAAGTCCGATTGTGAAAAATCGGGGGATATTTTGGGTTTCTACGCGGAGCGCCGGGGACGCGGGGGACGGCCTGAACGCCGGGGACGGCCGGGATCCCTGCGGACCGACCGGGCGCCGGGGACCTCGGGCGGCAGCTTGAGCATCTCCTCGGTGGGCAGCCGGCTCGAGAAGGTGACGCCCAGCAGTTCCTCGATGGCGGGCAGGTAGTAAGCGCCGTACTCGCAGAGGAAACTGATGGATTTGCCGGTCTTTCCGGCGCGGCCGGTGCGGCCGATGCGGTGGATGTAGTCCTCGGCCCGCTCGGGCAGATCGTAGTTGACGACGATGGAGACGTCATCCACGTGGATGCCCCGGGCGGCCACGTCGGTGGCAATGACGATCTTCTCCTCGCCGGTGCGGAACCTTTCGAGGATCTTCATGCGTTTCTCCTGCGGGATGTCGCCCGAGAGAACGGGGATGTGATAACCGTAGCGCTCCAGATCCTGTTCGAGCCGCAGATTCACGTCCTTGCGGTTGCCGAAAATGATCATGCGCTCGAAGGTCTCGGTGCGGAAAATGTGGAGCAGGAGCGCCAGTTTCTCCTCGCGGAGGACGGAGTAGAAGGTCTGTTCGATGTTGTCGCTGACCAGCTGCTCGGGTTCGCTCTCGACCACGAAGGGGTCGGCAAGCCAGCCGGAGGAGAGGCGCAAAATCTCTTCGCTCAGCGTGGCGCTGAAAAGCATGGTCTGGCGCTCCCCGCGCTTCGGGAGCTGCGACACGATGCGCCTGACGTCGGGAATGAAACCCATGTCCAGCATGCGGTCGGCCTCGTCGACGATCAGGATCTCGACGCGCGAAAGGTCGAGGAAACGGCTCCGCGAGTAGTCGATGACCCGTCCGGGAGTGCCGATCAGCAGATCGATCTCCGTGTCGAGGGACTTCTGCTGTTTGGCGTGATCCATGCCGCCGAAAACGACGAGACTGGTCAATCCGGTGAAGGCCCCCAGCTGGAGGGCATCCTTGTGGATCTGAACGGCCAGTTCGCGGGTGGGGGCGAGGACGAGGACCCGGGGCGTGCCCTTTTTGCGTTCGGGCAGGGGGTTCTTGAGCAGTTTGTCGAAAACGGCCAGCAGGAACGCGGCGGTCTTGCCCGTTCCGGTCTGGGCCTTTCCGGCCAGATCCCGGCCCTTGAGAAGCTCCGGCAGGGCCAGAGCCTGAATGGGCGAACAGTATTTGAATCCCGCCGCCTGAACGCCGAAAAGCACCTCGCGGTGCAGGTCGAAGTCCGCGAAACGCACCTTGCCCTCGCAGGGCGGGATCTCTTCCAGCACCTCAGGATGGGGAATGCTCACCCTCTCTTCGGCGGCCGGCACGGATGCGGGCCGCTCCTTTTTCGCCTTCTTCGGTCCGGCCGCCGTTTTTTTTCCGGACCTTCCGGATGCGCCCTCCCCGGCAGGACGGGGGTCCACACGCTCTTTTTTCCGTCCTCCGCGCTTCTTTTTCTTTCCGGATGCGGGGGGAGCCTTCTTTTCGCTTTCAGCTCCGCCGAAAAGGAGGGCGGAGAGTTTCTTCAAAATTCCCACGGTAGATTCAACTTTCCATTTTTGCGACTGTTTCGCGCAGAAACGCGGCGAACTCGTCCCGGAACTCGGGGCGGCGCAGACCGAACTCGACGGTGCCCTTCAGAAAACCGGTCTTGCTGCCGATGTCGAAACGTCTGCCCCGGACCCGCCAGCCGTACATGGAGCCGGAACCGAGAAGTTTCTGCATGGCGTCAGTCAACTGCACTTCATTGTTTTTGCCCCGCCCGGTGCGGGCAAGAGCGTCGAATATCTCCGGAGTAAAGACGTACCGGGCCGCGAAAGCCAGCCGGCTGGGCGCCGACTCCGGAGAAGGCTTCTCCACCATGCGGCCGATTTTGAAAACGCCGGGCTCCACCTCGCGCCCGTCGGCGATCCCGTATCTGGAGACGCGTTCGAGCGGGACCTCCTCCAGGGCCACCACGGAAGAGCCCGTGCGCTCGAAAACATCGGTCAGCTGTCCGATGACGGGGCGCTCCGTGTCGGAGCGCATGACGGTGTCGCCCAGCAGCACGGCGAAGGGTTCGTTCCCGACGAAACTTGCGGCCTGAGCCACGGCGTCGCCGAGACCGTTGAGTTCCTGCTGGTAGACGTAGTGGATCTTCGCCAGATGCGAAACGCTCCGGACCTCGGCGAGGAAGTCCGTTTTTCCCCGCTCCTCCAGCCGCCTCTCCAGTTCCGGCACGGGGTTGAAGTGGCGGATGATCGCCTCCTTGTCGGAACTTATCACCAACAGGATGTCGGTGATCCCCGAGGCCGCCGCCTCCTCGACCACGTACTGGATGACCGGTTTGTCCACGAGGGGGATCAGCTCCTTGGGCACCGACTTGGTGAAGGGCAGAAAGCGCGTTCCGAATCCGGCGGCGGGGATCACCGCCTTTCTCACCTTTGCGCTCATTTCACCTCTCCTTCGCGGACGATGTCGGGCTTGAGCAGATCGATGCGGGCCTTCTTGAACTGCCGGCGCAGGGCCTCGAACATGTCGTCGTCCCTGTAGGTGCCGATGATGGCGCCGCCGGAACCGGTGAATTTGGCCGACGCGCCGCAGGAACGGGCGATCTCCACCATGCGGCGGTTCTTGGCGCTGACGGAGCCGGCACAGACCTCGCAGCGCAGATCGAAGTTGCGGTCGAGCAGGGGCGGAATACTGTCGAAGTCCCTGCTGTCGAGAGCGTCCTTCACCTTTTCGGTCAGTTCGGCCCACTCCCGCATGGCGGCGACCACCCGGGGGACGCCGGACTCGTAATCGTCGCGCAGACGGCTGTGAAGTATCTCGGAGCCTTCGGCCAGATCGGTGCGGTAGGCCACGTAGAGCCGCAGTTCGTCGGGGATCGTGATGGGCCGGTATCTGCCGATGCCGTGCTTTTCCATGTAATCCCGGTCGAAATCCATGAAGACGGGGGTGTTGTAGGCCTGGGCGACCCGGTCCTGAAGTCCGGCGGGGATGCCCAGTTCGTCCCGCTCGGTGGAGAGGACCAGATTGGCCAGACGGGCCGGCTCGATGGAGATGCCGTAAAAGGTGAACATCGCCCGCATGGCGGCGGTGATGATGGCCGACGATCCGGCCAGCCCCAGACGGTTGGGGATGTCGCTGAAATACTTGATGGTGAAGTTCTTCTTCTCAAGTTCGATCCCCGAGGCGTGGCAGTACTCGTTGAACTTCTTGGCCGCGGCCTTCATGAGCCGGATGCCGCCGTAATAACCGAACTGGGCGATGTCGTCCGACAGGGCGTCGAGACTGGCGAAACGGTTGTAATCCCTTCTGCTCGAAAGAAGTTCGAGGTCGGGGGTCTCGTAAAGCTGCACCTCGGCGCGGTAGTTGCGGAAGACGAACGCGATGGTTTTGCCGTGGTATCCGTCGGACGGATTGCCGATGAGCGCCGCACGGGGATAAGCTACACTCGTGATGATCATGATACTTCCAGAATCCTCAAAAAACAAAGACAGAGCCGCAAACTTTCCGGAACAGGTACGAAAAAGCGAACCTTCTCCTGCGGAATAATATACCACGCGGGGAACGGATTTTCAACCTTTTCCGGACAATGACAGGGCGAGCCGGTAAACGACACAGGTTTCCCGCGCACATTTCCGCCAGGAGAAACGGCGGAGCTGCCCGGCAATCCCGCCGGTCATCCGCCTGCGGAGTATCTGGCGCATGCAGTCGGCCAAAGCATGCTCCGAATCAGGATCGAAATACAGAGCGGCATCTCCGCCGATTTCACGGAAAACCGGGATGTCCGCCAGAAGCGCCGGACACCCGGCTGCGAACGCCTCCAGAACGGGAAGACCGAATCCCTCCATTTTCGACGGGAACACAAAGGCGGCACTCGACGCATAGAGTCCGGCGAGTTCCTCATCATTCCGAGCGGCGGCAAACTCGATCCGCGAGTCAAGTTCCAAGCGGGAAATGAGGGTCCTCTCCTCCCGAGAAAAAGGAGCTCCGACGACCCGGAGCCTGCTTTCCGGAACAAGCCGCATCGCCTTGAGGAGCCGGCCGAAGTTTTTGTAATAATTCCGCCCGCCGACAAAAAGAAAACAGTCCGCCGCCGGATTCTCAGCGCTGATTCGCCAGGATGGCGCTCCGTGGTGAACGACATGGATTTTTTTTGCGGGAATGCCGTAGAGTTTCACAAGTTCGTCGGCCGTGAACTTTGACGGAACAATGATCTGAGACGCCCGTTCGGCCATAAGCCGCTTTTCACGCGTCTCCCAACCCGCCGCCGGGAGCCGGGGAAATCTGTCGTGGATCATGTCGTGAACTGTGAGAACCATGGGTCTGCCGCGCAGTCTCCCCAGCAGGGAACTGTCGTAAAATGTGGGGTGGAATACGTCGAAGTCACCCCGCATAAGTGTCCAAGCCGTCCTTTGACGGTTGATGTATTCGAGGATACGGTCTCTGCCCCTGAATTTCGTTTTCGGGAAAAAACCCGGGACATCCATGATCTCCGCAAGATGGAGATTGTTGCTGAAAAACAGCGGGATCTTCCACTGCACATCGTTGTCGAAATGCCTGACAAGCTCCACATGATACCGGGAAATACCGCCGGCCCGCTGCGAGGAAAAAATCTGGTGGTCGAAAAGTATTTTCATCGGCGGAACAGTTTTGAACCCCGGTTGACAAGACGTTTCGACAGGGGAGGAACGGCGTAAAACCTCCGGAAGACATCTTCTTCGATTTTTTCGGCGGCAGGATGCCTCTCTCCGGGAAAAACAAGTTTTTCGGGCAGGGAATATGCGGTCTGCCCCATCGCGTCGGACACAATGTCCATGTCATGGGTGCTTTGCTGTGTTCCGATGTTTGTGATGAGGTTGCGGACGGGAGAAAGACACCAGCCGCCGCAGTCCATGACCGTGTAAGTCCACTGAAAATCCCATGTATCGAACCCCGGCTTGTCCGCCAAGACATTTTCACAGATCTCGTTCCAGCGGGCGGCCTGTTTCGGATCGTCGGGAAAGACATCGAAGATCCTGTGCGGATCAAAGTTTTTCAAATCAACGTCGTAGTGCTCCCACGCCCGACGCCACGAGGCCCATCCCCAAACATGGGCATACCGGTAGAAATACGCGCAGAAAGGACGGATCTCGGGCCGGGCGAAAGCGCTGCCGTTGATGTGCATGATGCGCGGATCGTCGCGGTAGAACGACAGAGCCGCGGCGGCATAGCGGAAGAAATCCGCCCCGGGCAGACAGTCGTCCTCAAGAACGATCCCCTCTTCCACCTCCGAAAAAAACCAACCGACCGCGCCGCTGACCGCACGGCGGCAGCCTGCGTTCCGGTCGAGGAAACGCGTTCTGATCTCGCAGTCCCAGTTGACGTGCGAGAGGATGTAATCCCGAACTTCGCGGCACTTTTCGGCTTCGCCGGAGACGTGCGGGCGCGGACCGTCCGCCGCGACGAATATCCTGCGGGGCGCAGCTTGCGCTATCACCCCCAGGGTCCTTTTCACCGTGTCGATCCGGTTGAACACGATCAGAAGCACCGGAGGCACGGAACGATTTGTCGATCCCGCCGACATGACGATCTCCGAATATGTTTTCAAATTTCCTTCCCATCTCCGGAAGACGGTCTTCCGTCCTGAGAAACGCAACGCCCGCTGCGGGATCGGCGAAACCGAAATTCCGCCCGGCTCCGGACAGCAGAAAGCGATCCGGTGTAATATAGTATGCCAACTCAGTTAATTCAAGACTGCGGAAGGCGATTTGCCGTTCCTTCCGCCGGAGACCTCGGAAAAGACGGCTTCGCGAAAGGCCCTGTTCCCGGAAAAGGCCGGCGGTCCCCTTCCTCCGGGCCTCCGTCCTCTTCGAGAAAAGCGGGAGGAGCGGGATTCGGCTGTTTCAGCGGTCGCGAAACGCTGTTTTATGATTTGACGGAAAACTGACGGAATTTTGACGAAATGCCCGGCGATGGAATTTTTGACGGATTTTTTGACGGATCAAGCTCGAAGTTCGATCCTCTGTGCGTCGTCAAAATGGGGGATCGTCTCTTCGCGGGAGAAGGTGAAAATGCGCTGATCGGCAGTTCTGACGATGTCGAGAAACAGGGCGCGGTTGGAAGCGTCGAGGTCGCCCGTCACATCGTCGATCAAAGCGACGACGGGCAGTTTCGCCAGACTTCTGACCAGTTCGAACTCCGCCATCTTGACCAGCAGCGCGGCGATGCCGATCTGTCCTGTGGAGCCGAAGACGCGCAGTTCCCGGCCGTCGAGGGAAAAAACGAATTCGTCCCGGTGGGGACCGCACAGCGTGCAGCAGCGCTCCGTCTCCCTGGGACGCATCTTCTGCAGGTGTTCGAGAAAGGCCGCCTTTTCTTCGGGATACTCCGGCGCGTAGGAAATGGCGAAATCGTATTTTCCGCCGGAAATGCGGTTGAATTCGGCGGCGATCCGGCGGGAAAAATCATGTCGCGCGGAGCAGATGACGCCGATATGCTCCGCAAGTTCCGGTTCGAAAAAGCGCACCGACTGCGGGTTCGACTTGAACGCCCGGTTGCGCTGGGCCAGTGCCCGGCTGTAACGCATGAGCGCCGTCAGATAAAGGGGATCCAGCGTCGATATGAGCATATCGAAAAACCGTCTGCGGTGCCCGGAACTGCCGGAGACGATGAATTTATCCTCCGGCACGAAAGCCACGCTGCGGAACTCCCTGATGAACTCGCTGGAGCGCAAAACAGCGGCTTCGCCGATCTTGAGTTCCCGCTTGCCGGAACGGCTCTCGACGATGCGGAGTCTTTCGCGGTAAGTTCCCTTGTCCAGCAGCGCCGAGAGAGAGAAGACGCTTTCACCGCAGGCGCACAGCTCCCGCGACTGGACATGACCGCGGAAGGACCTCAGCACGCTGAGATAGGAGACCGCCTCCAGCAGATTCGTCTTGCCGCTGCCGTTGGGACCGCAGAGCAGGACGCAGTCCGATGAAAAATCAAACCGCTTCCGGCTGTAATTCCGAAAGCGGTCGAGCTCGATCTCGAGAAGAACGATCAATTTTCCGATCCGTCACTTTTTGCGGATCGGCATGATGACGTAGAGGAATCCGTCGCCCGTCTCCATGGCCACGGGATTCAGCGGGTCGTTGATCTTGAAGCGCACGCTCTCGGCGTCGATGTTGCGGAGCGGATCGGCCAGAAACACCGTGTTGAAGGAGACCTCGAAGGGCTCGCCGGAGTAGGCGATCTCCATGGTGTCGCAGCCCTCGCCCACTTCGGCGCTGCTGGCGATGACCGAAAGCTGATTCGCCTCGAACTTGAGCACCACGTAGGAACTGTTTTCGGAGAGGACCAGAGAAACCGTCTCGATCTTGCTCCGGAAAACGGAGCAGGGCAGCTCGATCTCCTGCTTGAAGCTCTTGGGAATGACCAGCCGGTAGTTGGGATAACTGCCGTCGATGAGCTTGGTGCCGAAAACGAAATCCTCGGAGGTGAAAAGGCACTGCTTTTCGCCCACGCTGATGGTGAGGATCCTCTCGCCCTCCATGAGCCGGCGGACTTCGGTCATCGCCTTGAGCGGAATGATCGCGTCTCCGAACTCGCCGGTGACGGATTCGGGCACGTATTCCTGCATCGCCATGCGCTTGCTGTCGGTGGCGACCAGGGTAAGATTGTTTTCGGTGACGCTGAAGAGCACGCCGGTCAGGGCCTTGCGGGAGTCGTCGGCGCCCACGGCGTAACTGATGGAGCCGATCATGCGCTTGAAGTCGCACTCCTTGATCTTGACCTCGCGGACGGAGGTGAACTCGGCCTCTTCGGGATAGTCGTCGGCGGGCAGCCCCAGCAGTTTGAAACGGCCGCTGCCGCAGACGATCCTGAAATGCTCCTGCTCGTTGACCTCGAACTGCACCTCGGGAGCGGAGAAGGAATTCACCAGAGAGATCAGTTTGCGGGCGGGGGCGGTGCTCCTGCCCTCTTCGGTCACTTCGGCTTCGATGGAGGTGGACATCCTCAGTTCGAGATCGGTCGTCGTAAGACTGATGCGGCCGTCGCGGGCCTCGATCAGAACATTGCCGATCAAAGGAAGCATGGAACGGGCGCCGACGATGCTGCCGACCCGGGAGAGCGCTTTCTGCAGTTTTTCGCGGTTCACATTGAATTTCATTTGACGTGTTCTCCTTTTTTATACAGTCCGGTCACCTTTTTTTCGATCCCTCGTTATAATATATACGGACGTGTCGAAAAATACAACGCCCCGCCGCGAAATTTTTCGTCTCACCGGACCCGGCCGCTGAAGATGTCGTTTCCGCGGCAGAGATCGGTGAACATCTCCTGTTTCCACTGTATCCGGAACGCCCGGCGCTTTTCGTACGCCTCCCTGTCGGCGGGCACGGGGGCCTTGCTGATGATGCGCGCAAGATAGGAGGCGTCGGAGACGATGCGCCCGGCCGTGATGTCCTCCTCCTGTATCCGGGCCATGAGGATCTCCCTGGCCGTCATCCGGCCCCGGTCGTAAATGATGAAGATCCGGCCGTTTTCGTCCTCGACGGCGTCGGGGTACGAGACGCCCCGCGCGGGGGTGTCGGCGGCGTCCAGCAGAATGGAGTGCGGCCAGGTCTCGCCGTCATCCTCCGAAAGTTTCGCGCAGAGGTTCGTCCGGTAACACGACGCGTCGTTGTGGATGAGCAGGACCCGCCCCGAACGGAGGCGCTTCAGGAAGAAGCGCGACTGGGCGTTGAGCAGTTTCGTGTAGGCTCCGGGGGTCCATGACGTTCCGGCGAGGTCGCAGGACTCGGTCCTGACCATGAGCGGCCGGATGTCGCGGGCGAACATGAGCAGGGTCCCGTCGCGCCGTTCGAGGATCATCGTTTCGTCGAAATCGGGGCAGAGTTTTTTCCCGGCCTCGCAGCGGACCCAGGTTTCACCTTCGTCGCTGCTGCGGGAGTAATGGTAGTTGGGACCTGTCCAGTCGTAAGCGCACAGCACCCAGTCGCCGTTGGAGAGGACCGTGGGCTGCGTGCGCAGAAAACCGTTGGCGATGAAACGGGGCGTTCCCCATTCGAGGATCTCCGCGTCGGGATCGTCGCAGACGGCGGCCCACAGCGCCAGATGATCGGGATCGGCGATGCTGCGTCCTTTTCCCAGATAGCGCTGGGTGATGAACATCCACATTCTGTTCCGGGGATCCAGCCACAGCTGGATGTCAATGGCGATGTACCCCCTGTCCATCCGGCTGGGTATGACCAGTTCGGGTCCGGACCACGTCCAGCCGTCGTCGTCGCTGCGGATCAGGAGATTGTAATTTTCGGGGTCGGGTTCTCCCGCGCCGCCGGAGTACCATCCGGCGAAAAGCCGTCCTTTCGGCGTGCGCAGGATGGTGGGGCATCCCTGCCACAGCCGGTGCGGAAGCGCATACCGGTCATCGGGCGAAAGGTCAATTTCGATACTGCATACGGTCATTTTTCCATGTTCCTCCGTCTTCCCTTTTCTTGTCAGGCAGAGAATATACTCCGGAAGATCCGAAAAAGCAATGCCCGTCCGCCCCGGCGGCCCCCATCCTTTTGCGGGACGCCCTGTTCCCCGCGCGGCCGCCGGATCCGTTCCCAAAACACCCCGCTTTTTTTGAAAAAGACGGGGGGCCCGGGGGGACGAGAAAACTTTTTTT
>JAFTDL010000089.1 GCA_017454215.1 Lentisphaeria bacterium | reverse complement strand
CGTGAAAAAAAGTTTTTTCCCTCTCCCGAACCCACTCCCTTTTTCAAAAGAAACGGGGTGTTTTGGGAACGGGTCCGGCGACCGTGCGGAGAAAAAGACGGGGCGTTTTGAGCGGAGAAGAACGGAGCGACGGGCGGTCAGAGTTTGCGGCGGAAACGCGCGGGGGGAATGTTGTACAGCATCCCGAAGGATTTCGAAAACTGATACCGGTTGGCGAAGCCGCAGGACTCCGCCACCTCCTCGATGCTCAGATCGGTGTTTTTCAGCAGATTGTACGCCAGCTCCAGACGGCGGTTCAGAATGTAGCGGTGGGGAGAGATTTTCAGCTCGCGCTTGAAAAGATGCTGATAATTCGCCAGCGACATGCCCAGCTTGCGGCAGACGGAGCGGTTGTCGAGCTTCTCGAACTTCTCCCGCTGGGACGCCTCGAAGATCACGTCCAGCACGTGCCGGATGCGGGGATCTATGGCGGGCGTCCCCGCCGGAGCAAAATTTTCCCGCGGGATCGCCGCCAGCAGGGCGAGTATGAGCGCCCCGCCCAGCAGCGGCGAAAAACGCTCCCTGAAACACTCTTCCAGAAGCCAGCGGTAGTTCGCGACGGGAAAGACGATCTCCTTTTTCTTCACCTGGGAAAAGTGACTGCTCTCTATGTAGAAATCCAAATGGACGTGCCTGAACGCCCGCGTCGAGGATGCGGCGAATATCAGGTACGAGGGCAGCAGATAGATGCACTCCGGATCCATTTCGATCTCATACTCGGGCATGACGAGACGGCCGCCCGGATCCGGGTTCCAGTACACATGCCAGAGGGGCAGACTGCGCATGGGGACTATCCACTCCCGCAGCCTCACCCGCCCGCCGTTGACCAGACACACCGGGGGCAGGATCCCCTCCGCCTGTGTAAGTTTCACTGCTTTTGATATGTATTCTACGTTTTTTACATTTTTTGACATTTTATTTGTCCCCCGTTCCGTGTATAATATACGCAGAGATCCCGGAATTATCCAACACGAAAGGACAAAAAATGATAAAAAAACAGGTTCCCCGGAACGGATCCGTTTCGCCCTTCACTTTGATCGAGCTTCTGGTGGTCATCGCCATCATCGCCATTCTGGCGGCGATGCTGATGCCCGCCCTGCAGCAGGCCCGGGCGACGGCCCGGACGGCCAACTGCCTGAGCAATCTCAAGTCGATCATGACGGCGACGGGGATGTACATCAACGACTACAGCTACTATCCCAGCCGCAAGGGCAGCGCCAACAAGCAGCGGCCCTTCATGTTCCAGCTGGCGCCCTATCTGGGGATCACGCTCACGAACAACGAATTTCTCACCACGCAGAACGTGGGCATCTTCTTCTGTCCGGCCACGGGCAAGCCCCAGCCGCTGGCGGGAACGGTCTACGGCGGAGCCCGGGGGATCTCCTACGCGATCAACGTTTACGTCGGCGGCTGCTGGCCCCCGCCCAGCGGCGGCGGGATCCACGCGGCCAAGGTGCGCCGTCCGACGAAACTCATGGTGTTCATGGACGGCAACTCCGACGACGCGAGCCTTGCGGGAGACAGGAGCACCCACAACCGCTTCGGATACCGTCATCCCCTCTCGCCCCTCGAGACCATCACCAACGCCGACATGCCCTGCGGCGGCATCAACGTGGGATTCGCCGACGGACGGGCGGCCACGGTGCGCAAGGCCATCACCAGCAACCTGAGCCAGCAGAATTTCGAGGCGACGCCCGAGGTGGCCGACAGATGGCTGCCCTGCGCCTACAGCGTGAGCAGCGTCAACTGGTGAGGCGGAAATGAAACTCCTTGCAGTATCCGCCGTTTTTCTGGCGGCAATGGAGATCGTCTGCGCCGATCCCGCGGTGGTTTATTCCGCCGGGGCGACGGGAGCGGAGAAGACCGCCGTGCGGGAACTGGTCAATCACCTGACGGCCGTGCTGGGCCGCAAGGTCCCTGCCGTGCGTGAGGACGCCGCGCCCGCCTCCGGACGCCTGATCTACGTCGGAAGGACGGATTTCGCCGCAAAACACGCGGATCTCCCGAAATTTCAACCGGAGGAGTCCCTGCTGCGGAGCGTCGGCAAAGACCTGATCATCACGGGGGGCCGTCCGCGGGGAACACTTTACGGCGTCTATGAATTTCTGGAGCGCGTCGCGGGGGTCGTCTGGCTGGACGAAAAAAATTCGCACATCCCCCGGGATCCCGGTCTGAAGTGGGAAAATCTCGAGATCCGCACCCTGCCCGCCTTCCGCTGGCGGGGTATCTACACCACGCCCATCTGGTGCGGCAACAACCGCGAGGAACGTCTGCAGTTTCTTTCGCGCTGCCGCGAAAACATCTTCTGGCAGTGCAATATCACGGCCAAAGAGCGGGAACGCTGGGGCATCTCCCCCGTGCTCGGCCGCCCGGCGCCCCTCAACACCATGCACTTTTACTCGGCCCGCTGGCCCAAAGAGGGCATGGAGAGCGCCCGGTCGCTCAACAAAAACGGCGACCGGGACGTCTCGCAGTCCTTCGCCGGACCGGGGCAGATCTGTTTTTCGGGTCCTCTGGCGCGGCGCACCGTCGCCCGGCAGCTCGGGGAATTCATCGAAGCGGACCGCAGAGAGTTTCCCGACTGCCCGCCGCCGCTTTACAATCTCTCGATCAACGACACCCATGACCGCTGCGAATGCAGAGAGTGCGTCGGCCGGGCCGAAAAGTACAGGTCCTACGCGGGAACGGTCCTCGAGTTCGTCAACTCCGTCGCGGACAGCATCCGGGAGTCTTATCCCGACGTGAGGATCCAGACTTCGGCCTATCTCTTCACCGAAAAAGCGCCCGAGGGCATTTCTCCCCGTCCCAACGTCGTGGTGCGGCTGTCTCCGAGCCCGTGGGGAAGCAACTGCCAGACCATGGTCCCCCTCGACTCCTCCGTGAACAGAAAAACCCTCGACGACATGAAAAAATGGAGCGCCATGGGGAAGATCCAGATATGGAATTACTGGGTCCTCTTCGGCAACTACGCCGGAAAAAACGCCGGGGTGACCGGGATCTCCGCCGTGACCGAAAACCTCAAAATTTTTCACCGGCTCGGCAGCGACTACGTGTTTTCGGAGTGCGAATTTCCCGATACGGCAAGTTTTCACGGACTGCGCGTCTATCTGGGCTATCAGCTTCTGCGCGACCCCTTCCAGCCCGTGGAGCCGCTGCTTGACAGGTACTTCGCGGCGGCTTTCGGGCCCGCGGCGAAAAGCATGCGCGAATTTTTCGACTGTCAGCAGAAGCGGCAGGCGGCGGGACCGCAGCGGGACATGATGGATTCCTCCATGCGCCCGTGGCTGGACGCCGAATTTTTCCGCACGGCCGAAAAGTGTTTCTCCGAGGCCGAAAAAGCCGCCGCCGGCAACGAACGTCTGCTCCGGCGCATCCGGCAGGAGCGGGTCCCCGCCGACATCGCCAGACTTTCGATCCGCACGCTGGGGCCGGACAGGGCCGCCGCCGAAAGATTGAGGAAAAACTGGGAGGCCGCGCTCGACCGCTGGTACGCCAAACCGTGGCCGAAACGCGAGGCCGACAATCTGAAGAATTTCATGAAAAAGATCGAGGTCCCCGAAAAGGGTGCGAAATATCCTCTTCCGGAAGATCTGGCCGGACGGGTCCTGTACGACATCACCTGGCCGGAATTCAACACCGTCACCGAGCTTGCCTCCTACGGACTGCGTCTGGCCGACGATCCCGAGGCGGCGGGAGGCAAGGCCATGTGTCTGGCCGAACCCAAACGCACCCCGGTCAAAGGGTTCCACAGCAAAAACCTTCAGGCGGGCGTTTTCAGCCGGAGCCGCAGGACGACGCTGACCGTGAAAGTCTTCCCCGTGAAGTCCGATGAAAAGTACCACTTCTACGATCTCGGGCGGGCGAAACTCGACCCGGTGAGCCTCGTATACATCCACCGCATGTGGTTTCTCCAGCAGCACCTCGACCGCTACTATCTGGCGGGAGAGAAAAACGAGTACGACGTCCGGATCTCGCTCAAGGCACAGGGGCCGGCCTACTGTCCCGGCTCTTCGAAGCCCGACGCCCTGTGGGTGGACCGGATACTGCTCCTTGCCCCGGACGGGCAAAAATGATCCGCGGCGGAATGCCGCGAACGGCGCGCTCTTATTTCGCCTTCGCCTGCTTCCGGGCGAGGACGCTCTTCATCCAGCAGTAGAAGGTGTCGCCGATCTGGCGGTAGCCCGCGGGAGCCGGATGCACGCCGTTGTTCTGACGGACGATCTTTTTGCCGTTGTCCTGATTGACGGCCTCGGTGACGGTGGGGAAATTGTTTTCGCAGTCCAGATTGAGGTAGACGGGAACGATCTCCACCTTGTACGGGTTGGCCTTTTCGAACTTGCGCATCATGGCCTCCACCAGACGGTGCTGGTTCTTCTTGTACTGCCACGCCGAATGGCGGCTCTTGTAGTTTTTGCCGAAAGCGTCCTGCGACGCGGCGCCGGGAGTGGTGAGGCCCACGCCGATCGCGGCGTCGGGAGCCGCCTCGCGCACGGCGGCGAGGAGTTTGTCCATGTACCCGAAGATCCTGACGATCCTGGCGTCGACGTCCTCATCGGTGGCCGGGAAGATGTCGTTGACTCCCAGCTGGAAGATGATGATGTCGGGAGCCTCGCCGTTGTTCATGCGCGCGAAGTACCCCTTGATGTCCAGCTCCTTTTTGCCGTTTTCGACCTTGAGGAACTGACTGCGGGCATAGAGGCGTTCCCGGGGCGTTTTGAGTTTGGCGAAACGGGCGTCGTCCTGCCACTGCTCGGAGAAGCGGGCCCAGGTCCAGCCGCCGTAACCCTCGTGGGCGACGCCGCCGGCCTTCACCGGACGTCCGCTTCCGGCGTGGGAGCCGATCTGGCGGGTTTCCGGATTGCCCGGCTTTTTGAAAAGATCGAGGATGCGCTGCGGATAGACCGTCGCATTGGTGAGGCTGTCGCCCACGATGAGCATGCTCAACTTTCCGCCCTTGCCCGCGTCGGCGGGGGCGACCTCGACGGTCACGGTTTTCTCGGCCAGTACGCCGCTGTTGCCCAGCACCCGCAGATGGAGTTTGAAGACTCCGGGCTTGTCCTTCTCCGAGGGCGTGTAGCGCCAGCGTTTTTCATCGCAGCGGCCCCGGGGGGACTTCACTTCGAAGACGTAGTTGGCCGGATTGATGACCCTGACGGCATTGGCGAAATAGATGTTGGTCTCGACGCCCGGCACGGCATAGATTTTGTCCGGCAGCAGGAGTTTCACGTCCTCCCGCGGCGCGGCGGCGGTTTTTTCGCTCGGGCAGCAGCACCCGGCGGTGAGCAGAAGTGCGGCGGCCAGTGCGTGAACGAGATGTTTTTTCATCATTTTCAGGATCCCTTTCCGTTGGATGTTGATGTGCGGGTTCGCGCGGTAATATATCCCCGGCGCCGCGGCAAAGCAAGAGCCGTTCCGGGAAAATAAACCACAATTCGCTGATTTTTTCATTATCGGGTCTTGACTTTTGCACGGAAGTGAATAAATTAAGGGTGTGGTGACATACGCTCCGAAACGGGTTTCGCATTTTTTCAAGGAAAGGATTTCGTCATGAAAAGCAAATTCACTCTTATCGAGCTTCTGGTCGTGATCGCGATCATCGCCGTTCTGGCGGGAATGATCATGCCCGCGCTGGGCCACGCCCGCGCCGCCGGGCAGCGCACCAACTGCCTCAACAACAAGAAACAGCTCGTCACCTCCATGCTCATGTACTCTCAGGCCAACGACGGCATCATGATCTACAAGGGCCTCGTCGGCGGCGAGGTGAAGCCCTATTCGTACTTCATCGCCGGTCTCGGTTCGGGCATGAACGCCTACATGCCCGGCAAGGCCATGATCTGCACCTCGGTCAAGACCGGCTTCAAGGCCGACGGCACCAACGCCGTCGGCATGATCAACGCCCTCAACGACGACTGGTACACCAAAGCAAGGCGCGAGAAAACGGGGCGTTTCATCTCCAGCTGCGATACCGACAGCGGGTCGAAGTTCGGCAACGGCAAAGCCAACGTCGGTTATGTCGTGGAGAAAATGAAGAACCCCGGCGGCCTGATCCTCTTCGCCGACTCCTTCAAGCAGCTGACCACCGAGGAAGAGACGCCCTACTGTTATTTCCAGGTCAGCAAGGTCGACGGCAATCCGTATTATGCGTCGACCGTCCACCTCAGAGAGACGACCGTGGCCTGTGCCGACGGCAGCGCCTCCGCCATGGACGCCCGGGCCCTCGCCGCCTCCGATACGGAAATATCCTACACCCTCGACGGCACGTTCGAGACGCTCTACAAGGACGGCGCCAAACTGTAAGCACCTTCTGTTTGTCCCGCCGCTCCGGAATCGCTCCGGGGCGGCTTTTTTCGCGGCGAAATTCCCCCGTCCGGAATTTGACTTGGGCCGCGGAAAGATGTATGTTATCGCATGGAAAAAAACCGTACACATAAAGCCGAAGACAATCTCACGCCCATGATGCGGCAGTACCGGGAGGCCAAGGCCTCGATCCCGGCCGACGCCGTGCTGCTTTTCAGGCTCGGGGACTTTTACGAGGAGTTCTTCGAGGACGCCGAAAAGGTCAGCTCCGCCCTCGAACTCGAGCTCACCCGGCGGCAGGGCATCCCCATGTGCGGATTCCCCTACCACGCCCTCGACAGCTACCTGCCCCGCCTCGTGGCCAAGGGACTCAAGGTCGCCATCGCCGAACAGATGGAGGACCCCAAACTCGCCAAGGGCATCGTCAAGCGCCAGATCACCCGCGTCATCACTCCCGGGACCGTGGTGGACAACACCCTCCTCGACTCCTCGTGCAACAACTTTCTCTGCGCCGTTGCGTGCGACAAAAAGGGCGGCATCGCCCTCGCCGCACTGGACGTCAGCACCGGGGACTTCATCTACATGACTCTGCCCGCGCTTGCCCGCGTTTCCGACGAACTGGAGCGCCTCGGCGCAAGGGAAGTCCTCATTTCCAAAAGTCTCGCCGCCCGGCTGCGGGAAGAGAATTCCCTTCCCGATCCCGGCACCGGCGCGCTGTGGACCGAACTCGAGGACTATGACTTCGAGTTTGCGAACTGCGAAGAGTATCTGCTCAGGCACTTCGACGTCTCCACCCTCGACGGCTTCGGCTGCCGCGATCTGCCCTGCGCCGTGGAGGCCTCCGCCGCCGTGCTGCGCTACGCCTCCGAAAATCTCCGGCAGGACGCCGGGCACATCACCCGGCTGGAACGCCACAATCCCGAGAAATTTCTCGAACTCGACCCCATTTCGCTGCGCAACCTCGAGATCGGCTCTTCCCGCCGCGGCGACGGCCGCGGCGGTTCCCTGCTGGACGTCATCGACCACACCTCGACCTCCATGGGCAGCCGCAAACTCCGTTCATGGCTGCTCCGCCCCCTGCTGGAAAGAGAGGGCATCGTTTCGCGGCTGGACGCCGTGGAGCAGTTTACCATCGACCAGCTGACCCTGGCCGAACTGCGCGAGACCCTCGGGATCGTCCGCGACCTCGAACGCATCGTGGGCCGCATCAACATCGGCAACGCCACGCCCCGGGACTTCCAGAGCCTCGGCGTCTCCCTCGACGCCATGCCGGGG
>JAFTDL010000088.1 GCA_017454215.1 Lentisphaeria bacterium | reverse complement strand
GGAGATGAATCCCGTCAAATGTCCGATCAACAGTTACGAACTTTACCTCATCACCATGCTGATGACACTGTTTCTCTACTGCGTGGTTTCGTGCCTCGCCAACATCGGAAAAGAAAAATTCAATCTGGACAGAATGCTGCACCGGGGCATCTACGCCATCGACGGAGAAAAGAAACTCAAAAGCGAATGGAATTTCAAAACCGTCATCGGCAAACTGGTGGGCATCACGCCGGAATACACCACCGGCGACAAATTAATCGCATGGGGACTTTTCTCATACTCCATTGTCTACAAATTTTTTCTCATTTTCATCTGCGTCATCGTTCTCAATTTGTTTTCCCTGCGTTCAACGCAGTGGTGGAGCAGATACTTTCTGCTCACCCACCTGATCGTACCGGGCATCGTCGCAGCCGTCACCGCAGTCTGGTTCACTTACGGCGGCGTCAGAGACATGTTCCGGCTCTTCCGCGACCTCAAAAACCGCCGAGATGTGGACGTGCTCGACGACGGGCGCGTGGAAGGTCACGTTTCTCTCGCCGACAAGAGGGCCTTCGAGACCATTGAAAACCGGAAGGCGTCGGAGAAAGACGCGGAGTGAGGCGTTTTGCCGGACAGCGCGGGCGCCCCGATCTTCCGCCGAAACTTCAAGATCGCGGACAGGGCGTATTGCATTTTCCCGAAGACGTGGTATAGTAAGACCGTCGGAGGGAAAAGGTGGATAGCGGAACGTACCGGAGCAAGACGTTTTTCGGCAGTTTTCATCTGCCGGGTCTCATTTTCGGCGCATTCTGCCTCGTCACGATCATCGCATGGGCGGACGGCAGGCGCGGGGAATGGGAAGTCCTGCCGGTCATCGGTTTCGTACTTGCGCTTCCCCTCGTCCGGTTCATCCGCGTCAAAGAAAAGACGGCGACGCTTTATTGCGGCGTCATTCCCTGTTCCGTCGCCTTCGCGGACATCGCGGGTATGGAGCATCAGGTCTCCGACATGCGTTTTCCGGACTCCCCCGGGGTCATTCATTTCAATTTGAGAAACGGCAGACGCCGCCGCTGGGAACTGAAGTTCTTTTCCCCTGCCGTCCGGGAAAAGATCAAACGCGAACTCGAAGCGCGTCTTCGCGTTCCCGCGCCCGAAGAACAGTCACCGCCTCCCCTGCCCTGCGAAAAAAGTCTGCAGGAGTGGCTGCGCCGGGCGACGGGAAACAACGCCGATAAGGCCGTGCTGGGCCTTGCCGCGCTCCTCCTGCTGGGTCTCGGCGGATTCAAACTGGGGGTCCAGTTCAACTGGAACAGACGGCTCAAAAACTGGACCGTGGTCGAAGGCACGATCACCAGAAATGCGACGAAGCGCGTCCGCTCCGGCAAACGCACCAGAACCGTCGCGGATGTCGAATATGTCTACACCTACAAGCGCGGACAGTACCGCGGAAACAGGATCCTCTACGACGAGGATCATTTTCCGTCGAATGTCAAGCCGGGGGCAAAATGGGACATCCTCGTCGATCCGGAGTCGCCCCGGCGGTCGGCCGTCATCATAACGTACCGGGGCCGCTGGGGATCGTTCCGGTACGCGGGAGGCGCGGCGCTGCTCGTTCTCGGCGGCATTTCCTTCTTCTTGTTTCTGAACAGCCTGCCGCCTCAAAAAGCCGGGATCCCGCCGGAACTTGCGGCCTATCTGGCCGGACTGTCCCAACCGCCGCGGGTGGAACTCGACAAAAAAAAGACCGGTCGCCCGCCCGGCCGCTCCGGCATCCATCTGGGCGGCATGCCGGAGTACCGGCTCGACCGTTACTGCATCCTCTCCGAAGGCGGACGGACCGCGCAAAAAATCATTCTTGCCGTCGTCTTTCTGCCGATCCTGCCCTCGATTTTTCTCGGGAATTCCAGTGGATGGCTCCTTCTGATCGTGTGGAGCATATTCCTTGCGGCGTTCCTGTTCCTGCCCAGGCGGACGGTCATCGACTTTCAGCGGAAACAGATGTTTTGGGTCCGCACTTTCTCTCCGGACAAAACGCCCAAACGGACGCTCTCCATCGCCGGCTGGGACCGTCTGCTGCTCTGCAGAGGCGTCTCCGGCAACGCGGCGGCGATCATTCTCGCAGGCGTCGGCAAAGACGGCAAACGCCATCCGGTCTGCTGCGTGCGTCCCCGCAAACTCGCCCTGCTTCTGGCCGCAGTACCGGAACTTGCCCGCAGACTGGGAAACCTGCCCGTGGACTTTCGATAGCTTGCAATCTCCTCCGTAAAGGGGTATATTGGAGGAAGAACAATTTCAGGGGGAGTTTTCACCATGTATCTTCGCATCAAACGGACCGTTTTCGACGTCATTCAGCCCGCGTCCAGGGGAAATATCGCAAGCAAGATCTTCGATCTCTTCATCATGGCGCTGATCTTTATCGGCATCGCCTCGGTCTTCATCATGACATTCGACATTTCGAAGGAGACCGCTCATCTGCTCAACGAACTGGAGAAAGCGGCGATCATCGTCTTTTCGGCGGAGTATCTGCTGCGCATCTGGACGGCGAACATGCTGTATCCGGAACTCTCCCCCGCCCGCGCCCGGCTGAAATACATCCTTTCCGGCATGGCGATCATCGACCTCGTGGCCATACTGCCCTTTTATCTGCCCATGCTGCTGCCCGTCAATCTGGTGGGGATCAGGGCCATCCGTCTCGTGCGGCTGCTGCGGGTCTTCAAACTCAACCGCTACTCGGAGGCCCTCGTTTCCATCGGGGAGGTCTTCAAAAAGAAATACCGCGAGATCCTCGTTTCGATGTTCTTCGTCTTCATACTGCTCGTCGTGGCGTCTCTTCTCATCTACTACGCCGAACACGACGCCCAGCCGGATAAATTCCCCAACGCCTTCTCGGGCCTGTGGTGGGCCGTGGCGACGCTTACCACGGTGGGATACGGCGACATCTATCCCGTCACGGCGATCGGGCGGCTTCTCGGCGCCGTCATCGCCGTCATGGGCATCGGCATGGTCGCCGTGCCGACCAGCATTTTGAGCTCCGGCTTCATGGAACTTCTTTCCCAAAAGAGCGGCGATCCCGGAGACGGCGAAGAAAAAGAGAAACCGTCTTACTGTCCCCACTGCGGCAAAAAACTGTAGACTCCGCCGGGCCAGAGAGGAAATGCCGTTTCCCGGCGGAAACGGCATTTTCAAAACGCTTTTTCCGCCGCGCTCCGGCAGAAGGCGCAGTCGGGATCGTCGCAGAGCAGGATACGGGGATCCTCCTTGAGCAGCGCCGTACCGATCCCGAAGAGCTGCTCCAGATCGATCAGGCGCAGTTTGCCGATGCCGAGGGAGACTTCCCGAATGTCAAGTCCGCACTGCACGGCGCGGGTGAAGAATTTGCTGTTTTCCGCGTCGGGACGGTAAAACTCCCGGTGACCGGAGGGAAAATCGGGGACGATCACGGCCCGGGGCGCTCCGGAAGGATCCCGTACCTGACAGACCGCCTGCGCCAGATAGGGCGCGCCCGCGTGATCTTCGAGGCAGTGCAGAAAGAACGACGTGTCCAGGCCCGTTCCAAAATACAGGACTTTGCCGCCGAACTCCAGCGCTCTGCGGGGAGCCGAATCGGCCCCGGCGGGAGGAGCGTCGAAGGACTGATCCGCGATGCATGCGGCGGCGCGGCTTCCCGTGCCCGCCCAGGCGTGAGTGACGTGAGATCCTCTTGCAAACTCCGGATGATGCTGCAGGATGTGTTTTGCGACGGCTCCCGTCAGAAGGGAGGCCGTTCCGCCGCTTGAAGCGGGACGGAAGCGCGGTGAACGGTTGACGACGCCCCCCGCATTGACCCAGCTGCGGGTGAACACGGGGAACAGCACCGTCTCCGCCGCACCGGTCAGCGCCGAAACAAGAGTCTCCGCCCCGCCGGAAATGTAGCCGCAGCCCGAAAGCGACGGATGCACCAGAAGCAGATCCCCCTGCTCCACGCCCAGCCGCCGCAGGGCCGCGGCGATGTCCTCACGGGTGATCTCCGGGCGGCGGAGGGCTTTCACGTAACCGTGATCGCAGAGGAAATTGAGGGAGTCCACATATTTTTTGACCTCGCGTTCGGCAAGTTCGCTGCCGGTCTCGCGCTCGGCAAGTTCGATGAGTCGGGCCGTATCGCTTCTGCCGTCCAGATTGGCCAGAAGATTGGCAAAGGGACCGTAGATGACGCTGTCGGGCAGACCGCGGCGCTCTTCGCGGGGGACGCGGAGCTGATCCTTGGGAAATCCGGGCGTGACGCGGGCGAAAACGGTTTGTGCGGCGTAGTCGCGCATGGGCGTTTTTTTCAGGCGGGCGGGCCGTTCCGGCGTCTGCGGCAGGGGGCCCGTGTAATCGGCCCACTTGCACAGATAAGCCGCCGCGATGGCCGCCGCCTTGTGATAAGTCTCCCGGTCGATGAAGTCCGGGAGACACTGGCGGGAACCGTGCCAGAAACCGCCGTTCTCGCCGAAGATCCACGTGGAGGGAACCCCGACCGTGGGGTCGCCGAGAAAAATGTCGTCGTAATACTTGCCCTTTATCTCCACCATGGGGAAAATATCTTTGAATGTCTCCACAGCCTCGTGAAGCAGCATGTTTCCGGCAAAGGGAACGGCGTTTCCGGTCTGCACCATCTGCAGGACTTCGCCTTTCACGCAGCAGACGGCGTCGAGATTGCATCCGCCGACAACTTCGTTTTTGAGGTTCTCCCCCCGCGACTGCGCATAGGCGGCGAATCCGTAATACTCCATGGCGAAAACGAGCCGCAGACTGTGCTCCGGGGTGCCGCGCTCCATGATCCGCCGCGCCGCTTCGATGGCGGTGACGACGCCGATGGAGTCGTCGTCCAGCATGGGTTCGTAGAGGTGGGCGAATATCCACAGTTCTTTGGCGCTCCTGCCGGGAACAAGTCCGGTGACCATGGGCAGGACTCCCTCGTACCGGCGGCCGTCGCACTCGATGCGGCACATGGAGGGGTTTGCTCTGATCCGGTCGCCCGTTTCGGGCTTCACGGAGAAACCGTAAAAGGGCCGGTCGGCGGCCGAAACGTGCCACGCGCTCGTCTCGGAACAGGCGACGACCCACTGCAGCTGATCGGGCCAAAGTTCCCGGCCGCGGACGAAGTCGGAGATGATGCCGATGCCGCCCCGGTCGAGGACCGGCGTGAGGATCCCGGCCCGGGGCCAGGTCAGCGGATCGAGCATGACCATGGCGCCGCGGACATCCGCGCCCGCGTGAAAATCGTCTTCCGTCACGATGGGGGCCGTGATCCCGCCGGGGGGCGTGGAGACGCTGCCCTGGATCAGATGAAAGGGATGCACCTCGTAATCCGCGGCGACCTCTCCCGACGGCAGGAGCGTCAGACGGCCGACCGAGGCGTCCCACGCCAGCGGAGAGACCGCGTCGAGAAAGGAAGTTCTGCCGTCGGCGGGAAACTCAAGGATCTCGGTATGCGGAATGCCCGCCTCGGTCATGAGATCACGGACACGGCGGACGACCCGCCCGTAATCGCGGTAGGTCTGGCCCATTTCGATGTGCATGAGTTCCGTCGTCTTCCGGATCATGTCGTCCGGGTCCATCCTGCCCAGAAATTCCTGATACAGCGCCTTCATGAAACGGCTCTCCTTCCCCTGTGTGTTCCGATCCGGCCCCGTTGTTTTCGGTCGCCGGGATACTATAAGATACTGTGGGCAACTGCAAAAAACAAGTTTTTTTCGTAAAAAGAAACGAAAATGCACATTTTTATGTTGACAAAATATGAACAACATGCTAATTTATTAATAGTAAAACAAGTGATAAAACGGTTTAGCAAACACAAAAACATGGCGCGCGTAACGATCAGAGATATAGCCGCGGCGGCGCAGGTGTCGCCGTCGCTGGTATCCGCGGTGCTGAACCGCAACACGGCTATCCGCTACTCAAAGGAGCGCGAAAAACAGATCCTCGAACTGGTAAAAAAAACGGGTTACCGGCCCAACCGCGCGGCCCAGGTCCTGGGCAAGGGCCGGAGCCGTCAGATCGGCGTTCTCAGCTACAGTCCGGCGGATCCCTCCGTCGCGCGGCTCATCGGCGAACTCGAGAAACAGCTCTCCCGGCGGGGGTACTCGGCCATTTACGGTTTCTGGAGCGATTTCGGATCCATCCGCGGCGCCTTCGACTCGGTGCTGGCCCATCCGCTGGACGGACTGATCTGCATGCACAACGAACTCGCCGAACTGATCCCCTCCGGACTGCCCACAGTCTTTTACAGCGATGTTCCCGGCAGGTGCTGCGTGATGCTGAACTACGGCAGGTATTTCGACCTCGTCCTGTCGTACCTCGCCGGACTGGGACACAGGAAGGCGGGCTTTTTCGGCTGGCAGAGCAGGGAACTTTATGATCTCTTCCGCGAAAAAGCCGTTCGGCTGAACATCACACCGGTGAAAAAATGGTCCCCGAAGAGCAGCGGTTTCTTCGAGGACGCCCGGACCGCGGCGCTGGAACTGTTTTCAAAGGGCGAAAGACCGGAAGCGCTCCTGTGCCGCAACGACGTCGTGGCCTTCGCCGTCATCAACGCCGCCGAAGCGTCGGGCATCAGGGTCCCGGAGGACCTTTCCGTGACGGGATTCGACGACATTCCGCCCGCTGCGTATTTCATTCCGCCGCTCACCACCTGCGGCGCTCCGGCGGAAAGGATCGCTTCTTCCCTCCTCGACAGGCTCTTCGACGGCGCCAGACCGGGCCTGCTTGAAATCGACATGGATCTGAAAACAAGAGCGACATGCGCACCGAACAGAAAAAAGTCAGCCGTTTCGTGTTGACCCGGCAAAGAAAGGAAAAATCATCATGCGTCCACAGAAAGAAAATCGGAGAAAGAGAAGTTTTACCTTGATCGAGCTCCTCGTGGTCATCGCCATCATCGCCATTCTGGCCGCGATGCTGCTCCCCGCCCTGCAGCAAGCCCGCGACCGGGCCAAGGCCGCCTCGTGCGTCAACAATCTCAAGCAGCAGTCCCTCACCGTCGTCGCGTACAGCGCTTCCTTCGACGACTATCTGCCGCCCTACGAGGGCATGACCAAGGCCGATCCGTCGCTGTACGCGGGAACGCCCCACACCAAATGGCACCAGCCCGACAGTTATTTCAGCGCCCTGATCTCAAAGAAGACGGGCTATGTCAACATCAACACGGAGGTGCCCCCCGCGCTGCGCTGTCCCGCCGTCGCCGATGAAACGAAACAGTATTACAACGCCGGGGGAAGCGTATCGCTGGCCATGCGCAGTTACACCATGCTGCGGCAGGCCACGTGGAGCATCTTCTTCCCCACGGCGGCCGTGGGCCGTCCGCGCCGGGCCGGAGATTACAAAAAACCCTCGCGGGTCCCGCACATCCTCGACGGCGTGGGCGCGCCCAGTTACGACGGCTCCAGCGACGCCTACGTCAAGCCGGACAGGCCGGTCAACAGCACCAGCGGACGCATGATCGACTACCGCCACAACGGCCGCGTCAACGTGCTGACCCTCGCGGGCAATGTACAGTCGCCGGCCGACATGACGAAATGCGGCGACAACGGCGACTATGAAAAGGCCGCCGTTCTATGAGACGGGGGATTTTTCTCGCCTCAGCCCTGCTGGCGCTCTCCTTCTGTGCGCAGAGCGCGGATGTGACGAGAGAGGAATACACATCTCCCCTCAAGGTCGGCCCCCGGCCGCGGCGGACGCCGCACACGCTCATCTACGCCCGGTTCCAGCCCTACGATCTGGGGAGCAACTACCGGGACGAGTGGTATGACCGGCCGCTTTTCGTCAACTCCCTGTGGCGCTCTTCCTCGATGCGGGGCAAGTCATGGAAGAAGGAAGCGGATATCCTGCGGAAATACGAGATCGCCGGAGTGACGGTGCTGGGCAACGCCTACGCCAGTTTCAACCGCGACGTCATCAACAGTTTCCAAAAGGCGGATTTCTCGGGTCTCGACGTCATGGGCGGTCTCGGCTGGAGACGCAGTGAATTCGACCGTAAAACACCGGCGTCGGAGAAGGAGTATCAGCGTTTCGTGCGGCACATCCGCGAAAATCTCGCAGGCAGGAAAGTCCTGCGCATCGACGGCAGGATCCCCCTTTTCTGCTACGGCAGCTGTACGGACTCCGGCGTGCGCAACTTGAGGGCACACCTTGAAAAGGACGGTCTCGACTCCCGCATCCTGCTGTTTTCTCCGCTGTGGCTCAACGTCTACGGCGAATTCAACAACACGGGGAAACTCTCCCCGGAAACGCTGAAAAAGACGGAGTCGGTCCTGCGGGAAAAACTGGATCTTTACGACGGCTTCAACTTCACCAACTGTTTCTATACCCGCAACCTCAAGGGCGACGACGTGCTGGGCAAAGTGTTCCGTCCGGAACTGGATGAAAAATACCTGGCGCCGCTTTTCGCCAAAGTGTACTCCGACCCCAAATACAAAGGCAAACTGCTGGGTTTCACCCTCGATCACGGCTACGTCGGCGACATCGACAACGGCGTCGTTCAGGCCGAATGCGGCACCTCGGTGCTGCGCCGCCAGATCGACACCCAGCTGCTCTACAACCCGGATGTCATCTCTCTGGCCGAATGGAACGAAGTCAATGAAAACACCTGTTTTCAGCCAACGCTCACCAACGGCTGGACAATCGGCCGCCTGATCCGCTTCTACGCCCGTTTTCTCAAGGGTCTGCCGCCCGCGCCCATGCCGGGAGACGATTTGACCATCCCCGATCTGATCGTCTCCGTGCGCTGGAACATCCAGGCGGGCGAGGCGTACCGCATAGAACTGCTCAACGTTCCGGACACCTCCGAGGACGGGACTTATCAGGTCACCCTGACCCTGACCGACGAAAACGGAAAAGTTCTCAAAAAAATGCCGCAGGATTCTTTCCGGCGGAACAAACTCACCGCCGTCACCTACAAGGTGAACGCCGAGGCGTGGCACAAAAGCGTGCGCGCCGTCATTCCGCGGCTTGAGATCACTTATCGGGGCAGGACCTTTTTCATGGAGCCGGCGGTCTTCACCCGGCTGTCGGCGGTGACGGCCAACAACGCCAAAGAACTGCGTCTGCCCCTGCGCGACCAGTGGAAGCCCGAAAAGTATTCCTTTGCCGTCCTGCCGCAGCCGGACGGCTCCGTCCGCATAAAAGCCGAAGTTTCCGGGCGGGACGTTCTGAATTCCCTCGAAGTGCTGGACGGCAAATTCACCGCTCTCTCGGCGTGGCCGAAGGAGGAGTCCGGTCAGGCCGACTATCACTGGGTCACCGTCAGAAATCACCGGCGCTACGAGGCGTTCCTGCCCTTCAAAGTGCGGGTGACGGGATGCGGCAGATTCAAATGGCATCCTTGGGGCCGTCCCTACTGCTCGCCCGTGCGGCTTGTTCAGGACAAAGAGGGCTGGTTCGGCACGCAGCGCGGGCACTTCTGGCATACGGGTCCGGCGGGCATGCTCGGTATTCCCAAAAACGATCACGCCAACGCCGCGATCGAGTGCGTCGTGGGAGAAAACCCCGTCGTCAGGATCCCCTTTGCGGAGCTTCTGAAACGGCGTCATGCCGTGACGGAGCCGGGGGACTGCGTCCAGCTGGAACTGGAACTGCGTGACGAACTGCCCGATCATCCGGCGCCGCTGAACGCAAAACGCGCCGTCATCGACGGACGGGCGGTCTCGAAGATGAACGACCCCATGTACAGTCTCCTCGCCGTGACGGCGGAGGGAAAGATCTTCCGTTCAGGCCCGATCTTCACGCGGAAGATCACCAAAACCGCTCCGCTGCGAATCTACAGCGAAACGAAGAAAAAGGCCGCGGCCGTCATGGTGCCGGACTTTCAGATCCCGGACATCAGGTATGATTTCGTTTCGGCAGGCGGCGGCGTGCTGCTCAACGACACCGCCCCGGAATACGACGCCGTTTTCGGCGGCGGCTTTTCAAGGGGAATGGTGCTGCACAACGGCTCCGTTCTGCCGCGGGACCTGCCGCGCATGTCCCCCGAACGGGTGAAGACGAAGGAGGGCTTCGCGCTGAAATTCGGAAACGGGACCTATCTGCATCTGCCCGCGGCGGCCATGCCCGACGGCGCATTCACGCTCGAAATGGAGATCATGACCGATTCCGCGGCGGATCAGCACCTTTTCGTCACCGGCTTCGCCCGGCAGGCCGCCATAGGGCTTGCCATAGTCGGCGGCAAGCTCTACGGCTCCTACGCTGCCGGGAGCACTGGCTTCGGTCACGTCCTCACCCGGCTGCCGACAGAGCTTGCCGTGACGCCGAATGTCCGGCACGTCATCAAAGTCGCCTACGATCTCGAGCATATCCGCTTCGAGGTGGACGGCAAAGGCGTGACCATGCCGCTTGCCCTGCGTCCGGCGTGGACCGCGCCCTCCATCTTCGGAGCGTTCTACTCGCCCGCGACCGGCGCCGGGTTCGCAAAACCCGTTCCCTTCAGCGGTCATCTGTACAAACTGAGGATCACCCACAATGCCGAGGTGGATCCCCCAAAAATAAAAGAGGTGAGATTATGAAAAACATCCTTTTCCTGCTCGTTTTGTCGTTTGCCGTTCCGGCCTGCTTCGCCGCAGAAGTGGATATCGGCGGGGATTTCAAGGGCAGCGGTTTCGGCGGCCGGGGATTTCCGTGGTACACGAACTCCCATCTGAAGCCCAAAGTCACCCGGCACCAGTTCAACGGGGGCATCGCCGTGGAAGTCAAAGCCCTTACCGAAAAGGGCGCGCAGATCTACGGCAAACCCGTTCCTGCGTCCGCGGGAGACAAATTCACGCTTTCCGTTCTGGCCAAGGGCACGGGAACGGGGCGGCTCGAGCTCATGCTCTACGACAAAAACAACCGCTACACGGGCGGACTCAAATCGGCGGACTTTCCGGTCACGCAGGAGATGGTCAAGTACACCAAGGAATTCGTCATTCCCTCCCTTCCTGGCAGGGAGGCGGCTTCGGTCAGAGTCGGACTGTTCGTCGCAAAAGACGGCGACATCTGGTTCCAGAACGCGGTGCTTTCACAGGAGAAGTAAGCTTTTTCAGGCCCCTTTCGAGATGAAAAAACGTTTTCTGCATCTGGATTTCAAGGGAATCGTGCCCGGACCGGACCGGATCGAAGAGTATCTGCGCTGTTTCCGGCAATGCGGCTTCGACGGGCTGGTGCTGGAGTTCGACTGCCGCGTGCGCTGGAAATCGTGGCCGGGCGCGGGCATGCCCGTCTATTCCGCAAAAGAGGCCGCGGGCCTCGTCCGTCTGGCGGAGTTCCTCGGTTTCGAAACAATTCCCCTCATGCAAGTCCAGGGACATCTGGAGTGGCTCCTCGGCGAAGACGCCTACGCTCATCTCAGGGAAAACGGCACGCTGACGCTCTGCCCCTCCCATCCGGAAGCGGCGGAGCGCCTCGCTGCGTGGATGACCGAGCTGCGGGAAATATTTCCGAACTCCCGATACATCCATCTGGGGGCGGACGAAGTCGCGCACATCGGCGAATGCCCCCTCTGCCGCGCCCGGATCGAAGGGGGCGAAACGAAATTTCAGCTCTACGCGTCCCATGTGGAAAAACTCTGCCTCGCGGCGGAAAAACTGAACTTCCGTCCCCTCGTCTGGGGCGATATGCTGCTCCATGAAGCGGATCCCGCCGGGGCGGCGCGCAGTCTCCCGCAGAGCACGGTCATCGTGGACTGGAAATACTGGGGCCGCGGCCCCTTCGGCAGCACGGAAAAACTGCGCAAGTCCGGACACGAAGTCTGGGGCGCGTCGGGAGTGCAGTGCGCATGGTACGAACACTTCCGGCAGATCCTGCCCTTCTATGAGGACAGACTGGAAAACATTCTCGGCTGGAACGAGTTCAACGGAACGGTCATACACACCACATGGGGGCGTTCGGGAAACAAATACGCGCTCTATCCCCCGTGGCTCATGTCGCTGCCGCTTTTCGTCGCGGCGGGGGATCCCGAAAAATGGGCCGTGCACCCGTGGCGGAAAAAAATCGAAGACCTCTCGCGTCTGCTGCGCCGGGCGCTGGAGTTCGAACTGGTCAGAGTTCCCGGAAATATCCGTTCATGGCCGGCATCGTGCCGCCTCGAAGAGGAGAGCCGGGAGTATATCGCCCTCGGGGTGGAGTTCCAGATGCTGGTCAACCGCCTGCTGGAGATCGAAGCCGATCACGCCGCTCAGCTGGCTTCGTGCCGCTTCGTCGGCATCGACCGCGAGACCATGATGCGCGATCTGGCGGACGCCCCCGCCGATCTGAAAAGAAAAGTCGCGGAACTGCTGCCCCGTCTGGGACAGGTCTTCGACCGCAACGGTCTGACCGGGAAAGAGGAGTTTCTGGCCGAATTCAGTTCACAGTTCCGACGGCTGGACAACGTCCGCCCGCTGGAACTGCCGTAAGAAACAAACGAAAGGTCCGACAACGACATGGATGCTCAGGAAAATATCCGCATCGTCTGCGGAGAGCTGGAATACGCCTTCACATTCGGCGGCATGCCCGCCGGAATGCGCCTGCCCGCGGAGTTCGACCGCGCCGAACTGCTTGCCGGACCGTCGTCACTGAAGATCACTTTTGAAAACGGCCGGGAACTTTTCCCTGCCCCGGGCAAGTCGTCTCCGGAACGCTGGACATCGCCGCGGACCGGCGCGGCCATGCTGGAATATTCCGACCTCGCCTTTGCCGACGCAAGCGGCGCACCCGAACCGGGTCTGCGTCTGACCCTGCGCTACGAACTTTTCGACGACGGCACGGCCTTCTGCGACGCCTTCTTTCTCGGGGAGCGGGTCGGTGAGCGGATCGCAGGTTTCGAGCTGACCCTGCCGCTGTCTTTTGCGGCTTTCGATACGACGAGATGGTCCCTCACCTACCGGCCGAAGAGGGTGGACGGGGCACTGATCCAGACCTCCGCCCCCGACCGGGGCATGGAACCGGGAAAAGACTGCGTTCTGGAGCACAGCATCTTCCCGCTGGCCGGATTCAACCTGTGGCAGAAGTCCGGTCCTGCCTGTTATGCGGAGTTCGTCATGGAGGGCGACAATGTGCTGGCCGGAAATGCCGCAAACAACCGCTCGTCCGTCACGTGGAAAAACGGCAGTCCGACCCTCTGCTGGAACTTTCAGACACAGCCCGTGCGGCCCCTCTCCGGACCGTGGCAGTGGCGCAACCGCTGGGGCTGGGTCGTCGCCCCCGCGCCGCGAGTCAGGCACCACCCGCCGCTTGCCATGTACCACTACTTCGACAACACCCGGCGCTATCCTGATGACGAGACGCTGGACATGATCTTCCGTTCCGGCGCGGAGGTGCTCATTCTCCACGAAAACTGGCGCACCGACGTTCAGAACGGCGGCCGGCCCTACGATACTGAGAAGTTCCGGCACGTCATCGAATCCGCCCACGCCCGCGACATCCGGGTCATGGTGTACATCCGCGGCAACGAGGACTCGGTCGTCGAGGAGGCGGCCGACTGGTTCGACAGGTATCTCGTGCGCAATTACGACGGCCTGTACATGGATTACGGCGGTCCATTCCACAATCAGACGCCGCCCGACGAATCGTTTCAGGGCGGCCGGCTCCACTTCAGGAAGCATTACCTCGAAAACGTCTCCCGGCGGAACATCGCGGGACCCGACGGACTTTTCTTCAGCCACACGGGGCCCATGTTCAGCGCGCTGGGCATGACGGGCGGGATCATCGACGGCTACATCTCCGGCGAAGGCGAGCGGGGACTGCTGGTCAAAAGCCCCCTGCATCACGCCTATTACTCCATGGCGGCGGTGTGTCCCGGCACCATGTGGACGGCTGCGTTTCCGGAATACAGTTCGCCCGTCATGATCCCTTTTCTCGCCGCCGCGGGACAGAGCCCCCACGTGCCGCTGGGGGTGCAGTTCCCCAGTTCCTCGCTGGCTCATCCGCCGGTCCCCGGACCGGGCGACGCGAACTTCCGCCCCCTGTGGAAACTCTGGCAGCTGATGCGCGGCAAAAAGGACTTGCGCGTTTTCTGCGACTACAACACCCGGGGCGTCTTTGTCCGGACGCCCGGGATCGCCCATTACCTCATGGTTTCCGACGACCGCGCCGTATGCATCTTCGCCAACTTTTCCGGCGAAAGTGTCACCGTCGATCCCGACGTGGATACGGTCAAGGCGGGCATTCCCGACAGCCGGGAGCGTTTTCTGTGCATGCCGGACGTCCATACGCCGGGCAGAGCCCTGCCCTTCGACGGACGCGCCTTCACGCTGCCGCCGCTGGGCATCGCCGCACTGGTCTTCGGCAAAGCCGATCTTGCGCGTTACGAGGCCCCCTACCCTGAATTGTCTCCCGCGGGCAAGGCGCATCTGGCCTATGTCGAAGAACAGCGCAGACTCCGCCGCGGCGCGGGCAAGGCGCCGGAGTGGTACATCCGTCTTTCCGTGGCTGATCTGCCCGTTCCCTACGAGGGTTCCATGATTGCGGATCTTTACGACAACCGCTTCGAACTTCTCGAAATGACCGGAGGCCGTTACGACCGCGTCGGCTATCTCGGCAGAAACGGCTTCAAGGCAGAAGAGACCGCCCGCGAGGAGTTCGTTCTGCAGGGAGAACGTTCCTGCTGGATCCCGCTCGGAAGTGTGCTGGGACCGGGGGTGAAGCATCTGGCTGTCCGCAGTCTCCACAGGGGAGACCTGTACTACGTGAACACGCCCTTCTACTCGTTCATCGAAATCGAAGTCGCCCGCAGGCCGGACGAAACGCTGTACACGCTGCAATTTCTGAACGAGCTCGAGAACGACCGCTCGCTTCTGCACTTCAGTCTGGAGTTCGAGGGCTGAGCGGCGATGCCGGAGACGGCGAAGAAAAAGAGAAACCTTCCTACTGCCCCCACTGCGGCAAAAAACTGTGACGTCCGCATTTCCGGACGGAATCGGCATGCCCGGCACTCACCGCGGACTGCTGTCCTGTCCGGGGACCTGCCGGAAGTTCCGGTAGCGGCGGATGCGCCGCAACATCAGGGACCGGCCGTCCGGAAAACCCGCATCCTGCACACCGGCGTGAATCACGGAACCGCGTGAACGATCCTCCCGTTCCGAACAGGAAACTCCGTCACGGACCATCGAATTTCGGCCCGATGCCATCGAGGTCGAAAACTCCCGTCCGCCGCTCCGGGCCCGGAGCCTCAGCAGAAGCGCACGAGGGAGATATCGCAGGCGTCCGTGAGCAGCATGACCAGACGGTCGAAGCCCACGGCGCACCCGCTGGAGTCGGGCAGTCCCCGGTCGAGGGCCCGGTAGAAGGCTTCCGGTTCGGGATACTCGAGCATGCCGTGCGCACGGCGGAAGGCCTGCGCCGCGGCAAAGCGGCGGCGCTGCTCGGCGCCATCGGTCAGTTCGCCGAAGGCATTGCCCAGCTCCATGCCGTCCGCGTAGACCTCCCAGCGCTCCGCTACCCGGGGATCGGAAGCGGAAAGGCGCGAAAGCGACGCGCGGGCGGCGGGATAGTCGCACAGAAAGGTGATCCCGTTCCGCCCCAGTTCGGGCTCGATCCTGAGGACCATCAGTTCGTCGAACGTGTCGTTCCTGTCCGCGTCGAAGGCGGAGACGCCCGCGTACCTGCGGAAGGCTTCGTCGACGGTGATGGATTCGACGTTTCTCAGGTCGAACTCCCGTCCGCCGCGCCGGACGACGCTGCCGCCCGTCACGGCTTCGGCGGCGCGGGCAAACATTTCGGCCGTGAACGCGGCAAGACGCCGGTAATCCCAGTCGGCGGCATAGTATTCGAGGATGGTGAATTCTTCGCGGTGTTTGCGCCCGAACTCCCCGGCGCGGAAGGCGCTGCCGATCTGGAACATCTTCCCGACGCCCAGCGAGAGCAGTTCCTTCATGGCAAGTTCGGGGCTCGTGCGCAGAAACTCCCCCTGCCCCGCCGTGACGGATTCGATGTACTCCTCCGGCGCGGGCGCGGGGATCTTGACGGGAGTCTCGACCTCGATGAACTCCCTTTCATAAAAAAAATCCCGCACCGCCCGCAGAAGCGCGGAACGGGTGCGGAGATTTTTCAGAAGCGTCCGGGTATCCACTGCGTCACGCCTTGCTGACGCGCTCGGCGTAAGCTCCGGTGCGGGTGTCGATCTTGGCCGGCTTGGTCACGTTGGTGGCCGTGTCGCCGCGGACGCCGGGCTCGGTCTCGACGATCTCCTTCTCGATGAAGGTCGGCAGGGTGATCTCGATGGGCTCGTCGTTGTAGATGACGAAGTTGCAGAGGCTGTTCTCGATGAG
>JAFTDL010000087.1 GCA_017454215.1 Lentisphaeria bacterium | reverse complement strand
CGCAGTTCGAGGGCCAGACCAAGACCAAACTGGGCAACTCCGAAGTCCGCGGGATCGTGGAATCGGTCATCAACGAGGAACTGGGCGCGTACCTCGAAGAGAACCCCCAGATCGCCCGCGAGATCGGCAGCAACGCCATGCTGGCCGCCCGGGCGAGGGAGGCCGCGCGCAAGGCCAAGGAAACGGTCCGCCGCAAAGGCGCGCTCGACGGCATCGGACTGCCGGGAAAACTGGCCGACTGCTCCAACCGGGATCCCTCCAAGACCGAACTCTACATCGTCGAGGGCGATTCCGCCGGCGGGTCGGCGAAATCCGGACGCGACAGCAAGATCCAGGCGATCCTGCCCATCCGCGGCAAACTGCTCAATGTGGAAAAGGTGCGTCTCGACCGCATTCTCGACAACAAGGAGATCCAGTCGCGTATCTACGCCGTGGGATGCGGCTTCGGCGAGGAGGTCGACATCAGCAAGGCCCGCTACCACCGGGTGGTCATCATGACCGATGCCGATGTGGACGGCTCCCACATCAGGACGCTGCTGCTGACCTTCTTCTTCCGCCAGATGCGGCCGCTGATCGAGGCCGGTTACGTCTACATCGCCAAGCCGCCGCTTTTCAAGGTCACCAAGGGCAAGAAGTACAGCCGCTACATCGACACCGAAGATCAGCTCAACCGCCTGCTCATCGAGCTGGGCATGGAGGATCTCCGCGCCGCCGCTCCCGACGGCCGGGAGCTGCCGATCGAAGAGGTGAAACAGCTCATTTCCCTCTACAACCGGGCCGCGTCCATCGCTTCGGGACTGCACCGCGAGGGCATCGAACCGGGCGACTACTTTGCCGCCGTGAAGGATGACGGCAGCTGTCCGGTGAGTTTCGTGTCGATCCGCGAGGCCGACGGCACCACGGCGAGCAGTTTCTGCTACTCGGCCGAAGAACAGGCGGCCCTGACCTCGGCGGCCGAAGAGCGTCTGCGCAAAGTTCTGCCCGACCCGGCGCAGGCCGCCACCGAAGCCGAAGCCGCCGAACGCCGGGCCGAAGTCCGGCGCAGGATCGACGCCGTCTCCATCTTCGAAGCCGCGGAAAGCACCCGGCTCGTCGCCGATCTCAAAACCGTCGGTCTGACGCCGTCGCAGATCTTCTCCGGCAAGGAGGTGCTGTACAATATCTCCTTCTCCGAAAGCGAAAGGGCCGAGAAACAGCCCGTGACCAGTCTGGCCGACCTTTTCTCGGCCATCCGCAAGAGCGGGCAGAACGGCGGCGGCATGCGCATCCAGCGCTACAAAGGTCTCGGTGAAATGAACGCCACCCAGCTCTGGGAGACCACCATGGATCCGGAGACCCGGTCCATGATCAAAGTCACCCTCGAGGACGCCATTCAGGCCGATCAGATATTCAATCTGCTCATGGGCGACGCCGTTGATCCGCGCCGCGAATACATCGAAAAGCACGCCGCCAACGTCAAGGACCTCGACATCTAAAACCCCATCCACCGGAGGAATCATCATGGCAGAAAAGGAAATGCCCGTCTTCGACAAGGAAAAAAGTCTTCAGATAGCGATCAACCAGATCGAGAAGGAATTCGGCAAGGGCGCGATCATGCGCCTCGGGGCCACCGACGCCTGTGTCGACGTGCCGGTCATCAGCACCGGGAGTCTCGCGCTGGATCTGGCGCTGGGCATCGGCGGACTGCCCGCCGGACGCATCATCGAGATCTTCGGACCTGAATCCAGCGGCAAGACGACGCTGTGCCTGCACGTCATCGCCAACGCTCAGGCCAAGGGCGGCAAGTGCGCCATCATCGACGCCGAACACGCCATCGATCCCGGTTACGCGGCCAAGATCGGCGTGGATATCGACAACTTGCTCATCTCGCAGCCGGACTGCGGCGAAGATGCGCTCAACATCGTGGACACCCTCGTGCGGAGCAACGCCATCGACGTGCTGGTGGTGGACTCCGTGGCCGCGCTGGTGCCCCGGGCGGAGATCGAAGGACAGATGGGCGATTCCCACGTGGGACTTCAGGCCCGGCTCATGTCGCAGGCGCTGCGCAAGATCACCGGCGCGGCCAGCCGCAGCCGCACCTGCGTCATCTTCACGAATCAGATCCGCGAAAAGATCGGCGTGATGTACGGCAATCCCGAGACGACCCCCGGCGGAAACGCCCTCAAGTTCTACGCGTCGATCCGCATGGACATCCGCAAGACCTCGGTCATCAAGGTGGGCGACGAAGTTCTGGGCAACCGGGCCCGGGTCAAGGTCATCAAGAACAAGATGGCGCCTCCGTTCAAAGTGGCGGAGTTCGACATCATGTACAACGAAGGCATCTCCAAGGTCGGTTCGATCCTCGACGTGGCCACCAATCTGGGACTCCTGGAGAAGCGGGGATCGTGGTTCAGCTTCGAGGGCGAACAGCTGGGACAGGGCCGCGATCAGACCAAAGCGGTCCTGGCCGCCAGTCCCGAACTGCAGCAGAAACTCACCGACCGTATCCGCGAGACCCTCGCCCGCGACAAGGCCCCCGCGGAACCGGCCCCCGCCGCGGAGTAGCGGAAAAGTGAAATTTTTGTCCGGAATCATCCCCGGTCTCGCCGCCGCCGTTTTCGGAATCGGGATCGCACTCTCGGTGCCGAACGCCCTTTACGCCGAAACGCCGGCCGGCAGCGAAGACCTGCAGCTGGGTGACCGGGCCTTTGCCCGCGGCGACTTTCACGCCGCGGAGCGCTTCTACCGCAAGGCCCTCGTGCTGCTGGCCAGTCCCCTGTGGGAAAGAGGCGCGGAACAGCTGTGCCGCACCTATCTCGAACTGGGCAGCGTCTCGTCGGCCTACGGCGTTCTGACGGAACTGAAAAAACGCTGTCCGGACCGTCCTGCGGACATTCTCTCGGGCATGGTGCTGGCCGCGGACGGCAATTTCACCGAAGCCATCCGCCGGTTCGAGCGCGCCGCAAAGCGCAACGGTCCGGACAAGCCCGAAGCCGTCTACCGGCTGGCCGCCGCGAATCTCGCCTCGGGCAACTATCAGGAGGCCTTCAGGCACTTTGCCGAACTGGAGAAACTCTCCTCGCCGGAGTACGCAAGAAAAGGGCACTACGGCAGGATCTGCACGCTCATCCGTCAGGGCCGCACGGACGATGCCGCCGCCCTGCTCAAGGACTTTCCTCCCGGCGACGATGCGGACAAACTGGAACTGCTCCGGCTCGTCCGGGCGCAGGACGCCGCCGGTTTCAAGGCCCGCTGGCTGCAGAAGCGCAAGTCCGCCGGCGACCCCCGCCCCGATCCGCTGCTCTACGAGATCTGCAGCGGCGGCTCCGTCCTCGCCCTGAAAAACGGCGATCAGGAACTGGCGGAGATCTGTCTGCGCGACGCTTTCGATTTCGCGCCGGACGACGCCCGACGCAAAGACGTCATGTACCGTCTGTTCAATCTGCAGTCGCGCAGCGATCCCGGCGCGGCGGTGGAGACGGTAAGACGCTACTGCAGGGCTTTCCCCGACTCCACGGCCAAAGCCCTTCTGCTCATTCAGGGCGGGCGGCTGCTGGCCGCTTCGGGCAAATACAGGGAGGCCGTCGGTCTTTTCGGCGAAGTCATGAAGGACCGGGAAAATCTGCTGGATGAACGCCGCGCTGCCGCCGCCGACGCCGCTGCCGCCGCCGAAAAGGGCGGTCTCGCCGACGAGGCGAAAAAAATGTTCGGCTACCTGATCGACCACTCCGTCTCGCCCGAACAGAAACAGCGCTCCGAACTGCTGTTTGCCGAATTCCATCTGCGCAACAAAAATTATGCCGACGCGGAAAAATTGCTCGATCAGGTCATTCTTCAGGGCGGCAAACTCGCCGAAGACGCCCGCACCGCGCTTCTTTCGCTGCTGATGGAGTCCAAACAGTACGGCAAGGCAAAAAAAGTGGCGCAGGAACTTCTCGGGGCCGCGGTCCCCGAGCACGCCAATTTCGGCCGCTACCAGCTGGCCCTGCTCTCCGAAAAGGAACGCGATCTGCCCCGCGCCCGCGCCCTCTATCTGGAGTATCTCAAGCAGGCTCCCCGCGGCGCCTTCTCGCCCGCGGCTCACTTCGCCGCGGCCCGCATCGCCGAAGAACTGGGCCGCGTGGAGGCCGCTTCCGCCGAGTATCTGGATTTCGCTCAAAAATTTCCCGCGGACGCCAATGCCGCCGCGGCCCTCTTCCTCGCTCTCCGCGCCGACTGTCTCGCGGGCAGCGGCGCCACCGCCGGAAAATGCCTGACCCTGCTGGCCGGGAAACATCCCTCTTCTCAGGAATACAAGGCGGCGAAACTCCAGCTGGCCGACCATCTTTTCCGCACCGGTTCGGCCGACAAGGCTCTTTCGCTGCTGGAGCGTAAGGGCGCTTCTCCCGATCCCGGAATGGATCCGGCCTTTTCTCTGATGACGGCCAGGATCCTGCGGGCCTCGGGCAAAGCCGCCCGCGCCCTGCAGACCGCTCAGGACGCCCTGAAGACCTATCCGGACGCGGCTCAGGCCCCGGAACTCTGCTTTCTCTGCGGCGACATCCTCGCGGACATGGGCGAAACGACCCAGGCCCTCGATTTCTTCCGCCGGGCGGAAAAACTCCGTTCCGCGGGTCTCTTCGGGGAGATCGTCTCGGGCCGCATCGCCGACTGTTCCCGGACCCTCTTTTCGGACAACGACCTCGACAGAAAACTCATCGAAGACGCCCGCGCCCGCTATCTGAAACTGGCCGCCGAGGCGAAACTGCCCGCTCTGCGTCTCCAGAGCCTCTGCAAGGCCGCCGTCTGCTGCGAACTGATGAAAAAAGACGTTCAGGCCGTCGATCTGTATGAGAAGACCCTCTACTTCGCGTCTCTGCTCAGGAGCGACAACGTTTCGCCCGATCCGGTATGGTGCGCCCGGGCGGCCTACGCCGGGGCCCGCATTTCCCTCAAGAGGCCCCGTCCGGAACGGCTCGTCCGCGCCCTCCGCCTGATAAAACTCTACGAAGATCTCGCCCTCCCCGGAACCGGAGAGGACTTCACCGCCCTGCGCAGGGAACTGCGCGACTCCTACAACCGGCTGAAATCACAAAGAAAGGATTTGAAATAATGCTTCTTCTCCGCCTGATCCGCGAGGGAGGGCCCGTGATGTGGATCATTCTGATCTGCAGTGTCATGACCCTGTTCGTTTTTCTGAGAAAGACCTTCCAGTTCCACCGCGAGGAGATCAACGTGCGGGAACTTCTCCGCGGTCTCTTCAACGTGCTCAAACGCGACGGTTTCGTCGAGGCCATCACCCTCTGCGACAACACTCCCGGCCCCGCGGCGAAACTTCTCGGCGCGGCCATCATCGCCTACCAGCGCGGCGACGAGGACATCTCTTCGGCCATCGACGAGGCCGCGCTGGAAGAGATCCCCAAGCTGGAGTCGAGCCTCAATTTTCTGGCCACCATGGGATTCGTGCTGCCCCTCATCGGCTTTTTCGGCACCGTCATCGGTCTGATCCGGGCCTTCGAAGCCGTGCGCATCAGTGAATACCTGTCGTCTTCGGCCATCGCCGGAGCCGTCACCATGGCCCTCATCACCACCGCCGCCGGTCTCGCCGCCGCCATTCCGTGCTGCATCGGGTACAATTATCTGCTTTCGCGGGTCAACTCCATCACGCTGGACATGGAAAAGGCCGCCCTCGAGATCACTTCGTTCTTCGAGCGCCGCCGCAGGGAAAACGCTCCGGGAGGCGACAAGTGACCATGCGGCACGGTGAAAAGCGCTTCGCGCGGCGCTACGCCCCCACGCTCAAGCCCAAATCGGGCTGGCCGGAGCTGACCGCGCTCATCGACGTGCTGTTCCTCATTCTGCTTTTCTTCGCCCTGTCGGGATCCTTCGTGCGCGTTTCGGGCATCGGCGTGGAACTCCCCCGCATGCAGGCTCCCAGCGTCGCCAGCGTGGAACGCTTCGTCGTCACCATCGCCCCGCCCGAAAGTCCCGGCAAGCCCTGCCAGCTCTTCTTTCAGGACAAACTCATGTCCGCGGACATGCTCCGACAGCACTTTTTCAAACTCAAGGACACCGGCAGCCGCGCCAGCGTCATCATCTGCGCCGACAGACGGGTCCCCTTCGAGACCGTCACCCGGGTGATGGCCGCGGCCGAAGAGGCGGATATCTCAAGTTTCATCGCGCTGGCGCCTCCCGATGCCAAACGCGAAACGCGTTTCGAACAGTGAGGTCCTTTTTATGCGCAGATGGCGTTTCACCAGACCCCGGACCAGCGCTGCGGCCGCCGCGCTGCTGGCATTTCTGTGCGCCGTTTCCGCCCACTGCACCCTGCTGATCTTCCGCTACCAGACCCCGGCCGCCAAACAGAAACAGGACGCCTCCGGAGTCGAAATGCTCAATCTCGCCGCCCTGCCGCAAAAGGAACAGCGGCGCCTCATGCAATGGATAACGCTCCACGATCCCGGCCGCATCGCCAGAAGCACATCGAAGTCGGGATATTCCGTCTATCTGCCGGAATCCCCTCCCGCCGCCGTCGAGATCCGCCGTTACCGGAGCAACCTCCTCCGCTCCTCCGCGTCGCTCCCGTCCTTTTCTCCCGTTCCCGTGGCGGCCGCGAGATTCACCCCGCTGCCGGAACCCGCCGCGTCCGCGCCTCCCGCGCCGCAAGCCGTCCGCAAGGTCCGGATCCTCGACCAGAACGGTTCCCCCGTGACCGCTCCGGCGTTCTCCCTTGCTCCCGATGCCGGTGCGGCGAAACCTTCGGTCGTCGATATCACCTCCTACGGCAGCGTTTCCGGCGTAACGCTGCGGCAGTCCTGCGGCGATCCGCAACTGGATAAACTGGCCCTGAACGCCGCTTCCGGAGTGAAAGCCCCCGGGTGTACGGCATTGATCGTCATCTGGCCTCCCGCCGAGGTGAA
The DNA here is from genome assembly GCA_017454215.1 of Lentisphaeria bacterium. Classification (GTDB taxonomy): domain Bacteria; phylum Verrucomicrobiota; class Lentisphaeria; order Victivallales; family Victivallaceae; genus UBA1784. The sequence continues at coordinate 92 of JAFTDL010000087.1, read as the reverse complement.
AAAATGATCGAGATCTCCTACGCCGACAGTTTCTTCATATTTCTTCTGGCCTGGCTCATCCTTCTCGCCGTCCTCGCCTGGCGGGAACAGCT
>JAFTDL010000086.1 GCA_017454215.1 Lentisphaeria bacterium | reverse complement strand
CGCGACGATAACCAGTTTCAATACATGGGCTCGCGGGGAGCCCAACGGCGAGCCAGTTCCGGAAGCCCGCCGCGTCGATGTTTCAATACATGGGCTCGCGGGGAGCCCAACATCGCGGCACGGTCGCGCTGGACTTCTACTCGCTGTTTCAATACATGGGCTCGCGGGGAGCCCAACCGTGACGGCGCGGACCTTCCGCATCTGGCTGTCGTTTCAATACATGGGCTCGCGGGGAGCCCAACCACGAGCGCCGCACAGGCTCCGGCGGCCAGCAGGTTTCAATACATGGGCTCGCGGGGAGCCCAACGCTTTTAATATAACACACTGATTCGCAAAACGCAAATCAAAGATTCCCGCGAAACTGGTTCTTCAATTGTCAAAGAGCCCGAAGAATCCCCGAAGGATGCATCATAGATATTTTATAATGAACATATTGCGGTTTTCGCGAACTCCGAGCGCACATATCATACCGCCGCCGGTTCGCGCATCGGCTCAGACCATCAGCGTGTCTTTTCGCAAATCCCGACTGTCGCCGACCCCGTAATGCTCGACTTTCGCATCATACCGATTGCCGAGAAAATAAAAACGCAGACTGTCGTGTTCCGCATTCATTGCTTTCAATAATTCCGCCCGCAAGCCAAGCAGCTGCACGGCCTCCACCTGGCACTCAAAGACCGAATTCTGCACCCGCTGGCCGTATTTTTGACAAATCTTCGCCACATGCCGCAACCGTTTTTCACCATCTTCCGTCGATGTCGCAACATCATAACTTACAATGATCAGCATGACCGCACCCTCATCTGCAAAGAAACGGCGGATACATCTCGATGTCGCCGCGCAAATAACGTGCCAGCAGCAGCGCCTGAACATGAGGAAGCATCCCCTGCGGTATTTTCTCGTTCAAATATGGATGAAGCATGATCTCCTGTTTGCGCTCCTGCCATGCATGGATCAGCAGTTTGCGCGAAGTCTCGTTCATCCGCACCGCCCCGGTCGCCGTCACTTCGAAATCCCGGGCGTTCACTTGTTTGAGATTGATCAGCGACAACACCAGCCGGTCGGCCAGATACGCACGGAATTCCTCCATCAGATCCAACGCCAGCGAATCCCGTCCCGGCCGCAGCGCATGCAGAAAACCCACTGCGGGATCCAGTCCCACCGTTTCCAGCGCGGCGGCACAATCATGCGCCAAAAGCGTATAGGCGAACGACAACATGGCGTTGACCCGGTCCAGAGGCGGACGTTTGCTGCGGCCGGGAAACGGGAATTCGGCTTTCTGCTGCACGATCAGATGCGGAAAACAGCCGAAATACAGATTGGCTATATTGCCCTCCCTGCCCATTCTTCCCGCCGAATCCGCCGGAGTCCGGTTCATGATTTCTCCGCCGATCGTCCGCCCGACGGACTGCATCACCGCGAGGGTACGATCGAAATCCGCTTTTTCCGCGTCATTCAAAATGTTTCCATGGTCGCGCAGGAAACGCTGCAGAACGGTCCGCGAATTCAGGATCTTCGCCATCAGAAAAAGCCCCGCGAGCAATGCTCCGCCGGACGGGTCTTCCGCCCGCAGCATCTGCGCCCGCCGCAGCAGGACATTGCCGCAAACGCCGCCCTGGATCCGAGCGAGGAAACGCCCGTTCGCGGTCAAAAACGAAACCGCGATCCCGTGTTCCGCGCAGGCGCCGAGCAGAAACGGAGAACAGAGAACATTGCCGAAGCAGATGATCCCCTGCAGATTCAGCAGAGGGAACTGCGCCTTCTTCTCCCCCTGCTGCGACACCACGACCGTTTCCCCCTCCAGCGAGAGATACGTTCCCTGCGTAGAAACGTACAGGACATTCAGCAGTTTTTTCATAACAGATCCTCTTCCCGAAGCCGCTGCCGAAGGTATGTTTCCGGCGTCGGCAGATTCTTCAGCCGGGGAAAACAGCACTCGCGCAGCGAGCAGTTTTCACAGTGTTTTTTGTCCCAGACCGCCGCGGGCGGCAGTTCCCGGCGCAGAAGCAGGTGTGTCCGACGTATCCGCTCTTCCGTATCCGTGCGCAATTCCGCCGAGAGTGCAAAAAATTCCCGGCGGCGGATACGGTGATAATACACCGCGCCGTCGGGGATCTGCACGCCGAGCATCTCTTCGAGACAAAAGGCCTGTGCGCACAGTTGGACGGCATCGCAGTCGCCGCTCTTCGGCGCGCCCAGTTTGTACTCGACCGGATAGACCTTGCCGTGCCGATCGTCGAATTCGACCAGATCGGCACGGCCGCTCAAGCCGTATCGGCGGGAAAACAACGGGAGCGACCGCACCTGTCGGATCCCGTCCGCGGTGTAACTGGTTTTCTCCAAATCGACCCGTTCATGGGCGAAGCGGCCCGAAAGCGTAGCGTAGTTTTCGCTCCACTGCTGTTCTGCGTGGATCAAATAGCATTGGCGCTCGCAGAACGCAAAATGCTGGATCGCGGAAAGCGGGATCGCCTCATCTTCGGGATATTCGCCCATGACGCGCGCCCGTCAGAAACCTTCCAGCACTTCGGTCCGGATCCCCTCCTGCGGCGCGACTTCAATCGTGCCGTCGTCGTTCACCTTCAGCGAATCATGGACGCGGGCCGAAGAGCAACGGCCATTGGCGCAGTCATGCTCCCACCAGACGACCTTCAGCACGCGCATGCTGCCGTCCGGGCGGGCGGACGATGCGTCGTTCTCGAACAGCTTCGGCAGCAGCGCCTTGATCTTGGCCGCGTCCTCGTCGGAAAACCCGGTCTTCTCGGCCAGTTGCGGACTCATCGCGCCGAAGAAACAGTACACGCCGGAATCCACCCGGTGCTTCATCCCCATGGTATCGGCGGAACGTTTCGTGCCGTCCCCCTCGTTGCTGACGCTTTTGGTGATCTGGACGCTGGCGACATCCACCGGTTTCAGGGAAAATGCCGACTGGACGGTCACCGGGCCCCGGATCCCGCAGGAAACCGCATCCGCCCCCTCGTCCTTGCCGCCCTTTTTGAATGCAAAGACTTGCCCGAACGCCCGAACATCGAACCATGTCTCACAAGCGGTCCGAGCATATGTATCCTTGTCCTTGATATTCTTCAGCATCGCGTCGGCGCGCTGCTTCAGAGTGACAAAACCGTCGGTCTTCCGATCGTCGGACTGCACGAAGATCGCCTCTCCGGCATCCTGCAGCCGATCGCGGAGTTTGCGTTTCAGGCAGACGTCGGAAACTTCGCCGTACCCCTCGTAGGTCGTGCGCGGGCGGTTGCCGTTCAACGGATCGCCGTTCGGATTGGCGTGGCTGACGCTGAAGACGACGGCGAAATCGATTTTGCGGGTGAGCGACATGTTTTTTTCCTTTCCTGTTTGGTTAATTATTTTCGGAATCTTCCGATGCTTCTTTTGTCTTGGTGAAAAAGTCCTGCTTCTGGCAATAATAACCCAGCAGATATTCGCCCGAGAGCGGGCGGTCGTTTTCGTAATCCGCAACCGTGAACAGTTGATGGATCTCGCCCAGCAAAGACTCCAGTTTGACCATCAGTCCCGGACGATTGGCGGTCAAACGCACTTTGTACGGCGTCAGCGCCATGCTCAGATTGCGCCAGGTCGAATACGGCCGCTCCGCAAAGCGCGCCATAAGACGCACGGCATTGGTCGGACGGCTGGTCTCGTTTGCGGTCAGCGCGGAATACTCCAGATAATCCGCGACCGCCAGCAGGCGTCCGTAGAGATAATCTCGCGAGGAAATGGTTGGATCCAACGACATGGTGTATTGCCTCCTTGTTTGGTTGTTGTAACGATAAATCGAACAGGCGATCGCCAGATTCTTACGGAACTCCCACGGTTCGACCGCCTCGAAATGCGAGGCTCGGCGAATCACGCAGTCGGCGATGTCCCGCGGAATGGACGCACCGTCCAAAATGCACGGCAGAAGCCGGCTCACGGTGCTTTTCAGGCGAGGATCGTCGAGCTTCATTTCGCCGTATGCCGCCCGGACGATGTCGCGGGGAGCGGGAGCGCCGTAAAACCGCTTCTCCTTGCTGAACTCCTGCTTCCACGCGCAGGATGAATGCCAATGGCGAATGTTCTCCAAATAGCGGGAACCTTCCAGATCGCGAAAGATCTTCACGGCCAGCGTTCCCGGCGTTGCCGCATCGATCACCATGAAACAAAGCCCCTTGGCATTCAATTTCGCCGCATACCCGGCGATCAGTTTGTTCAGCGCGGCAGCCGCCGCCTCTGCGGTGTCCGGCATGATCGGCGCTTCGTCCGGCATGGCATTGAACGGGTCGTCCGCCAGCAGATCGGCGGTATCCTTCAGCGGATCGGGCACTTCCGGCGCGGGATCGACCGCCCAGGCAACCATGTATTGACTGCCCTCGTGACACCCCTGTTTCGCCAGCAGCCAGCGGAGCGCGGAATGCGCCTTCTGGCTGGCCTCGATGCTGATCCCGGACGCATCCAACACCTTTTCGAACCGTCCCCGATAGGTGAAATTTGCCGTATCGTTGCCGGAAATGAGCTTGGCGTTATCTCCCGGGTTGCAGATGCGTTTCGGATGCAATTCCGCCAGCGGGCTCTCTCTTCCGAGCGTCTGGCAGAATCCGCGCGGGGCATTTTTCCCGGCTTCCGCAAGCGCATAATTCTGCCATGCGGTCCGGACTTCCGGAGATTTCCAAAGCTGGACCGTCGGCAAGTTCCGCCGCTCGATTTCGAAGAGGACCACCGTTTTGGACAGATCTCCGGTCACCGCGGAAAAAATCGGCGCGGTTCGAGCCCGGAGTTCGGCTTCCGCTGGATTTGCGGCCTCCTTCGGCTTCTCCGCAAAAAGCGCACCATTCTCGTCCACGGGAAGAATGCTTTTTTTTATGAGGTCTTCGCACAACCGGCGCTGCGACAGATAGGTCAGAACCGTTTGCACATACCCGTCGGCGTATGCCGAGGCGCACCACGCCTGCAGCTGCCGGATGTACAGTTCGAAGCATTCCCGGAAAACCCGAAGCCGCTTGCTCCGGTCCTTTTCCGGCAAACGCGCCAGAAGCCGCTCGTCGGCAAGATCGCCGGCAACGTACATCAGCGAATCGAACAACGGATGGGCGACCCGCCCGGAAGTCCTTGCGGCGGACTCCTCCGTACACGGAATGATGGTGGCCCGATCCTTCTTTTCCGAAATCATTCGTGCATCGACGAAATCTCCGGCTTCGTTCAAGGTCACGACGACCTGCGCGTTGAATTCCGTATGAAACGGCGGGATCAGCCCTCCGGTCCCGACGTTCAGATCGTAGGTTTCGACCAGTTTGTCCAGCCAGCTCATAACGCCTCCTTTTTCAGGGGGGAACCGTTCAGCGGGACCGCTTTCATCGGACGGATGAACCGAGTCATCGTGCAGTCCTCCGGTCGGGGAAATTCGATAACGCCGTCGACCATGCTCGGTTTCCAGAACCGCGTCCGAAGCTCGTCGATGCCGGTCTCGTCCGGATAACTGAAGCCGTGAAACATGATGCCGAACTCCCGCTTGCCGGAATGGTCGTAGTACCCTTCGCCCTCGCCGAATACGCACGGCTCGACCGACGCCTGGCATTCGCGCGTACCGAGAAAAATATCCCGTCTTCCGCCCTTCCGGATCATGTCCGCCGCGATCGTGTAATGCTTGCCTTCGATGCGGTCGGCCTCGTACTCGCCGCGATGCAGATTCCAGATGAATTTCACCTCCACCTGATACGCAGGATCCTCCAGATAACTGTAATAAGCCAGCGTGTTGCCGCCCTCCGCCATCTTCAGCGGTTTGACGCCTTTGCTCTCCATGCGGATCGGGTTCAAAATGCGCACCCGTTTGACGATCCAGATGATCGTCGGCTTCCAATACACCGATTTCATCACGCCCTTCAGCGCCTCGTAGGTCGGCACCGGATAAGAACTCTTATCCCCGCCGGTCTTGGAGAACGGATCGGTGAACAGTGCGTACCTTCCCCGGACAACAAAACTCAAGGTGTTATCCATGCGGCCTCCTTTCTCTCATGTTCGACCTCCTTCAAAAAATACTGGTTTCCAAATGTCCGGCATCCGCGCCGAGTCCGAGATCGGCGGGGTCATACCCGCTCTCCTCCGCGATCCAAACGCCGACGTCGCCGGAAATGCGGAGTTCGCGGATCGCACCGGCTTCGAACAATTTCCGCGCGGTGCTTTCGGTGATATTCACGGTATATCGCTGCGCCCGTCGGAGCAGCGCGTTCGCTTCCTCCGGCGGCGGCAGGGCGCACATCGCCGCGATGATATCCCTCCCGTCGCCATACGGTACGATCACCGCGGTATTCGCCAATTCATCCAGCGCCTTGAACTTCTCTCCCGCCGTGCGGAACGCCCCGCGGATCCGCGGCGGCTGTTTTTCCGGCGGCAGTCCGAGCCGCTGACGACGGGCACAGTAAGAATGTCCGTTTCCGCCCAGCAGGTTCAGCAGGGATTCG
>JAFTDL010000085.1 GCA_017454215.1 Lentisphaeria bacterium | reverse complement strand
GATGCCGCGGGGAAAGTTCTGCAGAAAGCCGAGACGGCAGGAACAGTCAAGGCCGGATACAAGACCTTCTTTTCCCCGCTGAAACTCGCCGCGCCGGAAGGGATCGGGAAATACCGTTTCAGAATGTCCTTTGCCGGAGAAGACGGCAAACCCCTCTGGAAAAAAGAGTGCGGCATCGCCGTCACGGAGCCCGTCCGCTTCCGTCTGCCGGTCGACGGAACGCTGAAAAACGCACCGCAGCGTTACAACGTTTCGCGGGACAGCGTCGGCCATTTCGGTCCGCGGCATCATAAAGACGGCAAACTCGTCTACGATTTCACCCTCGCCGATACCCGGGGCGGACTGGCCTTTTCCGTGCGTCCGGCGCCCGACGCGCCTCTGCTGCTCATGCCCAATGTCGCGCCGTCGCCCAAAAATCAGCCGCCGCCGAAAGCCTTTCTCACGGCAAAGGGCTATCAGTACGACGGATTCCCCGACGCGTGGATCTTCGGCAGTATCCGCCCCGCGGAAAGCGGTGTGCTCAAGGGAATCACGGCCGCCGCCGACTGGGGAAAGATCGAATGGAATTACGCCTTTGAAAAAGGAAGCATGAAATTCACCCTCAGCACGGTCCATCCGGCGTTCCGGGCCGCGACGGACGCCCCGAAACTGCGCCTTTTCGACGGAGCGGATCTTTACGGTACCGGTTTGCCGGTCCATGCCGCCGGAATCGTGGAGGGAAAGCTCCTTACGGGCCGGGCCGACAACACCTTCCCCGCGGAGAAACTTTCGGAAAACTGGATGCTCGTCTGGTTTTCGGGGAACGAGGCCTACGACAGATTCGACATTCCGTGGCTTCTGGTATTCAAGCACAGAATAAAATCTCTCGCGCGACGGAACGCGCTGGAATTCGACTTCGGTCCCCGGGGCGCGGGAGAGGTTCTGGGCATGCCGCTTTTCGGCGTCACTCTGCAGCGGCCCGCCGTGACGGAAAAGTGGGCGGATCAACTTCCCGAAAAAGTCCTGACCGCCTGCCGCAGATGGAGCCGCATCCTCGCGGCCTCTCCCATGACGCCGGAGCGCACCTTCTCGGCGGATTTTGCTTCCGACACGCTTACGATCCACGATGAATTCCTTCACCGCCCGCTGAACGACGACTGGAACACCGCCGTCAGCAAAACGGCCCCCGTCTATCCGCTCCTGCCTCTAATCCTCTCATCGGGAAGCATCACGGGCGCGATCCACGCGGAAGCGGAAGATCTGGAATACGCAACCAGTCACGGTCCGCTTTTCGCCGTACCCGGCAGCGGCGTGACCGTGCGTTTCAAGGATCTGCTGCACTTTGTCAGTGAAGTACGGGTCGTCAAACAGGCGCCCCTCACGGACGAAACAAAGGCAATGATCTCAAGACTCAACAACCACATGATGAAGTTTCTGCACGGGCCCATGAAAAAGCATCCGGGCAACTGGCTCTTCTGGCGCAATAAATTCGTTCCCGGCAACGCCGAAGGTAAATGCGAACTCTCGGACGTCATCGACGCATGGCGCTACACGGCTTCAAACATTACGGCCAAGCAGAAGACCGAACTTCGCAAAGAGGTGGAAGAATACTTCCTCTTCGAAGACATTCTGCCGCAGGAGGCAGGAAAGTCCCTGCTTCCCCGGCTCAGAGACCATGCCGTGACCGCGACGGTCGTTTCCCCCGCGGGAAGAAAACTTGCGACCTTTCATCCCAACGAGGACGATTTCGCTATCGATTCCTGCTGCTGGGAGTCGCTCAAAATTTATGCCCTGTGGGATTATGCCCGGACCTGCGACGGATACGATTTCATCCGCAGGAACCGGGAAAAGATCGAAAATTGTTACAATCTGATCCCCAACAGTCACGACTGGCCCATCGGCATCAGTTACGACACCTATTCCGGGATCCGCGTCGGCAACGGTCTGCAGGAGACGGGGATCATGCACGCGGGCATGGCCGCAATGGCCAGACTGGCCCACCAATTGGGGGACACCGAACTGCGCGACAGGGCTTCTTATTACAGCGTCATGCAGTTGTGCGGTCTTCTCGGCGCCATGTCGGCCAACGCCTACCTGCGGGATCACCGGCCGACAGTGGCCGGCGGCAACCGGGATTTCGAGACGCAGTTCTGCGAATATTACAGAAAGATCCATTACGTGGAATTCAACGAAAACGGCGGTCTCACCCAATACGTCATGCTGGCCCGCACCAATCTCAACTCGCTGGGTTCGTACATCATGACGCCCCTGCCCGAAGTCATGCGGCCCTACCGGGAGATATTCACTGTCCAGACCGACGATTTCTTCGATCTCAAATACGATCACATTCCCTTCAACCGCAGTCTGATCCCCTTTTCGCCGAGAGCCCGGCAGTACATGGTGCGCAAGTACCCGTACTCCGCCATGGATCTGTACCGGCGGCGCAAGGATTTTGCGAAGGACGTCACGGAAAGCATCTCCGACATCTGCGCCGCTCTGGACTCTCTCGGCGAGGTGCGTTACCGGAAACTGTGGACGAAGTAGGAGTTCTCTTCCATGCTTTCTGAATTGGAATATGATGTGCTTGTCTGCGGCTCCGGCATGGCCGGGATCACGGCGGCGGCCGCCGCGGCGGAGGACGGGCTCTCAGTGGGCGTGATCGAATATTTCGGCGAACCCGGAGGCATTCCGGTGAGCGGCAGACTGGGCTCCATTTCGGGCTTCACCCGGCTGGATCAGGTCGCCGTCGGGGGCTTTCCCCGCGCCTTCGCGGACCGGCTCGACGCCCGCGGCAAGGCCCTCGTCCAGAGCGGCGGCAGCAACATCAATCTGCCCCCGACCGCCCTCGTTTCGGAGATCTTCGACCTGCTGGACTTCTACCGCATCGGCTTTTACGGTTATTCCAAACTCACCGGACTGGAAAAAACGCAGGACACGGTCACTTCCGCGCTCGTTGCCATGAAGGAGGGCGTGCGCCGTATCGGGGCGAAACTTTTCATCGACGCCACCGGAGACGGCGACGCGGCCGCGCTGGCGGGCTGTCCCTTCATGAAGGGCCGTCCCTCCGACGGCAAGGTGCAGTCGGCCACGCTGATTTTCATCATCGGCGGCCTCGACAGAGCCCGGATGCCGGAATACATGGAGATCCGGAAGATCTGGAAATCGAAGGTGCGGCAGGTCCCCATCAACCACAGCGTGTTCCAGTTCGTTCCCCATGGGGAAAACAGCAGCGAGATCGCGGTCAACATGACCCACGCGGTCAATGCCGATCCGCTCTCTTCGGCGGGTCTGACCGCCATGCGCAGGACATGCGTGAAACAGGCGGAATACCTGCTGGATTTTTTCCGCACGGAGATCCCCGGATTCGAGAACGCGTGGATCAGCCAGTTCGCGCCCCAGATGGGCGTCCGCGACAGCCGCAGGATCCTCGGCGACTGCGTGCTCACGGCGGACGATGTGCTTTCGGGCCGCCGTTTCGAGGACGAGATCGCGCTGGGCGTGTGGAATATCGACGTGCACAGTCCCGACGGCGTCCACACGGGGGTGGGACAGGCGGTCAAAGCTCCATACGGCATCCCCTACCGCTGCATCACGCCGAAAGGGGTGAAGAATCTGCTCATTGCCGGACGCTCCATCTCCTGCGATTTCGAGGCTTTCAGTTCCACGCGGATCAACGCCGTGTGCATGGCCGTCGGCGAGTTCGCCGGCAGCGCCGCCCGGGAGATCATTTCTTCGGGCGACATCCGCAGGATCGATGTAAAAAAGATCCGCGCGAAAATGCGGGACACCTCGTACCGCTTCTTCTCCGCGCCCCGGAACGCCCCTGCCCTGCCCCGCCCGTGGTACGACCCCGCGCGGGAATGAATGCGGATCTCAGCCGCGCCGGACTGAAATGACCGCCCGACCGGGGGGAAAGGCGATGTTCAATCCGCCCGAGCGGTCGCTGACAAGGCGTTTCTTCACCCCGTTGACCGAAACGGCATAGCGGGTCTTCGGCAGAAGCATGATCCGCATTCCGGTATCGGTGACGGATCTCAAAACGATCTCCGCCGAATCGAGAACGGGAGAAACATCCCATCTCTCCGGAAGCGTGTTCCATCCCAGACCGCGGTATTTGACATTTCCCCGACACGCAGCGTACAGGTTGAGCAGCACTCCCGCCAAACCGCCGAACTCCAGACTGCCGCCGCCGTCGCCCGTCGCCAGATCGAACTTCTCATAATTCACCGGAAACTTCCGGTAAGCACGGAGCCATGTGCCGACGATCCGCCCGGCCATGATCTCCGCCTTGTCGAAGAGCGCCATCCCGATGAGCTGTTTCCAGAACATCCAGTGAAAGGGTATCCAGACGGCGCCGCACCAGTACCCCCGCCGGAAAAACTCCGCTTCGGGCCAGACGGTGGTAAGACCGCGGCGGGTCATGTATTTGCCGAAGAGTTCCGTCAGCAGACGGTCCCGCTGCCTTTCGTCCTTCCAGATCCCCGCGAAAAGCGGTGTGAGGCCGCTCAGATCGAAGTACGGGGTCCGATCGTGACAGTTCCCCGTCACCCAGTGGAAATGGCCGGTCTCCTCATTCCAGCAGACAGTCTGCAGCGAATGCTCCGCGGCGGCGATATAGGCATCCATTTCCGGCTCGTCGGCGAACAGCCGGAGAATTTTGGCGCCGAGAACGGCAAAGGCGGTAAGATTGACCGACTCCGTATCGACGACACCTCCCGTGGGATTCACGGCGATGGGCTCCAGCCAGTAATTTTCCTGCCGCGCCCAATCGACGCCGCTGCCCCGCGCCCAAATCTGACTGGGAGCGTCATCCAGCCCGCTCCCGCCGCCCGGCGCCGCGATGAGGCCGTCGCGGTCAGGATCCAGCTCGAAGGTATGAAGCGCGTCCCATGTCTCCAATCCCGACGCCTTGCGCCACAGACGGCGCAGTCCGGGATAAAGACGTTTCATCACGCCGCGGTCACCCGTCTGCTGAAAAAGCTCCAGGGCGGCCATGACCTGCGTCGGGACCGGCGCGCCGATGGCGCACGGCCACGCGGAACGGGGACAGCCGGGCAGAAAGGAGGCGATGCATGTCTCCGCAAGACTGGGATCCGTCACAGCCAGTCCGCAGGCGGCAAAACCGGCGTCCCAGATGAAGGGCCAGTCCATGTGGGCGCAGGGAGTGAACACCTCCAGAGGATAGACCACCCCGTTGATCGTCATGGGATAGGAACGGGTGACGGCAAGCTGTGCCGCCAGATGCCGAAAGGCACGCCCGTCTCCTTTTTCCTCGGGAAAACACGGTTCCTTTTCCGGAGAGGCGGAGGAGACCCGCCGCCCGATGAGGATCCGCCCGTTCCGGCGGCTTTGGGGCGGGACGGCGATCTCCGCGAAACGGGGGACCAGACCGTCAGGATATCTTTTGAGGTCACGAAGCGTGCCCCAGTCGGCGAACAACCCGTCGGGATGCTCCCCCCCTTTGAACGGGGGGGCCGTAAACATCCCGAAAGAGTCGGCGATCTCGAAATCCTCGGGCAGACCGACCTCTTTTCCCGGCACGTTCAGGCCCCAGAAAAGATCGAGCCGCCACAACGCCGGTTTTTTCGACAGATTGACAACTTCGACGGAGATCTGCAG
>JAFTDL010000084.1 GCA_017454215.1 Lentisphaeria bacterium | reverse complement strand
GAAAAATGAAAAATATACCGCTGGTTTATAGACAAACCGGCAAAGCCGTGCTATACTGCATAAAGTTGAAATCAGGGCAATGCCCGGAAAGGAGAAGCGCAATGATCATCAATTTGGTTTATCAGAACAGCAATATCGTGCTGCGCGCCATGAATACCGGCGCGGAGAATCATTACTCATGTGCGGACGGAGAGAATCAACGGATCATTGTCGCCCTCTGACGATAGCGAAACGCTTCCCCCCTCTCGCACGAGAGGGGGATTTTTTATGGAAAAAACGAAACACAGCCTGCCGGCTTACCTGCCGATGATCGACATGGCCGCCACCGGAAGCAATATCCGCCGTCTGCGCCGCGCGGCCCGGCTGAGCGTGCGGCAGCTGCAGGAGATCTTCGGCATGCTCAAGCCCTCCAGTCTTCCCGGTCACAGAATAGCCCTGAAGGAGACCGGCATGAGCGCCTATCAGAGGGAGTTTCAGCGTTCCCAGCGCTTCAAACAGAAAAGCGCACGGGATCTGCCCAAATATCCGACGCTGAAGATCGTCAATGCCGTCTCCTACGCCAGCTGGGTGGACGCCGTCTGCCAGTCGAATCTGCAGAAACTCAGAAACCTTGCGAAATCCGGCCGGGCGGGCAAAAAAAGCAAAAGCGGACGCGCTCCGGTGAGCACCGAAGTCCGCAACACGTTCGAGACCTACATTCTGGCCATAGCCCGGCTGCGGGCGGGATTCGTCTCGCTGGCCCAGAACAAACTCTATCAGGAAAACCCCAAGCCTCAGGAGCCCCCCCATGTCAGGAAGAATCATTGACGGCAAAGCCATCGCAGGCGAGATTAACGCCGAAACTAGGGAGGCCGTGCTGGACCTCGAAAAGAAAGGCAAAAAAACCGCGCTGGCCGTCATTCTGGTGGGCAGCGACCCCGCCTCGCAGGTCTACGTGCGCAACAAGGTGCGCACCTGCGGCGAACTGGGGATCCGCTCCGTCCGCCGGGAACTGCCGGACACGGCGACCACCGAAGAGGTCTTATCCGTCGTCAGGGAACTCAACGACGATCCGGAGATCGACGGTATTCTGGTGCAGTCGCCTCCCCCGCCGCAGGTGGACGAGGCCCGGGTCATTGAGGCCATCGACCCCGACAAGGACGTGGACTGCTTCTCGGAACGCAACGTGGGAAGAGTCCTCATCGGAAACAATGCCGTGCTCAAACCCTGCACGCCGTGGGGCGTCATCGAACTCCTGAAAAGATCGGGCATCGAGACCGCGGGCAGGCACGCCGTGGTCATCGGCCGATCGAACATCGTCGGCAAACCCCTGGCCGCCATGCTGATGCAGAAAGCCGCGGGAGCCAACGCCACCGTGACAGTAGTCCACTCCGGCACGAAGGACATCGCCAGATACACCCGCGACGCGGACATCCTCATCGCCGCCATCGGCAAGCCCGGCTTCGTCACGGGCGACATGATCAAACCCGGCGCGGCGGTCATCGACGTGGGCATCAACCGCATATTCGACGAAAAACTGGGCAAAACCCGGCTGACCGGCGACGTGGTCTTCGAGGAGGCTTTCGCCAAAGGCTGCGCGGTGACTCCGGTCCCCGGCGGCGTGGGTCCCATGACCATCGCCATGCTGATGCGCAACACCGTCGAAGCCTCGAAATTCTTTTACGGGAAACGAACGGAAAAATGAGCGGTCTTCTGCTCCACATCTGCTGTGCGCCCTGCGGCGGCGGATGCGTCGCGCGTCTGAAGGAAGAGGAGGACACGGTTCCCGTGCTCTACTACTCCAACTCCAATCTGTGCAGCAGAGAGGAGTTCGACCGGCGACTGGACTCGGTGAGGATCCTCGCCCGGGCCCGGGACCTGCGGCTTGAGGTGGATCCCTACGACCACGACGGCTGGCTCCGGGCCGTGGCGGGGCTGGAGAACGAACCCGAACGCGGCGCCCGCTGCGACCGATGTTTCGCATGGAGCCTCGCCCGTACCGCGGAAAAGGCTCAGGCTCTCGACATGGATTTCTCCACCACGCTCACCGTGAGCCCCCTGAAACAGAGCCCCCGCATATTCGCCGCGGGCAGGCGCTTCGCCCGTTTCAGGGAGATCGACTTCAAGAAAAAAGACGGCTACAGGCGATCCTGTGCGATCGCTTCCGAACTGGGCTTCTACCGTCAGAACTTCTGCGGATGTGAATTTTCAAGGCGGGACGTCCCCGCCGGACACAGGGAGAAAAAAGAGGAAATATGAAACACGACCTTTCGAGGATCTCCGGCCTTTTCCGGATGCACGGTCTGTTCGTCTCGGCCGAGCCCTACGGCACGGGACACATCAACGACACCTACAAGGCGACCTTCGACCAGAGCGGGACCCGAGTCAACTACATATTTCAGCGCATCAACGGCAACGTCTTCAAAAAACCTGAAGACGTGATGAAAAACATGGCAAGAGTGTGCGCCCATCTGGGCGGGAAAGCCCGCGCCGCCCACGATCCCCGGGGCGCCATCGACCTGGTCTCGGCGCAGACGGGAGAACCCTTCGCCGTGGACGCCGAAGGCAATTTCTGGCGCGCCTACTGCTTCATCGAGAACGCCCGGACCTTCGACGTCATCGAATCCGCCGCTCAGGCCCGTCTGGCGGCGCAGGCTTTCGGCGGCTTTCAGTGCGGCCTCGTGGATCTGCCCGGCGGACGGCTCATCGACACGATCCCCGACTTCCACAACACGCCCAAACGCATCGAGGCGCTGGAGCGCGCCGCATCTTCCGACAAGGCCGGACGGCTCCGGGAGGTGAAGAAAGAATTCGATTTCATCATGGCGCGCAAAGAGGAGTGCGGCGTCCTTCTGGACCTCAACGCAAAAGGCGAGATCCCCGAGCGCATCACCCACAACGACACGAAACTCAACAACGTGCTGCTGGACTGCCGAACGGGCAATCCCGTCTGCGTCATCGATCTGGACACCGTGATGCCGGGACTGGTGCACTACGATTTCGGCGACATGGTGCG
The DNA here is from genome assembly GCA_017454215.1 of Lentisphaeria bacterium. Classification (GTDB taxonomy): domain Bacteria; phylum Verrucomicrobiota; class Lentisphaeria; order Victivallales; family Victivallaceae; genus UBA1784. Next base: position 10,202 of record JAFTDL010000084.1, on the reverse strand, counting down.
CACCGGCACCAGTCCCGCACTGGAGGACGAAAAGGATCTCAGCAAGGTCTTCATGCAGTTCGACATGTTCGAGGCGCTGCTGCGGGGTTATCTCGACAGCGCGAAGAGCTTCCTCACTCCGGCCGAAAAACACTATCTGCCCTTCAGCGGCAAACTCATCACGCTGGAGATCGGCACGCGCTTCCTCACCGACTATCTCGAAGGCGACGTCTACTTCAAGATCCACCGGCCGGAACACAATCTCGACCGCTGCCGCACCCAGCTCAAACTGGTGGAGTCCATCGAAAAACAATACGACAGAATGATGAAACTTCTGGAAACTTTATAAAGGGGGAATAAGGAAGATGCGCGTTCTCATCACAGGCGGAGCCGGATTCATCGGCAGTCATCTCGTCGAATACTTTCAGGGCAAGGCCGAGGTCCGGGTCCTGGACAACCTGCGGACGGGCTACCTGAAAAACATCGAAAACTTCGACGTGGAATTCATCCGGGGCGATGTTCGAGACCGGGAAACGGTCCGCAAGGCCGTGCAGGGCGTGGACTACGTCTTTCACCTGGCCGCGCTTATCAGCGTGCCGGAATCCATGGTGAAGATCGCCGAATGCGTGGACATCAACGTCAACGGTCTCCTGACCGTGCTGGAAGAAGCCGCGGCGGCGGGCGTGAAGAAACTCTGCTTCAGCACCAGCGCGGCGATCTACGGCGACAACCCCGAAGTCCCCAAGCGCGAGACCATGTTCCCCGAACCCAAAAGCCCCTACGCCATCACCAAACTGGACGGGGAATACTACTGCAGCATGTTCACCCGGACGGGCAGACTGCAGACCGCCTGTCTGCGCTACTTCAACGTTTTCGGTCCCCGGCAGGATCCCAAAAGCGCCTACGCGGCGGCGGTGCCCATTTTCACCGCCAAGGCCGTGGCCGGGGAGCCGATCACCATCTTCGGCGACGGCGAGCAGACCAGGGACTTCATCTACGTCAAGGACATCGTGGCGGCCAACGTCTTCATGGCGACCCACGACCTCACCGGCGTCTACAACATCGCCTACGGCGGACGCATCACCATCAACGATCTGGTGAAACTCATCAAAGAGGTGACGCATTCGCAGTCTGAAGTCGTCCATCTGCCGGAGCGCGCCGGAGACGTGAAGCACTCCATGGCGGCGGTGGACAAGCTCAGAAGCACGGGCTTCGTGCCGCAGTTCGACTTCGACACCGGTATGAAGGCCACCGTGGAGTTCTTCCGGTCGCAGAAAAAATAACCCCGCCAAGGCGGGATCATTTGAGGAACGTGCCGCTTTTTTGCCCGAAACACTCAGCTTTTCTCGCTAAGGGATGGGGGTCCGGGGGAAGGGAGATCCACTTTTCACGGGAAAAGAGGATCTCCCTTCCCCCGAAACCATCGGCCTTCGGCGGGACCGGAGCGTTTCAGTACCAGTCGGACTTGATGGCGCCGAGGGGGCGTTCGGGGTGTTCCGGGTCGTAGACGAAGCCGTGGTTTTCGTCGTGGCCGGTCTGCGGTTTCTCGGGGATGCGCCAGGGCTTCTCATTGGTGAAATCGTGTCTGAAGATGTTGCCGATGCGGCGGCGTTTCTCCAGATGGTTCATACAGCTGATGATGCATCCCCGCGCGCCGCAGATGGCGATGGGATAGGCCGAAAAGGCTTTCCACGTGGGCACGGCGTTGAAAAGCGAGTGACCGAAATTCCATCCTTCGACCCAGGTGTTGCCCTGCTCCTCCATGGGCAGATAGATGCCGGGAAAGGTCTTGACGAAGTGGGGAGAGGTCGTGCGGTTGAGCCCGAAATGGGTGAGCTTGCACTTGCCGATCTTGAGGTCGTTGCACTCCCACGTGACGCCGCCGGCGGAAAAAGTGTTGCCCTTGTCGCGGTCGATGGCGTTGCCGGGGCAGTCGCGCACGCAGAGTTTGCAGCGGTCGCAGATGCGCCCGATGCGGATGGGGTCCGGTTCCAGTTCGGCGTCGGTGAGGATCAGTCCCAGCCGCTGGCGGGGACCGAACTGAGGCGTGAGCAGGACTTTGCTCCAGCCCATTTCGCCCAGTCCGGCCATGACGGCGGCGATGCGCAGGCTTACGTTGACGTCGCGGGGATATTTTCCTCCCGGCGGAACGGGTCCCCGGGGACCGGCCTCCTTCAGCGTGGCGGCCGGCGGACAGGGAACCGAAAGGTAGCCGTGGTCCTCGATGAAGCGCCCGATGCGGTAGTTGGCCTGATGGACAAGTTTGGTGAGCCCCGAATAGGCGAAGACCTGATAACTGGGCCAGTGGGTCCCCCGTTCGATGCCCCGGTAACAGCCGCGGATGATCCGGCGGGCGAAGACGATGACCGACTTCGCCTGCGGAAAGACCGTGCGCGGACTCATGTATTCCGGCGCGCTGTCGAAACGTTCTATGGGGGCGATGCCGATGGCGTCCACACCGACGGTGTTGACGGCGAAATCCTTGAGTTCCTGCGACGTCATTTTCTGCCCTCGAGGTGTCTGCAGCAGGCGCGCCCGCAGGCGGCGCCGGTGCGGTTGGGTTCGAGACCGAGGGAGTAAGGCCGGGGAAAAGTCCCGGTGGTGCAGACGCGGCAGCTTTCGACGCGCAGATGCCAGTGTTTCATGGTCCCGGCGGGATAAACGGCCTCCACCGTGTTCTCCCGGTCGAGAGCGCAGGCGGGACAGGCAGAAGCGCAGGCGCCGCAGTGGTCGCACAATCCGCCGGGAAAGACCGGATCGGGCTCAAGTTCCAGATCGGTCAGCACCGCCGAAAAAACCTGCCGGGGACCGAACTGCGGCGTAAGAAAGAGTTTGCCGTCCCCCAGTTCCCCCAGACCTGCGGCAAAGGCGGCGTACTCCATGTCGATGATGACGTCCGGCGCGGGGCGGTCGGGCGAAACGGGGACGCCCTTGTCGCGCAGATCGTAGGAACAGCGGACCATCGGGACCGTCTCGTATCCCTCGTTCTCGATGCGGCGGCAGAAGTTGTAGGTCACCTCCTGCATGTAGTTCGAGAACCCGGTGGGATCTGCTCCGGAGTAGGTGCCCCAGTTGGTGCCGTTCTCGATCCCCTGCAGAGCGCCGCGGAGGATCCTGAAGCCCAGAACGATGACCGATCTCGTATCCGGCTTGATGGCCGCGGGGTTTTCGTTTCCGGGGACCTCCGCGAACCTTTCCACGGGGGCGATCCCCGCCAGATCGGCTCCGCAGTCGAACGCCAGTTTCTTCACAGTTTCCGCATTCAGCATTTTCGTTCCTTTCAGTTTCCGGCACGGCCGTTTTTCTGTATACCATATATAGTATACACGCCTGATGAAAAATTGTCAAATGCTTTTTCCGGGAAAAAAGCGGCTCACGGTTCCCTGCGGCGGCGGCGGTAGATGGATTGGAGGATGCCGCAGGCGGCCATGCCGGAGAGGATGAAGGAGCCGCCGTAGCTCACGAAGGGCAGCGGCAGACCGGTCACGGGAGCGATCCCGATGCTCATGCCGATATTGACGAAGATGTGAAAGATCATCACGCACCCGATGCCCGAAGCGATGAAGCGGCCGAGGTCGTCGGAGGCGAGAAAGGCCGTTCGCCAGACGGAATACATGAAAAACGCGTACAGCGCCAGCAGGACGAGGGAGCCGATGTAGCCCGTCTCCTCGGCGATCACGGAAAAAATGAAATCGTTGTTGGCGACGGTATGAGGCAGGAATCCCAGAGTGTTCTGTTCGCCGGAGCCGATGCCCTTGCCGGTCAGTCCTCCGGAGCCGACGGCAAGGCGTGACTGATAGACGTTGTAACCCCGGTGCCGGCGGTCGCTGTCGGGGTTGAAAAACACCCGGATGCGGTCGCGCTGGTACTGGCGCAGCAGGGGTTTGAAACGCATGGTCTCGTTGAGCACAACGGTCCCGCCGATGAGCAGAACGGCGACGGTGGCCAGCAGGATCGAGCGCCACTTGAGTCCCGCGCAGAAGACCATGCCGATATAGGCGGGCAGCAGCACCGCGGCGCTTCCCAGATCCGGTTCGCGGGCGATGAGAAAAAAGGGCGTGGTGAAGATCAGCAGGCTCAGGAGCAGACCGGTCTTTTTGTTGACGTCGAACCGGGGCACGGAAAAGACCACGGCCAGAAACAGCACCATGACCGTCTTGGCGAATTCCGAAGGCTGGATCCTGAGCGATCCGACGGCCAGCCACCGTGTCGCTCCGTAGATGCGCACGCCGAATTTGAGGGTGAAGACCAGCAGAACGATCACGGCCGCGTAAAGCAGGCACGACAGAAGCCGGAAGAAGGCGCTCCGGTAGTCGATCAGCGCGCAGGCCGCCCACAGACAGCCGCCGAGAGCGATCCACTGCAGCTGCCGGAACATGGGAGCGCTCCCGCCCTTGTCGAAGGCGTTTCCGGTGGAGTAGATGAAGACGAGGCCGATGCCCAGAAGTCCCAGCAGCGAAAGGATCTGCACCCAGTCGGGACCGCCGCGGGGAACACCGTCGCGTTCGGGATCAAGTCCCGCGGGATGTCTGGGCTCCGGACTGGGCATCGGGGATCATTTTTCCACAGAAAAAGTCTGGTCGCGGCGGGGACCGACGGAAATGATGGCGATCCTGGAACGCACCAGTTCGGCCGCGCGTTCGAGGTACTTGCGGGCGTTGACGGGCAGTTCCTCCCATGAACGGGCGCCGGAAATATCGCACTGCCAGCCGTCGTGCCACTCGTAGACGGGCCTGGCCGCGGCCAGTTCCTCGATGGAGGCGGGGAAACGGTCGGTCACCTTGCCGCCGATCTCGTAACCGGTGCAGATGGCGACCTTGGCGAAACCGTCCAGCACGTCCAGTTTGGTGACGGCCAGACGGTCGATGCCGTCCACCATGCACGAGTAGCGGGCGGCCACGGCGTCGAACCAGCCGCAGCGCCGGGGACGCCCCGTGGTGGCGCCGAACTCACGCCCCACTTCGCGGAGCTGATCGCCGTCGGCGTCGAAGAGTTCCGTGGGGAACGGCCCCTCGCCGACTCTGGTGGTGTAGGCCTTGAGCACGCCCCAGACGCTGCGCACCGCCTGCGGCGGGATGCCGCTGCCGGTACAGGCTCCGCCCGAGACCGTGTTGCTGCTGGTGACGAAGGGATAGGTGCCGTGGTCGATGTCGAGAAGCGCGCCCTGCGCGCCCTCGAAAAGGATGTTCTTTCCGGAGGAGATCGCCTCGTTGACCGTGTAGGTCGAATTGGCCACATGAGGAGCCAGATACGCGGCGGCGGCCAGCACTTTGGCAAGTTCCGCTTCGATGTCGACCGCTTCGGCGCCGCAGGAGGTCAGCACGCGATTGGCGTACTCGGCCTCGGCCCGGAATTTGGCGGCCAGGCGTTCGGGAGCAAGAAGATCGACGGCGCGGATCCCGACGCGGCGCATCTTGTCGGTATAGGCCGGTCCGATGCCGCGGCCGGTGGTGCCGATCTTGACGGCGGCGCTGCGTTCGCTGACCCGGTCGAGACGCTTGTGGTACTCGAAAATGAGGTGGGTCCGGCTCGAAAGCTCAAGCTCCGAAACGTCGAAGCCGCACTCGGCGACCTTGAGCATCTCATCCTGAAGCGCCACGGGGTCGGCGACGACGCCGTTGCCGATGACGCACTTGACGCCCTTGCGGAAGATCCCCGAGGGGATCAGGTGCAGCACGTAGCGGTTCTCGCCGATCTCCACGGTGTGTCCGGCATTGTTGCCGCCCTGAAAGCGCACGACCATATCCACGTCGCGGGTCAGGACATCAATGAGTTTACCTTTTCCCTCATCACCCCACTGGGTGCCAACAAGAATGTCGACCGGCATAACAGACAACTCCTGATTCTATGCTGACATTAAAAGAAAAATCCATGTACTTAAAGTAACGCCGTTCCGCAAGAATTGCAAGGAAAATACACGGCAAAAAAACGGCTAAAAAACTTTTTTCCGCCTTGACAACCCGAAAAATGGCGGTATATTATGGGAACAGACCCACGAGGCGTGGTAGCCAAGCGGTTAGGCAGCGGTCTGCAAAATCGCTCAGACCGGTTCGACTCCGGTCCACGCCTCCATTTTTTTTGCTTCGACAAATATGAATTACGCTGAAAGTCTGACGCCCCGGGAACGTCGGCATTACGAAAACGTCGCCATCGCCTCGACCATGTTCGGCGGCACATCGACCCAGATCGTCGAAAGCAGCGCCCCCATCGTTCTCTACCTGACGCTGCTGGGCGGAAGCCGCTCGGCCGCCATGTTTTCAACGAGTCTGCCGAGCCTCTCGAACATCCTGCTTCTCATTCCCTGCGCGGCCTTCGCCGCCCGGTGGGGACTGCGCAAGACCTACACCCTGTCGAGCACGGCGGGATTTCTCTCTTTTCTGCTCATCGCCGGTGCGCCGTACTTCGGAGACTTCGCCCGGACAGCGGTCATCTGCGGCACCTTCGCCTACGCCATGACCGTCACGTTTTACACCTCCACCTGGTATCCCCTGCTGGACAACATCCTGACGCCGCAGACGCGGAGCACCTTTTTCAGCAGGATGCGCTTCACCTACATGTCCTTCAACACCGTTTTTCTGTTTTTTCTCGGGAAATTCCTCACGCAGAACTCCTCGCTGGGCGTCCTGCAGTGCGTGTTCGTCTTCGCCGGACTTCTTCTGTGGGGACGCAAACTCTGCATGGACCGCCTGCCCATCGCCCCCGAAATGTCCCGGGAATCGCCGGACTTGCGCAAGTCGCTGACCACCTGTCTCGGCAACCGCCCTCTGGTGAATTTTTCGCTCTATCTCGGGTGCATGTATCTGATCGTCCCTGCAGGGATCCCCCTGGCCCTCGTCGCCATGAAAACCTGCCTCAGCCTCGAAAACGGCACCATCGTCGTCATCTCGTCCATCGCGCTGGCCGGACGCATGGCGGGATACCTGCTCATGGGGATCCTCTCCGGCCGCGTCTCCATGCGCGCCCTCGTCATCGGGACCCATCTCGCCGCCCTGCTCTCGGTCGCTCTGCTGGTCTTCATCACCCCCGACACGCCGAAACTTGCCGTCGTGCTGGGCGGGATCTTCTTTCTCCACGGCATGGTCTGGGCCCTTCTGCTGTGCATCAACTCCGTCGAGATGCTCGCCCACGCCCGCCCGGGAAACAAGATCATGGCCATCGCCTTCTGCTCCACCGCCATCGCCGTCGGCACCGTCGCCGGGACCCTCATCACCAGCGCTCTCCTCGGCGCTTCCGCCCTCCCCGAAAACTTCACGGTCTCGGGGATATCCTTCGGCAAATTCCAGCTCTTCTTCGCCGCCTACACTCTGGCGCTCCTGCTCTTTCTCGCCCTCCTGCCGATCGTCCCCGCCGTCACCCGGAAACAGCGCTGAAAAGAGGCGGGCAATGCCGGACGGATCCGCCATTGCCGCCCCTCAGAGCGTCAGCGGAGGACTTTATCCAGAGAAACGATGGCGTCGGCGATCTTTTCGCGGGCGGCGTGGTAGTCCTCGAAGCGCCAGCCGTTGGGCAGATTGAAGCGCCCCGAACAGAAGCGTTTGCCGTCCTTTTCCCAGTACTTCTCGAACTTGGAGTCGAGGAATATGGAGTTTTTGGCGAAATTGGGTCCGAAATCGAAACTCTTTTTCGTCTCCTCCAGCATCTTTTCCGCCGCGGCGGCCTCTTTCACGAACCCCTTTTGCTTCGCAGCGGCGATGCGGTTCTCGAGGGTGATGATGTAGCGCAGATCGTCCACGCCCTCGCGGACGGCTTCGTAGTCGATGATGAAGCCGCCCTTGTGCGCGGTGTTGGGCGGCAGGTTGTAGCACCCGTCCACCCGGCCGTCGAGATCGGTGTAGGGCGACCCCACGGCGGAGAAGTAGCAGTAGAAGGTCTGCCACGTGGCGTATTTGCCCAGCGTGCGGAAGAACCAGCCGCAGGAAAAACGTTTCATGGCCGGCTGGGCGAAAAGCACCGCATTGTCGGCGTTGTAGGAATAGAGCTCCTTGTTTTCGCGGTGACAGCGCTCCATGATCTCCTGCCACGAATCCACGTACCAGAAATTGCGGGTGTTGAAACGCAGTTCGAAGATGTCGATCTGGGGCGCCAGAATTTCGGCCTCTTTCTTGAAGGCCCGCGTGGTCTTGTACCACAGGTGGGCGCTGACGATCTTTGCGCCGCATTTCCGGAGCAGCGGCGTCTCCCAGAGGACCTCTTTCAGGAACTGGGGATTGCTGAGAACCTCGTCGTGTGTGAAGAAGCGGACTTCCGGCCAGCCCCGCTTCTTGACCTCCGCAAGAACGTCTTTTATGGCGCGCATGTAACGGGCGTCGGCGTCGGGCTTGCCGTAGAACTTGGCGACGATGGGTTCCGTATCGATCCGGAAGATCCGCATGCCGTATTTTTTCATCTCTTCGGCGGTTTTGACGAAGGGGGACTTCTCCCAGTCCACGGAGCCGTCGGCGCGGGTGACGATGTCCTGTTCGAACTGCCCGTCGACGGTGTTGCATCCGTGCTCGGCCAGCTCACGGATCACTCCGGGATAGACGTGCAGATCGTTGACCACGGGCGTGGAGAGCCCGATGGTCTCGCGCACGACGCGGTCCAGTCTGAAGGGCCGGACCGTCACCGTGACGGGAATGACGCGTTTGCCCTTCTTCGAAGCGAGGAAAAGTTTGCAGGCATACCGGCCGGGCTTCACGTTTTCTCCGACCTTGAAGGTGAGCCAGAACTGTTTCGAGACGCCCTTGCCGAGGCGGGTCGAAGCGGTGCGTTCCAGATACTGGGGACCGCGGATGAACTCCGACGGACCGTAGATGTTGGTGGTGCGCCGGGGCAGAGTTCTGATGACGGCGATCTCTCCCGTGATGCCCTGCTTCTCAAGACCGTCCGCGCCGGAAAGGGTGAGTGTGCCGCAGTCCTCCAGACCGTAGACCGAAAAGCAGACGGGCTCGAATTCGCCGGGAGCGGCGGCAAGGGAGAGCGCGATCCTTTCCGGAGCCGCGGCGGGCCTGCTGTTCTCGAATACCGGATCCATCCAGTCCTGCCGGTTGAGGATGTATCCCCACTTGCGGGATTCCCTTCCGGGCTCGGGAAGGGGTTTGTCGTCGACGAAGAAGCGCTCCTTGTAGTAGCCTTTGGCGATGAGTTCGCGGGCCTTTTCGGCGGCGACGACCCGGTAGTCCGGATCCTCGCGCGTCACGCTGACGCATTTCCACCTGGGATAATCGACTTTCCTGCGGTTGGAAGAGGGAATGAACTTGATGTAGCCGAGGAACATCCATCCGCCGGGATAGAAGGTGATCTTTCCGCCGTCCATTTTCACGTCACGGGCGATCAGAACTTCCGTATTGGGGTGGTATTTGGGACTTGCCGCGCCGATCCGCACCCGGTAACGGCTCCCGTCGTCGGGAAAAGAGACCTTGAAGTCGATGGGGAGCGTATTGGCCCGCAGACCGAAATACACGTCGTAAGTCCCCGAAAGTCCGGGTTTGCACGAAATGGGAAAGTCCTCGGGATCGTTGGAGGCCATCAGCGTAAGTTTGTGGCCGGGGAAGAACTCCGCCTCGCGGGCGACCCAGCGCCACGAATGCAGAGCGGGCGACACGAGAGGTTTGGGGGAGAATTTTTCGAAGTCGCTGAAGATCACCGTTCCCGCTGGATCGGTAACGCCGGAAACGGGCTTGATCTCCGAAGCCGGGTACTCGGCCTTTTTCTCTTTGGGGCTCAACGCGGCTTCGCTGTATTTTTCCAGTCTCAGAGAGTAGATGTTGCCGTAATACTTCCACTTGGGCGTACTGCCCAGCCGGAAGGGCTCCCCCGGCCTGTGCTTGAGTTTGCCCCTGCAGGGAAACTGCGAAATGAGCTTACCGTTGAGGTAGACCTTCCCGCTGCCGTTGAGACGGACGAATTTCAGCGTGTAGTCCCTGAGATTCTCGAGTTTCGCATTGACGAGATTGTAGGCGTTCCGGGCTCCGGCCAGATAGATCAGCACTTCGCCGTTTTTGCGCGCCCACACGGCGTAACTGCTCGAGAAGGTATTGCCGCAGGTGACGAGGGGCAGCCACTCCTTGCCCCTCTTGAGATCGGGGGCGAAACTTATCTCGAGGATCATGCCGTCGGGGAAGAGCAGTTTTTCGGCGGGCCCGGTGACTTCGCCGCCCGCGAAATTGAGAAAGAAGCTCCGGTCGTCCTCACGGGCCCAGGTAACGGTCTCGGGGGTCGTTATTTTCAGGTCGATCTTTTCG
>JAFTDL010000083.1 GCA_017454215.1 Lentisphaeria bacterium | reverse complement strand
GTGGGGATGGATGTTTTTCGTGATCCCGGCCAGAGTGCCGGCCAGTTTCACCACCTGCCAGATGCGTTCCCGGTCGAGGGGACGGCCGCGGTACGAGAGGAACATCGCCGGACTCGAAGGATTTTTTCCGGCGAACACCGGCCGGGAAGTCTCGAGGTATTTTTTGAGCTGGCGCAGCGCGGGCTTGCCCACGGGCACCAGCCGCGTCTTGCTGCCCTTGCCCGTTACCCGGATCATTTCCCGTTCGAGATCGACGGACTTGAGTGTGAGATTCGCCGTTTCCGACACCCGCAGTCCCGATGAGTACAGGAGTTCGAGGATCGTCCGGTTGCGCACGTCAAGAGGATCGTCGGAGGCGGCGGGAAAGGCCTTGAGCAGGGCCATGACCTCGCTCTCCGAAAGAAAGTCGGGCAGGATCTTCCACAGCCGGGGCGAATCCATCGCCTCGGTGACGTCGACGGGGATCCGCTCCTCGCTTCTGAGGTAACGGAAGAGCATCTTGAGCGCGATGAGATGATGGGCCGCGGTGGAGCTTTCGAGGCCCCGGTCCCGCAGATCGTCCAGATAGTCCAGCAGCATGTCCCGGGTCACCTGACTCCACGAGGTCACATTTTTGACGTCGCGCAGAAACGCCGCCGCGGATTCCAAATCGAAGCAGTAGGAGAAACGGGTGTTGCCGGCCAGACCGCGTTCGAGAATGACGAACTGTCCGAACTCCGCGATCTCCCGGTCCAGCGGCAGGTCCATTACTTCACCGTTCCCCGGCGGCCGTAACGGTGGCACTCGATGAGCCAGTCCACGGCCTCCCTGCCGGAATCCACGACCTTGAAGAGATCCATGTCCTCCGGACTGATCATGCCCTCCTCGACGAGGGTCTTTTTCATCCACTGCACGAGCCCGTGCCAGAACTCCCTGCCGACGAAAATGATCGGAACCATATTGATCTTTTTCGTCTGCACCATGGTCAGGACTTCGGTCATTTCGTCGAGCGTTCCGAATCCGCCCGGATAGACGATCAGCGCCGTGCTGTACTTGAGGAAACAGACCTTGCGCACGAAAAAGTAACGGAACGTGAGAGAATCCGTCTGATAGTGGTTGGGATGCTGCTCCATGGGCAGTTCGATGTTGAGTCCGATGGACTTGCCCCCCGCCTCGAACGCGCCGCGGGCGGCCGCTTCCATGATCCCGGGACCGCCGCCGGTGATGACGCCGTACCTGGCCTCGGTCAGAAGCCTTCCCGCTTCCCGCGCATCGGCGTACAGGGGATCGTCCTCACGCGTCCGCGCCGAACCGAACACCGAAACCAGCATCGCCGGCATCGGGTTCATGTAGTCGAAGGAATCGACGAACTCCGCCATGATGCGCAAGATACGCCACGACTCCGCGGGAATGAATTCGATCTTGTTCGAGAAACAGGCGCCGTCGGGCAGATCGGTCCGGGTACTCATAAAGAAACTCCTTGCTGATGTTGATGTTGCTGGTCGGAAACGGCGTCAAGACAGGCCGCCGCCGCCTGTGCCGCCGCGTCGCCCGTTCCCGAAGAGAGCAGACGGACGACCTCGGCCATCCCCTCTTCGACCTCCGCCCTGCGGCGGCCGCCGGGCAGGATGGACTCCACCGGGTCCAGAAGCTCCTTCACGCAGAAGTGATGCTGCAGGAACTCCTGAAAAACCGTCTTGTCCGCGATGATGTTCACCATGGTGAAGTATCCGCGGTAGAGCCTGACAACGAGACTGGCCAGCAGTATGGTGACCCAGTTCATCCGGTAGCCGACCACGAGGGGCAGTCCGGAAATGGCGGACTCCACCGTCACCGTGCCGCTGGCGGCAAGGCCGGTCCCGGCCCGCTGCTGCCAGACGCCCGTGTCGCCGCAGGTCACGGGGATCTCGGGCAGATCCGGGTGACGCTCCCGGTATCCGGCGATCCTTTCGCGGCAGAGAGAAGCGATCTTTTCGCGGGGCGCCGACAGGTGAAAACGCAGTCCGGGATGCCGCGCCGCCAGAGCCCGCACCGTATCCAGCATGGGCGACAGCAGGCGGTTGATTTCCATCACCCGCGACCCCGGCAGCAGCAGAAACGTCTCCGGTTCCCGGACGATCCCGGGATCCCGCCGCTCCGCCACGATGTCGATCAGCGGATGTCCCACGAATTCCGCCCGCAGAGGCGTCCGTGCAAAGACCTCCACCTCGAAGGGAAAGATGACCAGCATCTTCGTGCAGATCCTCGCCAGCACCGGCAGCCGCCACTTGCCCCACACCCAGAGATGCGGCGAAACATACCAGACGACTTTTATCCGGCTGAAATACATGGCCAGAGCATACATCAGATTGAATCCGGGATAATCGATGAGCACCACCGCGTCCGGGCGCTCCCGGCGGGCGGCCTTCACCAGCTTGAAGTAGATGCCGATGAAGGTGAAAAGCAGTTTCAGCACCTCCACCAGCCCCATGACCCCCAGTTCGGTGGAGTCCACCATGACGGGGATCCCGGAACCGATCATCTGCGGGCCGCCCATGCCGGAGAGTTCGAGCGCGATCCCCCTCTCCGCGGCCAGCCGGCGGAGCGCCCGCCCCAGCCGCGCCCCGTACAGGTCGCCCGAGGCCTCCCCCGCAAAAATCCAGATCTTTTTCATGCTTCTTCCGAAACGGAATGTTGCTTTCTCCCGTTTCCTCCGCATAAGATACAACGTCTGCGGCGCACTTTCAAGTCGAAACCCCGTTCCGACAGGCAAAGAGCTCCGGACGCCTCGGCGGACGGCCCGCCGCCCGACACGGCGTCCCGGTCAGGAACGGCTTCTCCGGCGGGGAGATCGCCGCCCCCCCGAAACATCCTCCGCGTCCTCGCCGCCAACCGCCCCGATCCCCGAGGCTGACCAGTTCTCTCTTTGCGCGGGATTTTTTTTTGCGCCGGGACTTGATAAATCGCGCGAAGCCTGTTATATTTTAGCATCGGACGGCGCGCGCCGCCCGGCCGCCCGGCGCAACGGGAAGAGGAGACGCCGGAACGGGAAGGAAAAAACAGATGAAAAAGAGGAGAAAACATCATGAGCAATCTGTCTGAGATCCGCCGCTGTACGTCCTGCGGAGCGCTGGTGGAAGTCATCGAGCCGTGCACCTGCGCCGGAGACTGCTGCAAGTTCACCTGCTGCGGGCAGGAAATGAAACTGCTCAAGGAAAACACCACCGACGGCGCCGCCGAAAAGCATGTGCCCGTCATCGAAAAATGCGGCAACGGCGTCCTCGTCAAAGTGGGCGAGATCGCCCATCCCATGATCGAAGAACACTACATCATGTGGATCGAAGTCATCAGCGGTTCGGTCTCCATGCGCCGCAGACTTCGCCCCGGCGAACCCCCGGAAGCCTTTTTCGAAATCCCCTTCAGCGAAAATCTCGTTGCCAGGGAGTATTGCAATAAACATGGATTGTGGAAGAAAAAATGACCGAATCGAGTTTCAGCGCAGTGCCGGTCTCGCCCAACGTCTGGTGGGTGGGCGCCCGGGATTGGAACGTCCGCAACTTTCACGGCTATGAGACGAACCGCGGATCGTCCTACAACGCCTTTCTCGTCATCGACGAAAAAGTGACCGTGATCGACGCCGTCAAGGCTCCGTTCATGCCCGAAATGCTGGCGCGGATCAGCTCCGTGATCGACCTTGCCGAGGTCGATTACATCATCTCCAACCACGCCGAACCGGACCACTCCGGCGGCCTGCCGGAACTCATCGCGGCGGCCTCGCCCGAAAAGGTCTTCGCCTCCGCCGCCGGAGCGAAGACCCTCGCCGCCTACTACGGTCTCGCCGGCATCACCCCCGTCAAGACGGGCGACAGCGTCTCCCTGGGCAAAGGGACCGTCTCCTTCGTCGACACCAAAATGCTCCACTGGCCCGACAGCATGGTGAGTTTCTACGACCGGGACAACATCCTCTTTTCGCAGGACGCCTTCGGCATGCATCTGGCCGCCTCCCCCATGTGGGCCGACGAGTGCGATCCGGCCATTCTCGACTGCGAGGCGCGGAAATACATCGCCAATATCCTCAACCTTCAGGCCGACCGGCTCATTTCGCTGCTGGACGCCATTCCCGGTCTCGGGCTGGACATCCGCATCATCGCGCCGGACCACGGTCCCCTGTGGCGCAGGGATCTTGACCGTATCATCGGCATCTACCGCAGCGCCGCCGGGCAGAAGCCCTGCAAGCGGGCCCTCGTGGCCTACTCCACCATGTGGCACGCCACCGAAAAACTGGCCGCCGCCCTCGCCGAAGGACTCATCGGTTCCGGCATCGAGGTCAAGATCTGCGACCTCGAAGTCAACGACCGCAGCGCCGTCATGACCGAAGTCGCCCGTTCCGGACTCATCGCCTTCGGCGCGCCCACGATGAACAACCAGATGTTCCCCCGAATGGCCGACGTGCTCTGTTACGTCAAGGGTCTGCGGCCGAAGAACAAGATCGGTTTCGCCTTCGGTTCCTACGGCTGGAGCGGAGAAGGCGGCAAGCAGATCGCCGCGGAGCTGGAGGCCATGGGCGCCGAACAGCCCGAACCCGTGTTTCAGGTGAAATACATGCCGTCGCGGGACGATCTTCTCAAAATGAAGGACATCGGCAGAAAACTCGGAGCCGCCCTCGCGGCCCGGTGCGAATAACAAAAATCACGGAGGAAATTTCATCATGAAGAAGTATGTGTGCGAAGTCTGCGGTTACGTCTACGATCCCGCCAAGGGAGATCCCGACAACGGCATCGCCCCCGGGACCGCGTTCGAGGATATTCCGGACACCTGGAGCTGCCCCGAGTGCGGCGCGGGAAAGGACGAATTCACCGCGCAGGACTGATCTGTTCCTGCGGAAAGACGGAAAGTTGATCATGATGCGTCAGGCGTTTCTTTTGGCATCCGTGGCGGCGGCGCTTCTCCTCGGGGGATGCATGCCGTGGCGGGAAGCCCAGACCAACGTGGAGAACTCGAAAAATCTCCGCGTCGGAATGACCAAGGTGGAAGTGCTCAGGATCATGGGCGAGCCCCTGCAGGACGAGACCTTCTGCCGTCCCGACCTGTGGTATTACTACATCGAAACGGTCTGGGCCGACGGTCTGGTCGCCGAAGAGGAGTGCATGCCGCTGGTCTTCAAGGACGGCATCCTCATCGGCTGGGGCAGAGTGTTTCTCACCAAATACCGGCTCCGGAGCAAAGACAATGCTCCCAATCTGATCCCGCCCGGAAGCAAACCGGCCGAAGCGCTGAAAGCCGCGGTAAAAAAAGCTCCTCCGGCGAAAAAGCCCGCTCCGGCGAAAGCCGCTCCGGCAAAAGCCGCTCCGGCGAAAAAGCCCGCGCCCGCCAAGCCCGCTCCGGCAAAAGCCGCTCCGGCGAAAAAGCCCGCGCCCGCCAAGCCCGCTCCGGCGAAAGCCGCTCCGGCGAAAAAGCCCGCGCCCGCGGAGGAAAAGGCGGCGGACGAAAAGAAATGACCCCGTCCGCGGCATCATCTCATTACCGGACGGAACAGACGTCGCGTGCGGCGTCTGTTTTTCTTTGGCGGTGTTCCGGGCGCGATCTGAAATGAAGTACGAATTCGAGCCCATCGGTTTCGTAAGAAGCACCGTGCGTTATCCGCAGGAAGCCCCCCGGCAGGGGGTGCTGACCGATCACGAGGCCGTCGTCGAACTCGAAAAAGGCCGCTCCTTCGAGGAGGCCCTTGCCGACCTCGAAGGCGTGGAACGCATCTGGATCGTCTTCGTATTCCACCTCGTCCGCCACTGGAAGCCCAAGGTCCGTCCGCCGGTGGACGGAGACGGTAAAAAACGGGGCGTATTTTCCACCCGCAGTCCCCACCGGCCCAATCCCGTCGGCATCACCGCCGCCCGGCTGAAAGGCGTCGACGGACTGCGGCTCCGCGTTTCGGAGATCGACCTGCTGGACGGCACCCCCGTGCTGGACATCAAACCCTACATTCCCTTCGCCGACGCCTTTCCCGATGCCCGCGCGGGCTGGCGCGACCGGATCGAGTCCCCCCGCACGCAAGTCGTGCTGAGCGATGCGGCGGCGGCCAAGGCCGACTTCATCCTGAAGCGCGGCGGTCCCGACATCGGGGAGTTCTGCCGCACCCAGCTGGGAACGCGCCTCCCCGATCCGGCCCGCATGCGGCTTTCTTCCTGCGGCGCTTCGGGAGCCGCCGCCATCGCCTTCCGCACGTGGCGGATACACTTTTCCCGGGAAGAGGACCGGATCACCGTCGGCGACATCCTCTCGGGCTACGCGCCCGAAGAACTCCTCCCCGGCGCGGACGACCCCGTCGGCGACAAGGAACTGCACCGCGAATTCAGGAGGACAATCCGAGAGTTTTTTCAAAAAAACTATTGAAAAACTCTCATTCGCGGAGTATCTTATCTGCGCGGGCGTGTACACCGGCAGCGGCTGCGGTCGGAATGCGGGTGCGGCCGCAGAGAGAGTTTTGCATTCAAACCCAAGTTGAAATATTTGACGGAGAGGTAAAGATGAAACAGGATTTCATTCAATTCGTGACCAGAGAGTCAGTCATGACTCTGGAGGGTAAAAACAAGCTGGAAGTCATGGATTAC
>JAFTDL010000082.1 GCA_017454215.1 Lentisphaeria bacterium | reverse complement strand
GCGGCAGGTCGCGGCCGAACAGCGGATGAAGCGGCCGAGATTGAGTTCGGCCTCAAGTTCGGCGCGCTTGCGTTCGGGAGCCGCGGCAAGGGCCTGTTCGTAGGCGGCCAGTCCTTTGTCCCACAGCGAGAGGAACGTATCCAGCTCCCGCAGTTCCACGGGGTAGCGGATCCCGCCGGGGGGCTGATTGATGTTTTCGAAGGGCTGGTAAAGCGTCTTGATGATGTGGTAGCCGAAATGCGCATGGGGCGCGGTGGGAAATTTGATCTCCTTGCCGCCCATGGTGCGGGTGAGATTGGGGGCGAAGATCAGCGGGTAGGAGGGACCGACGCGCAGCGGCCCGTACTGGTCCTCGTTGGTGGCCGGCAGATGGGGAATGGCGTCGCTCCAGAAGTTCCACGCTTCGAGGAGTTTTTCCGCGCCCGCCCTGCCCGCCGTGCGGACGGCCAGACGCCTGAGCATCTCGTCGGGATCGCACTGGGGACTCTGGAAATACCACTTGCCGATCTCGGTGATGACCGAGGGCCACCAGCCGTAGTGGTGACAGTCGTAGAACCGGGTGAGGCCGCATTCGCGGCGGAAGCGGTCGAGCTCCCTGAAACGGCGGATCCACTGCTGGGGAACGGGGATGTAGGGCACGTCGCCGAAGTCCCACGTCATGCCCGCGGTGTTGGCGGTGGAGAGCAGGGGAACGCCGTACTCCGCCGCCGCGTGGCACTCGCTGTCGAAATAATACCCCGGTTTGCAGACGCTGGCCGTGTAGTCCATGGCCACGCAGGGCAGGTTTTCTCTCCGGATCTTCGAGAAGATGTCGAAAGTGACCTGAACGATCACGCCCTCGGGGAGATTTTTCAGGAAGCGCTTGCGGACTTCGAGGTCGGTCCAGCCCCAGTTGTAGGTGTTGAAGATGATCTTCGCGTCGGGGATCGCCTTGCGGACGGCGTCGCGGACCTTGGTGATCCACGCCGGATAGTCGGTGCAGGGCCACCAGCCGGGACTGGGACGGCTGTCGCCGGGATCGCTTTCGGTCCAGCGTTTGCCGGTCGTGGCCGGATCCTTGCTGGGAAACACGGCCGACTCTCCCACCAGCATCACGCCCTTGACGCCCTTGTGGTAATTCAGAAGCCGGGTGTAGACGTTTTCGAAGAATTCGTCCGCATCCGGATCGTCGGGATGCTTGTACGCCGGCAGATAACTGTAAAGATAGGTGTCGATGCCGTATTTCGCCGCACGGAAGATGACGTCGTTGATGTCCAGATAGCCGGTCTGGGTGAGATCGATATCCTTGATGAAGATCGTTATGGCGTCGAATCCCGCATGCAGGATGGCGTTGAGATGGGCGTCGGGGAATTTGTCCATGCCCCAGCCGGAGTGGACGATCCGGGGCGTGATGAGCCGTTCCCGCTTTTCCGTTCCCCGTTTGAGGAAGGGGGCCTCGCGGAGGTTCATGATGTCTTCGAGATAAACGCCGCCGAAATGGACCGCCCGGTCGCCCGAGGCGGAGATCTTCACGCTGTCGGCCGTGACTGAGAGAACGAAGGTGCCGTCCCCCGTGACATCCTTCGAGATCTCGAGGAATATGCCTTTGTCGCCGCCGGGACAGAGTTTCAGCTCCATGTCCATGGAGACGAGAAAATAGTCCTGCAGATCCTTGGCCGTGTCCACGACCGAAGCCGGAGCGTCGGAAGCGAAACTGATGAGCCAGTTTTCGTCGATGACGGTCTCATCCGCCGCCGCCGCGGCCGCCGGATCCCGCCGGCCGGGCTTGTGCACCTGATCCATGCGGCTGCGGAACTGATAATTCTTTTCCATTCGTAAAACTCCTTGATATTTCAGAGCGTTTCTCTGTCAGTATCTTGCGTCGGCGTAACTGACCCAGCCGCCGGCCTTGACCAGATCGAGGTCGAAATCGCCGATCTCGAAATCGAACACGGCCTTCTTTCCGCTTCCGGTGACGGTGAATTTTTTGCCGGCGAGATCCATTTCGAGGAAGGCTTCGCCTGCGGAGAAATCCCTGAAGAGGGCGTCGATCTTTGCCGCGTCGAGGGAAATGGCCAGCATGCCGCAGTTGAACATGTTCTGGCGGAAGATCCTGGCGAAATTTTCGGCGATCACCAGATTGATGCCGTTGCACTCCAGAGCCCACGGCGCATGTTCGCGCGAAGAGCCGCAGCCGAAGTTGGCGCGGGTGACGACGACGCTTTTGTCCGCCAGATCCTTTTTGGGATCAAAGCCTTCCAGAATGAGATCCTCCAGACAGTAGGGCTTGAGGGCGGCCTTGCTGGACTCCGTCAGATATTTCGCGGGAATGATCTCATCGGTATTGATGTCCGAACGGTCGAGAAAGAGTATTTTGCCGTTGAAGTTTTTCATGAAAAAATGTCCTTCTTGCCTATTTGAAAAGTTCGGAATTGGTGATGTGTCCCGCGATGGCGGTGGCGGCGGCGGTGGCGGGGCTCATCAGATGGATCATGCCGCCTTTGCCCATGCGTCCGTTGAAGTTGCGGTTGGTGGTCGACGCACAGACTTCTCCGGAAGCGAGAACGCCGTTGCTCATGCCGAGACAGGCGCCGCAGGTGGGATTGGTGACGCAGAATCCGGCTTCCATGAAGTCGGCGATAAGACCTTCCTTCAGCGCCTGCTTGTAGACCAGCGGCGTCGCGGGGGCGAGAATGGCGCGGATCCCGTCGGCGATCTTTTTGCCGCGGACGATCTGCGCCGCCACGCGCAGATCCTCGATCCGCCCGTTGGTACAGCTGCCGATGTAGACCTGATCGACTTTCGTCCCCTCGAGTTCCCTCACGGTCTTCACCTGGTCGGGCTTGTACTTGACCGTCGCCACCGGTTCGATGACGGAGGCGTCGATCTCGATGACCCGGGTGTATCGGGCGTCGGCGTCGGGAAGGAATCTGCCGTAGGCTTCGAGGGCGGCTTCCTTGCTTGGGAACTCCTTGGAGATGAAGGGCCAGAGGTAGTCGACCGTCACCATGTCGGGACAGCAGATGCCGCAGGTGGCTCCGGCTTCGACCGCCATGTTGCAGATGGTCATGCGTCCTTCCATGGAGAGTTCGGAAACGGCCTTGCCCGTGAACTCGATCACCTGGTCGGTGGCGCCGTTGACCGTGAGTTGGGCAATGATCCAGAGGATGGCGTCCTTGGCGTAGACGCCGGGACGGAGACTGTTGTTGAGAACGACCTTGATCGTCTCGGGTTCGCGCATGGCGCAGACGCCTTTGAGGATCCCCACTTCGAGATCTGTCGTCCCCACCCCTGCGGCGAAAGCGCCGAAGGCTCCATGGGTACAGGTGTGGGAGTCGCCCATGATGATCGTGAAGCCGGGGCGGACAAAACCCTTCTCCGGAAAGATGGCGTGACAGACGCCGTTGGCGCCCACGTCGAAGAAGTCCCTGATGCCGTGGCGGCGGGTCCAGTCCCTGAGGGTCTTGCCCTGTTCGGCCGTTTTGGAGTCCTTGGCCGGAGACACATGGTCGATGACGGCCTTGATCTTCTCCGGATCGAAGACCCGGTCGCGGCCGATGGCGACGAGGTCGTTGACGGCGATCGGAGTCGTTATCTCGTGGCAGAAAACCCTGTCGAGTGAAATGACCCGCACGCCGGTCCCCGGACGGGCCACCTCGTGGGCGTCAAAAATTTTCTGTGCGACGGTCCTTCCCATAAAGTATCATATCTCCTGTTTTGGTGCTGTCGTGTATTTCGGACAGACTCCGTCCCGCTCCGCCGTACGGAAAAACACGGCCGAAACGGCCGGAGCCGTGCAGTCGGGGACCGGGTCCTTACTTGATCTTGTCGATGGCGTCCAGCCAGATGATGGGGGCTTTCCAGCCCTTGACGGTGAATTTCCGTCCCGACACCTTGACCCGCTTGTTGATGAAGGGGGAGACCATGCCCGACTCCTCGATGCAGATGAAGCCCAGATTCTGCCCGTTGTCGCCGCCGAGGGCGTAGTTGGTGGCAATGCTGCCGCTGGCGGGGATCTGAAGCAGAACGCCCTGCAGAGAGACGGACGGAGCCTTGGTCTTGAGCACGTCGATGTTGTATTCCGCCAGCGCCTTGACCCGCTTGTCGGCGGCCCTGATCGGAGCCGGAGCCTTGCTCACGGGTTTTGCCTGAGCCTGCGGTTTTGCGGGAGCTTTCTCCTGCGGTTTGGTCTGAGCCTGCGGTTTTGCGGGAGCCTTCTCCTGCGGCTTTGCCTGAGCCTGCGGTTTTGCGGGAGCCTTCTCCTGCGGCTTGGCCTGCTCTTGCGGCTTGGCTTGTTCCTGCGGCTTGGCCGGAGCCTTCACCGCCGGCTGTTCCGCCGTTTTTTCCTGAGGTTTCGCTTCCGGTGTGTCGGCAGCGGTCTTGGCCGGAGCGGCTTTTGCCTCATCTTTCGTCTCGGCCGCGGCTTTTGCCGCCGCTATTTTTTCAACGGCGTCCGCGTCGAAGACGACATAGGCCGCGGCGGCGTAGACACGCAGATTTTCGGGAGGTACGATGCGGACCCAGCCGTAGGCGCGTTCCTCCATGGTCCGGACCGGCGTCCCTTTGGGCAGTTTGCCGAAGTCGGGGGCCTTGCCCGACATGGCCGACCGCATCGTGAGATCGATGAGCGTCCTGCCCTTGCTGATGTAGGCTTCGGAGACGTAGACTTTGACCGATTCGGGCGCTTTCAGTTCGAGCCAGCTGCCCTGTCTGCCGGTGATGACGACCTGGGCGTCCCGTTTGACTCTGCCGACGACCGGGGATTTCAGACTGGCTTCGATACGCAGATTGAGACTCCGCGTATTGATCCTGCCCGTCGTTTCAGCCGCGTGAAGTCCCGCGGCCGCCGCGATCACTGCCGCTGTCAGTAAAAATTTTTTCATTGTGTCTCTCTCCTGCCTTGAAAAAAACGGTTTCAGCCATTAAATTGTTGCCGTGCTGTTTCCACGCCGCCGGTTTGCGGCACGGAACGGTCTGTACATTTGATAATATAGCCTAAAAACGCGAAGGTACAAATACATCTATGAAAATTTTGCGTGCTTTGTTGCCGGCGGTCGCCGTGATCCTGCTGTCGGCCGGTTGTGCGGGGACCGAAGATATCGTCGGCATCCGCTGGCGTCCCGTGGACGGGAATGCGCCCGAGGGGGTGTTCCTGTTCTTCACTCCCGACCGGCGGCGGGTGGTGGGCTGCTGCGGCTCCAACCGTTTTTTCGGTCCGGTCCGG
>JAFTDL010000012.1 GCA_017454215.1 Lentisphaeria bacterium | reverse complement strand
TCATCCGGGGCGACAGGGCGGTCGTCGTCTGCGGCGATCTGCTGAGGGCCTACTTTTTCGAGCGCGGCCTGTGGCGCAAAAAGGCCGAATCCGATCTGGGCAGAGTCACGGATGTATTCTGCGACGGCGGTCAGATCATCGTCACCGCCGACTGGGGCAAAGAGCGCATCACCTGTGCCGAGGACGAGTCCGAGGGCGAAGTTTATTTCGTCCGCGACGTGCATTATGACAATGCCGGGGAGGGGGTCTTCCGTTCCGGTTACTTCAACGAGGGTCCGGTGGCGGATTTCACCTACGTTTCGTACAAGTGGATCTCGCGCAAGATGAATCAGGGGGCGTATCCCTTCGACAAGGGGTGGAGCGATTACCTCTGCCGGGGCGGCAACAACCGGATCTTCTACACCTGTTCCGGACACCTCTACTTCGGAGAGGCCTACTGGGAGACGGACATCGACCGGGTCTCGGACACCGAACGCGACGACACGGAGCTCGCCCACGTCTTCAGACTGCGTTCCCCCGTTTCCGGACCGCTGGATCTGCGCTATTTCTGGTTCTTCGGGAGGGGCGGCGAGGAGCACGCGGGCGTGCTCTCGAACGTGCTGTGGAATCTGGACAGATCTCCCGTCCACACGCCCCAGACGGACATGTGCGATTTCGTCGAGAAATTCGTCTCCATCTGGCCCCGGTCGGAACTTAAGGGCGTGAAAGAGGCGGACCACTACGCCGCCCACTATTTTTCGGAGTTCTTCGGGCAGTTCAAGGAGGGATACCGTCCGCCGGACCAGTTCGGCTGTTCGTGGCTCGAGTACGACCTTCTGAAGGCCAACGAGTTCTACCGCCGCTGGAAGGAGACGGGCAAACAGGAGTACCGCGAACGGACGGTGAAACTGCTCGACTTCTACCTCTGCAACCACTATGCGGGGAACTCGAAACTCACCTTCCCCTTCCACACCGGCGGCTTCATGAAGGACATCATGCCGTTCTGCGAAAAGACCGGCTGGGGCGCGCCCTTCGAGGCCGATGCGCTGGATTCTCTGGCGCTGCCCGAAATGATCTACGACGCCATGACGCTCTATCTGCAGGACGAGACGCTGTTTCAGACGAAATACCCCTTCACCATCGCCGACGACGTGCTGAAACTGCAGCAGAGCGACGGCCACTTCCGCAGGCTCTACAACGCCGATCTCACGCCGAAGGAAAAGGCCGGCTGGGTGAGCCAGTACTCCGAGACCCAGACGTGGATCCCCGCTCTCATCAAGATGTATCAGGCGACGAAGGACGAACGTCTGCGCACGGCCTATCTCAAGACCGCCGAACGCTGTCTGCTGGACGTGGAGGAGCTGGGGCTTTTTTCCATGGGCGGCTGCGAAACGGACTACCCGGACTTCTGGGACGTGGACGGCTACCGCACCATGCTGTGGGCCTTCCTCGACCTTTAAGATCAGGAGAAGGACGCGAAATGGCTCGCCGCGGCGGAAAAGGTCCAGCTTTTCGGCAGCGTCATGCAGATGGGCTACAGCGTTCCCAACGTTCCGGGGAGCTTCTACGACAGGATCGGCTGGAAGTCCCGCGGCATGATCTCCACCAGCTACTACACCTGGCCGGATTACTCGCGCACGCAGTGCACGGCCACAGGCAACCAGTCCGTGGCGTGGATCGCCTTTCTGCTCATGCGCCTCTACCGGGCCACGGGCAAGGCGGTCTACATGGAGCGCGGCATCGCGGCTTTCCGTCAGGTCATGCTGTACCGCGACGAAAAGAGCCTCGAGGGCAATCCGCATAAGGAGAACATTCTTTACAGCATCTACGAGAACAATCCGCAGATGGACGACGAATCGGGGCTGTACAAGCACAGTTATCCCGAAAACAGCTATTCGCTCTTCATCGACCTGTATCTTTACATCGGCGAGATGTTCCGCGAGTTCGGCGGGATCCATGTCAGCACCGTCCGGCGGCAGGCCTTCGGCCTCGACTGCGTGGAGGTCGTCGGATCCGACTGGGAGAAAAAGACGCTTCGCATCCGCAGCGAACTCGACCGTCCGCACACGACCACGCTGGTCGTGGACGGCGCGTGCCGCGGAAAAGTCTCTTTCGCTCCCCGGGAGGAAAAACTTCTTGTTCTGTGACGGAGACGCGGCCGCCCCCCCTGTCCGATGCGCCACCGCAGGGCGCGCGCCGTTGCCCGCCCGCGGATGCCCCGGGATCTTCCGTCGGCGGCCTGGCGCTTCCCCGCTCAAAACACCCCGCTTTTCTCGAAAAAGAACGGGGGCCCGGGGGGAGGGGGGGACGTACGGGAACGGCGTCGCCTCATCTGTGAAAGTTGCGTTTGATTTCGAGAAATTGTCTGCGGTTTTTTTGAAGGATCACAGGGCGATGGCCATGAGCGCGCCGGCGGCGGCGCCGAGGAAGAAGCCAAGTACCTGCAGAAGAGTCAGATTGTCGTTGGAGGCCTGGATCACGAACTTGTGCAGTTCAGGGATCTTCATGCCGTCGACGGCTTTCTCGATCTGACCGGGAACATCGAATTTCGCCAGAAGGTCGTTGCCTTCGCCGCGCAGGATTTTGACGGCGAGAAGCTGGAGAACGGGCAGGGCTTTTTCCCTGACGAGATCCCAGAAGGAATCCCTGCTCAGAAGTTCATCGGCAAGGGCGGGGAGTCTGTCGGCGAGGTAAGTCGAAATGTAAGTTTCGGCGGCCTTTCGTCTGTCGGCGAGAAACGCCTCGATCTTCGGCGCGTTTTCGGGGCGCTCGGTCCAGTCTTTGCACATCATCAGGGCTTTGGCGAGATAGGAGGAGATCCCTTCCTGAACTTCGGGTTTCTGAAGGTTCTCCAGCAGTTCCGCTTCGCCCTTGCGCCAGAGATCGTCGATCTCGTCTTCGACGGATTTTTTCGTGAACACATCCTTGAAGGTGCTGATGTACGGGTGTTCCCGGCGGAAGGTCTCGGCGATCCTTGCGGCAACGATCTTTCTGAAATCCCCGGAGAACTCCGGCAGCAGATCCCTGATGACGGCGACGATGGCTCTGACCGCCTTTTCGCGGGTCCCGGGCTCTTCGAGAACGCTTTGGGTGACGAAAGCGCTGAACCGGCTGAATTTTTCTCTGGTCACGATGTCGCTGAGGGCCTTTCCGGTCATTTCCCTCACGCAGGGGGCCAGTCCCGCGGCGATCTGAGCCTTGTGGCCGGTCAGGACCTGATTGACGAGCACGCGGACTCTGGGAACGAAGAGGGGGTCTCTGAGGCAGTCAAGCGCGACTTTGCCGATTTTTGCGGAGATCTTTTCGGGCTTGAGCAGATGCCGGGGAATGAGCACGCCCAGTTCGTGTGCGAATCTTTTCTTCTGCCGCGGGATCACGCCCTGGGGCCAGAACCAGTGCTTTTCGTAGGGCTTGAAAAGCATCCAGATGGCGATGGCGTTGGTGAGATAACCCACCGCCGCCGAGGCGAGAACGGGAAGTATGTACTTGCAGACGAAACTCCCCGCGGCCAGTTCCGCGGGCAGGCGCGCCGCCGCGGGCGTCAGGCGCAGGACCGCCAGCACCCCCAGAAGAACGATGATGCCGATACTTGAGATTTTGCAGATGCGGTCCGCGAGCCTGACCGGATCTCCTTTCGACGCGTCGGTCATACATGTCCTCCCTGTGGTGATTTCGAACTCGAGCGAATATAACTTCCGAAGCATGAAAAATCAACGGAGAAAACAAAAAAATTTTTCCCGTGACTGTTCCGATATGACATTCCGTGAAAAACGGGAAGCCGTGCAGGAAAAATTTTTTTATCCGTACACATCCGTACACATCCGTACATATCCGTTGTCATGATGAGCGGTGCTCTTGAGAGAGACGGCTACTTTTCCTGCGGGGTGAAGCAGAGAGGATCGGCCGCGAGCAGACGTTTGACGAGGGCGGCGGCGGAAACGCTGTCGATGATGCACGAAGGGGCGTCGCCGAAACGGAAGTCCTTGAGAATGCCCAGACGGCGCATCTCCGCTTCGGGCTTTGCGAAAAGCGACGAGTGATTGGGGCGGTGCCGCCATGAGGGAACGGGGATCCGCCTGTCGGGCAGTTGAACGTAAAGCATTTCCTGCCGCGGCCTGAACACGGCTTCGCGGGGAAGATACCACTCTTCGAGGGCGTGAAAGAAGGTGTTGTGCGCGATCGACGCGCCGATGAAGACGATCCTGCCGCCCCGGTCGAAGAACCGGCCCCAGGGGGAGTTCCGGGCGCAGGGCGTGTCGAATTTTTCGTGCCCGGCAGTGAATTCCGCGGCGTCGCGTCCCGCGGCGGCGACGGAATGGGTGGGATGCCATGAACGGATCACTCCCGGCCGTCGGCGGAAAAGTTCCGGCAAAATCCCCACCTGAGACGCCGTTTCTCCGGGATCGAAAACGGGGTCGTTCTCGTTGAGCCGCCAGCTCAAAGTCGGCAGCACCAGCAGTCCCGAAGGGGCGAAATACTCTGTCAGGGCGTCCAGCACCGTATCGGCCCGGCCCGCCACGTCTCCGATGCTTTTCATGGAGGAGTGGACGAGGACCGTGTCGGTCCTGCGGAGACCTCCCCGGACAAGATCGGCCGTGAGCGATTCTTTTGTGTGCGTCGTATTCATGCCGTAAAATGTATCACACGGCCGCCTCTTTTGCAAATCCGCCCCGGGCGGGCAGAAACGGAAGATCTGTTTCCGATAAGGGACGGCGGTTTCCCTTCCCCCGAGCCCCCATCCTTTTGCGAGAAAAGCGGGGTGTTCGGGAGCCGGTCCCGCCGACCCGTGCGGGGAACAGAGCCTCCCGCAAAGGGACGGCGGGTCGTGAACAGAGCGAAACGAGCCGTTCAGGGGCGCAGATGGCGGTGGTACTCCTGCAGGGAGCAGACCTCGAAATGGCCGAATTCCAGCTGGTCGCGGATCCCCTCCAGCGCCGCCGCCGCGCCGGAGACCGTGGTGGTCACGGGGATCCCCGCGGCGATGGCGCTCGAGCGCATTTTCACTTCGTCGGTCATGGCTTCGGCGCCGGACTCGCTGGTGTTGATGATCCACTGCACGGCGTGGTCGCGGATGAGGTCCAGCAGATTGGGCCGTCCCCGCGAGATGCGGAAGAGCGCTCTTGTCCTGACGCCTTCGCCGTAGAGCCGGGTCGATGTGCCCAGCGTGGCGTAGATCGTAAAGCCCAGTTCGGCCAGTTTTTTCGCCAGCGGCACGATCTCGTCCTTGTCCTGATCCCTGACCGAGATGAACACGTTGCCCGATTTGGGCAGACGGCTCCCCGCGGCGATCTGACTCTTGAGGTAGGCCAGATTGGGATCGCTGTCGATGCTCATGACTTCGCCCGTTGATTTCATTTCGGGCGAGAGCGTGATGTCCACGCCGGGGAACTTGACGAAGGGGAATACCGCTTCCTTGACCGCGGTGTAGGGCGGGATCACTTCACGGGTGAAGCCCAGCTCGGCAAGTTTTTTTCCGGTCATGCACAACGCGGCCAGTCCCGCCAGCGGCACGCCCGCGGCCTTGCTGACGAAGGGGATCGTCCGCGAGGCACGGGGATTGACTTCGATCATGTAGATGTCTTCACCCCTGACGGCCAGCTGCATGTTCATAAGTCCGTTGACGTGCAGCGCCTTGGCGAATTCTTCGGCGTAATTTCTTATCCGGGCGAGGACGGAGTCCGACAGGCTCCGGGGCGGGGTGATGCTGGCCGAATCGCCCGAATGGCAGCCCGCGGGCTCCACGTGTTCGAGGATCGCGCCGACGACCGTGGTCTCTCCGTCCGCAATGCAGTCCACATCCAGCTCCACGGCGTGTTCGAGAAAGCGGTCGATGAGGATGGGTTTGCCTTCGGCGACCTTCGCCGCCTCCTCGACGAACTTTTCGAGGTGCTGTTCGTGGTGCACGATCACCATGCCGCGTCCGCCGAGGACGAAACTGGGACGCACCAGCACGGGATAGCCGATCCTGCGGGCGACTTCCAGCGCCTCTTCGGGCTTGTGGGCGATGCCGTTTTCGGGCTGGAGGATGCCGATCCTGGCGGCCAGCTGTTTGAAGTAGTCCCGGTCTTCGGCAAGGTCGATGTCGTCGGGACTGGTGCCGATGACCCGGGCCCCCGCTTTTCGGAGGGCCTGTGCCAGATTGAGGGGCGTCTGGCCGCCGAATTGGACGATCACGCCGGAACACTCTTCCCGTTCGTAGACGGCCATGATGTCCTCAAGCGTCAGCGGCTCGAAGTAGAGCTTGTCGCTGGTGTCGAAGTCGGTGGAGACGGTCTCGGGGTTGGAGTTGACCATGACCACCTCGTATCCGGCCCTGCGCAGGGCGAAGGAGGCGTGACAGCAGCAGTAGTCGAACTCGATGCCCTGTCCGATGCGGTTGGGACCGCTGCCCAGCACCATGATGGACTTTTTTCCGTCCCGGGACCGCACCGCTTCGCCGTGTTCGGCGTAACAGCTGTAATAGTAGGGCGTGACGGCTCCGAACTCCCCGGCGCAGGTGTCCACGGCGCCGTAGACGGGCAGGATGCCCAGTTTTTTCCGCGTGTCCGCAACGGCTTTTTCGGTCGTATCCAGCAGAAAGGCGATCTGGCGGTCGCTGAAGCCCAGTGTTTTGGCCTGCCGCAGGAGCGCTTCGTCCATCGCCGCGAGGGGACCCGCGGCTTTGATCTCCTCCTCGAAGCCGGTCAGTTCCTCCAGATGCCGCAGAAAATAGCGGTCAATCCTGGTGAGCGCATGGATCTTTTCCACGTCCCAGCCGCGCCTGAAGGCGGCTCTGAGGTAGAAGATGCGTTCGGCGTTGGGGGTCGCGAGTTTCGCGGCCAGTTCCTCGCCGGAGGCGGATTCGTATTTGCCGTCGCGGCCGTCGGCGCCGAAGCCCGCGCGGCCGGTCTCGAGGGAACGCAGGGCCTTCTGCAGGCTCTCCTTGAAGTTGCGGCCGATGGCCATGACTTCGCCCACGGACTTCATCTGGGTCCCCAGCGTCGGATCGGCGGCGGGGAATTTCTCGAAAGTGAAGCGGGGGACTTTGGTCACCACGTAATCCAGTGCCGGTTCGAAACAGCTGGGCGTGGAGCCCGTGATGTCGTTGCGCAGTTCGTCAAGCGTGTATCCCACGGCCAGTTTCGCCGCGATCTTGGCGATGGGGAACCCGGTGGCCTTCGAGGCGAGGGCGCTGGAGCGCGAGACCCGGGGGTTCATTTCGATGATGATGCGGCGTCCGGTGTCGGGATCGACGGCCCACTGCACGTTGGAGCCGCCGGTCTCAACGCCGATGGCGGCCAGAACGCGCAGCGAATCGTCGCGCATGGCCTGATACTCCCTGTCGGTGAGGG
>JAFTDL010000081.1 GCA_017454215.1 Lentisphaeria bacterium | reverse complement strand
TAGTCCCCCGGATTCTGGGTGGCGATGACGAAGAAGGGTTTCGGCAGCACGTGCCGTCTGCCGTCGATGGTGATGGCCGATTCGGACATGCATTCCAGCAGACTAGACTGGGTCCGCGGGGTGGTGCGGTTGATCTCGTCCGCCAGAATGACGTTGCCGAAAATGGGACCGGGCAGAAAGCGGAAGTCCTTTTTGACGTCGTCGTAGATATTCATGCCGGTGATGTCCGACGGCAGCATGTCGGGGGTGAACTGGATCCTTTTGTAGCGGCCCTGAACGCTTTTGGCCAGCGTCTGGGCCAGCAGGCTCTTGCCCACGCCGGGGACGTCTTCGAGGAGCAGATGGCCGTCGGCCATCAGGCAGACGATCAGGTCGCGGATGATCTCGGGTTTGCCCTTGAATACCTGCGCGATGTTTTCCTCGAGGCGGCGGATGACCCGCTGCATGGAGTCGAAATTGAAGCCGGAGGACTCCGGATCCTCCTCGTTGTTCCACAATTCCGCCTCTCCGGGACGGTGGGGCTCGTTGATCACGAGAACGGCGTTTCCGATCTGGATGGTGTCCAGATGTTTCAGTTCGATGGCGGATACGGGACTGCCGTTGACGAACGTGCCGTTGGCGCTCCCGAGATCGGTCACGACCCATGCGGAGCCGTTGAATTTCAGTTCCGCGTGGTGCCGTGAGACGTTGCTGTCGGCGAGGAGGATCCGGCAGTCGCTTCCCCGGCCGATGACATACTGCGTTTCGTCCAGAACTTTTTCGCGCGTGACGCCCGACTCCTGGATCGTCAGCGTCGAAAGCTCCGTTTTGAGAGCCGATGGAAATTCTTTTTCTGTCGTCATTTTACCGGCCTTTCACCGTTTTTCCGGCAGCACCTCCAGCCAGTAACCGTCGGGATCGGTCACGAAGTAGATGCCCATGGACTTGTTTTCGTAACAGATGCACCCCATCTTTTCGTGACGGGCGCGGGCGGCGGCGAAATCATCCACACGGAAGGCAAGATGGAACTCGTTGTCGCCCAGATTGTACGGGCGGTCCATGTCGCGCATCCACGTGAGCTCCAGCTGGTGACCGCTGTTCCCGTCCTCGAGATAGACGATGATGAAACTGCCGTCTTTGGCGTCGATCCGGCGGACCTCCTTCATGTCGAAGGCCTCGGCGTAGAATTTGAGACTTCTGTCAAGGTCGAAGACGTTGAAGTTGTTGTGCACCATTCTGAATTTCATTTGCGTCACCTCGATATCCATTTGACCGTTGTTTCCCGGGCGAGACGTTCGGCCTCGGCCGGGGCGAAATCGCCGCATAAACTGGTGAGACAGTTGGCGCTGGCCGCGCCCAGAGCGGACCGGAACGCCTCGAAAACATCGCTGCCCGAAAGCATTTCGCTGCACCACACCGCGCTTGCCGTGTCGCCGCAGCCGATGGTGTTGACCACTTCGGGCAGTTCCGGCAGATCGTAGCAGGCGATGCGCGTTCCGTCCGAAGCGAAGGCCCGGCCGGGACCGTCGGTGATCGCCGCCCTGCGGATCCCCCAGCGCGCCGTCACCGCTCTCAAACCCTCCTCTACACCGCTCTCTCCCGTCAGCGCGGCCAGTTCCTCGCGATTGATCTTGAGCATGATCTCCGCGCCCGAAGAGAATATGCCGTCCACGTCGCGCCAGGCGTCCACCAGCAGAGGCACGCGGAACTCCGCGGACAGGCGGGCGAGCCTGGCGTAGAGGTTCTTATCCGTCCCCGTGGGGAGCGTGCCGCACAGCGCCGCCGCGGAGGCCTGTTTCAACACCCCGGCAAAGGCCCTGACGAAGTCTTCGACCTCGCCGGCTTCGGCGGGATACGATGTCTCGATCAGTTCTGTGACGCTGCCGTCGGCAAGGTCGATGCAGGTGTCGCAGCAGCGGGTCGGGGCCTTCGTCCTCACGGAGATGAAATCCATGCCCTCCTGCCGCAGTCCGGCGTCGACGAAATCCCCGTTGACGCCGCCGCAGAACTGCACGAGTTTCGTTTTGACTTTGCCGCAGCACGCCGCCGCCCGGCAGAAGTTGATGCCCTTGCCGGAAGCGAATTCCTCCATGCCGACGGCCCGGTTGACGCTTCCGCGCACGATCTTTTTGAAGGAGATGACTTTCTGTCTTGCCGGATTGAATCCGGCGGCGGCGACAAGTTTCATACGAGTTTCTCCAGCAGGATTGCGGCTTCGTCGTCGGACATGTCGCGGGGATTGCTTTTCATGCTGCCCGAACGGCAGTTCCCGATGATGAAGCCGAAGTGTTCCCTTTTGAGCCCGAAGGGGCGGAAGGAGCCGGGCACGCC
This sequence comes from Lentisphaeria bacterium, assembly GCA_017454215.1. GTDB lineage: Bacteria > Verrucomicrobiota > Lentisphaeria > Victivallales > Victivallaceae > UBA1784. The sequence continues at coordinate 3,649 of JAFTDL010000081.1, read as the reverse complement.
CAGCTTCTGCCGCAGGGCGGAGATCCGGTCGATGAGATCGCAGGCGTTCCGCGCACCCAGAGCCGAGGCCAGTTCGTCCAGCCCGTCACGGGCGGCGGGGAGGTTGAATTTCAGCACTTCGACCAGCAGAACGGCGCAGCAGACGCCGTGGGGGATCCCCAGAAGACTGCCCGCCGGGTGGCCGATGCCGTGAACGGCGCCGAGGCCCGATTTCGACAGGGCGATCCCCGCATTGAGACTGCCCAGAGAAACGGCGTCCACCGCGGCGGGGTCCCCGGAACAGGCTCCGGCAAGGTTGAAAAAGATGTCCCGCGCCGCCGTCCGTGCGAAGGAGCGGGTGAGGGCGTCGGCCTTGCGCGAAATGAAGCTCTCGACCGCCTGCGTCAGCGCATCGAAGCCGCTGGCCGCCATGACGGAGGGGGGACACTCGGAAATGAGTTCGGGATCGACCAGCGCCGCGTCGGCGGTCATGCCCGGCGTGCGCAGAGACTGTTTGATTTTGGTTTCCTTGTCGGTCAGCACGGCATTGGCGGTCACTTCGGCCCCGGTTCCCGCGGTGGTGGGCAGAAGGGCGAGAAAAGTCGAACGCGCCTGCGCCGCGGCCCGGCCGTAAAAATGATCGGCGGCGGGACGGGACTCCTTCACCAGCGCCGCGACGGCTTTGGCGCTGTCCATGGCGCTGCCGCCGCCCCAGCCGACGACGCCGGTCACCTGTTCCCGGCGGGCCGTTTCCAGCAGGCGGTCGACGGCGTCCACCGAGGGTTCTCCCGGTTCCGCGGATGCGATCACCACCTTGCGGTTCCGGGCAAGTTCGGCCGTTTCGGCTGCGATGCGTTTTTTTGCGTGGTTCCCGCACACGAAGAGGACTGGCCCGGGCGGCAGAAGCGGGGGCAGCTGCTTGCGGCACATCCGGCCGAAGCGGATGTCATGCGGCAGGGTCATTTCGAATTTCATAATGTTTTTATTCCCGATTTTTCCAGATGTTCGTAGAGGTTTCTTGCGGCGTCGGATTCGGCGTTCTTGCGGTTCCTGCCGCACCCGTAGGCCGTCCAGTTCCTGAGGACGGCCTCGACGATGTACTCCGGCGCGTGCTGGGGACCGGTCTGCTGAAACACCCGGTACGAGGGCGTTCTGTTCCAGTAGTGCTGAGAGAGTTCCTGCAGTTTGCCCTTGGGATTGAGTTCCAGCAGAAGTTTCCGGGGGCAGGGGAATTCCAGAGAGAAGACTTCGAGCAGCAGATCCCGGCACACGTCGAAGCCCGCGCCGAGAAACAGCGCGCCGATGACGGCCTCGAAGAGGTCGGCCAGCGTGGATTCCCTCCGGGAGCCGCCGATCTCCGCCTCGCCGTTGCCGATGCGCAGCTTCGATCCCAGATCGAGGCGGCGGGCCAGACGGGCCAGCGCCGATTCGCACACGAGGGCGGAACGCATCTGGGTGAGAAGCCCCTCGGGAGACTCCGGATAGAGTTTGAACAGGTGCTCGCTCAAAATCGTTTCGATGACGGCGTCGCCGAGGAACTCCAGCCGCTGATTGTCGTAGGCGAGGCCGTGTTCGACGGCGTAACTGCGGTGGGTGAAGGCCTCCTGCAGCAGTCGGGGGCCGTCCCCGCCGCTGAGACAGGAGCTGATTTTTTCAAGATCGAACATGTTGTTTCCTCTTTCGTTCGGCAAGGTAGGAGAACCGTTTGCGGTAGGCGCGGGAATCCGTTTCGATCCCCGCGCACCGGGCGTAAAGTTCGGCAAAATATCCCGCGAGGTCGGGGAGCGGCTCCGCCGTTCCGCGTTCGGCGGCGAGCTTTGAAAAGGAACTGGCCAGCCGCGCAAGTTCGCGGATGCGCCGCGGGCGGGGAAGGGGACTGTTTCCCAGACGGCAGGCGTCCAGGTCGATGACGCCGAACACCCCCTCGTTCGTGCGGTAGAAGTTTCTCAGGTTGGCGTCCCCGTGTTCGATGCCCGCCGCGTGGAGTTTCGCCAGAAGTTCCGTCAGGCCTTCGGCCAGTTCTCCGGTGAGCGGCAGGGCGTCGGCAAAGACGGCGGTCGAGGAAATGTCCTGCGTGACGAGATAATCGAAAACGGGCAGTCCGTGCCGGTACTGCCGCAGGGCCGCGGTCACATGGGGCGTGGGGATGCCGATCTCCGCAAGACGTTTCGCCGCCCGCAGACAGATCGCCGGACGCGGGGGTTCGAAGATGTGGCGGATCGCGCGCAGCATGCTGCCGTGCCGGACGCGCTTGACGAACAGGGCGCCGTTTTTCCACGCCTGAACGGTGTTGCCGTTTTTGCACAGCAGGGTCCCGTCCGCGGGCATTTCAAGCAGAGAAACGGGATCAAACGCACAGTTCGACCCCGTTTCTTCGACGATGCCCGATATGCCGGGCCTGCTGAATCTGATATACTTCGACCCCATGGGTTTCTGTCAGAGGTTTTCGACGACGAGATCGCCGACTTCTCCTGTGGAGTACCCCATTTTTCCGGCGGCCATGGACTCCATTTTGTTTCCGGTGACGAAGGCCATGCTGCGGTCGATGGCGGAAGAAGCCTCCTTCTCGCCTAGGAAATCCAGCATCATCCCCGCGGCGCCGATGGCGGCCAGCGGATTGATGACGTGTTTGCCCGTGTACTTGGGAGCGCTGCCGCCGATGGGTTCGAACATGCTCACGCCGGCGGGATTGATGTTGCCGCCCGAGGCGATGCCCATGCCGCCCTGAGTCATGGCGCCCAGATCGGTGATGATGTCGCCGAAGATGTTGCACGTCACGATGACGTCGAACCACTCCGGATTCTTGACCATCCACATGGTGATGGCGTCCACGTGGCTGTAGGCGGTCTTCACTTCGGGAAATTCCGGGGCCAGTTCCTTGAAGACCCGTTCCCACAGACCGAAGACGTGGGTCAGCACGTTGGTCTTGCCGCAGAGGGTCAGCTGGGCGGTCTTGCCTGCGGCGATGTCCTCCTGCGAAAGGCCGTTCCAGGGATTTTCCCTGCTGTGGCGCTTTCTTGCGGTCTCGAAGGCGAAGCGCAGGCAGCGCTCCACCTGCTTGTAGGTGTAGACCATGGACTGGGTCGCCACTTCGTCTTTGGTCCCGGTCTGGGCGGAGCCGCCGATGCCGGTGTAGATGCCGCCGGTGTTTTCACGCACGACCACGTAATTGATGTCTTCCGGGCCCTTGTTTGCCAGCGGCGTTTCGACGCCGGGATAGAGTTTGACGGGGCGCAGATTTATGTACTGGTCCAGTTCGAAGCGCAGACGCAGCAGGATGCCCTTCTCGAGGAGGCCGGGCTTGACCCGCGGGTCGCCGATGGCTCCCAGCAGCACGGCGTCGAATCTGCGCAGCTGATCCGCCGCGTCGGCGGGGAGGATCTCTCCCGTGGCCAGATAGTGTTCGGCGCCCCACTTGAAACAGGTCTTCTCAGCGGAAAATCCGAATTTCCTCCCCGCCGCGTCGAGAACTTTGACTGCCTCTCCGACGACTTCCGGTCCGGTACCGTCGCCCGGTATGACCGCGATCCTGTAATTCTTTCCCATCGTAAGATCCCTCTCGTTGAGTTCCGGCAGAGCCGGCATATTTGACGAACACGCCTATAAGATAACACGATTTCGCGAATAAATCCACTTTTTTTTCGGAGAAAGGAGATATTGCTTTTGAAAT
>JAFTDL010000080.1 GCA_017454215.1 Lentisphaeria bacterium | reverse complement strand
GCGCGAACTGGCTCCGGGGCGGGTGTTCGCCGTCTTTCAGCCTCACGGTTTCGGCCCGTGGGGATTCATGTGCGACGAATTGTTCCGCGATCTGGAGCAGGCCCTGCGGCCCGGCGACCGCTTTCTGCTGCTGGAGCCCTACTACGCGGGGGGCACGACCAGTTTCAAACCCACTTCCGCCTCCGTGGCGGATGACTGGCGAAAACGTGCCGCCCGTCCGGAGCCGTATCTCAACTTCGCGGACCGCGCTTCCCTTGCGGCGTATCTGAAGACCGAGGCTCGCGAGGGCGATGTGATCGTCACCATGGGGGCCCGGGATAATTCCCTCAGCGATTTCGCTTCCTCTCTCGCCGATTGCGGAAAGGGTGCGCCCGAAAACAATTGACGGAGGTGTCTCATGAACCTGAAACGCAAATTCCTCTCCTGTCTTGCCGCCGCGGGAACTCTTCTCGGCGCCGCCGAACAGGGGCTGCTGTTTCACACCGATTTCGACAGTTATTCCGTTGACGCCGGTTTTTCGGACGGCAGCGGCAAGGGTTCGGGACTGCCTGACAAGGATCTGCAGCTGCGCATGTTTCCCGGCACGGGCGGCAAGGCCAACGCCCTCGTGCTGAATCTCAGGGAGCGCGTCCAGTACCGGGCCGACGGCAACATCGATCCCCGGCAGGGCACCATCTCCATGTGGATCGCTCCCGTCAACTGGGATTTCAACGGTGCGGAGAGTCTCACCTTTTTCAACTTCGGTGAAAAGGGGCGCACCATCCGCATTTTCAAACATTCGTGGGGACCCTACGTCATCGGCCAGTACCAGTGGCGCGCTCCCGGCTCCGAAAAGGTGAGTTCGCGTCAGGTCCAGATGCAGATCAGGCCCGCCGAGTGGAGCGCGGGCAAGTGGCATCATGTGGCCGTCTCGTGGGATCAGGACATGATGCAGCTTTTCATCGACGGCGTGATGATCCCCGAACCCGCCCGGGCCGGACGTCCCCGCTTCTGGAACAACAGGCCCGCCCCCCCGGATTACCCCGTTTCGCGCAAACCCTTTCCCGCGCCGCTGCCCGCGCTGGGAAAAGGCGCATGGATCACCCTCGGCAATGTTTTCAGGAGCAGGGGCGTGTCCGAAACCTTGCGCACCGCCGTCGACGAGGTCAAAATCTACGACCGCCCCCTGAGCGCCAACGAAATGCGCAGGGAGTACGAGCGCGTCATGCCGCCCCGCGCGGTCAAGACCGAACCACATCTTATCTCCGTGCCCAAAGGCGGGACGCCCGGCATCGCCCTGATGCGTTACCCCATGTCGGCGCCGACCCGCAGGATCGACGCCTCCGCCCGGGTCCGGCACGACGGCAAGACCTTTTTCGTGGAGTTCCGCGCCGATTTTCCCTGCAAGGTGAGCGCGCACAAAAAGGACGACGCCAATCTGTGGGAAGACGACAGCTTCGAACTGCATCTGGTGTCGCCCCGCAATGAAAAGTTTCAGTTCATCGTCAACGGCAACGGAGCGGTCTTTCACGCCAGAAACGGCGACAAAAACTGGGATCCGGACGTGAAGAGGACCGTCGTCAAAGACAAGTCCGGCTGGCGCGCCGCGCTGGAGATCCCCGTTTCCGCGCTGGGGAAACTCGAGGGCAAATGGCTGGCCGACTTCATGCTGACCCAGCACCTCGGCGCCAAAAACAACTATTACCGCTGGAGCAATATCGTTTTCGACAATAAATTTTCCGCCACGGGGGAGCTGCGTTTCCTCACCCGGCCCGATCATGTGGCTCCCGTCCTCGGTCCCGGACTTGATTCCGGCAGGCTTCAGCTCGACGTGGACGCGGCGAAGGGCGTCAAGGTGAGCGCCGATTACGTTTCCGCCGGACAGGCCCCCGTGACTTATCCCGGAAACGTCAGAGAGTGGAAGACCGATCTGCCCGCGGGAAAACTGCGGCTGAACATCAACGCTTCCGGAAAGAAAGGACTTCTTTACCGTTATTGCGCCGATCTCTACATCGACTATCCTCTCGAAGCGGCGTTCAACACCGTGACGAAAGAGAAGAAGATCGACGTTTTCCTCAATTTCAGCAGCGCCGGCGGAGAATTTCTCGCGAAGAAACTGCCCGCGGGCGTGACGGCCGTCGTCGAACTGCGGGACATGAAGGGCAACGTCCTCAGCCGCTGCGAAGAGACCGTAAAGGAGACCAAGTCCCGGATCTCCATTCCGCTGCCCGAGAATCTGCTGAGCGGAGATCACGTGCTGCGGATCACTGCCGGAGATTTCGTGCGCGAGATCGACTACCGGGTGCCGGATATGACGCCCTACAAACTGCATCTGGGCGCCGACGACACGGTCCCCGCGCCGTGGCATCCCGTGAAACTGCTTGGCAAAAACCGTTTTGCCGTTCTCGACAGGGTGTTCACCTTCGACGGCGTTTCACCGCTGCCCGCGGGCATCACCGTGAAGGGCGAGGAACTCTTCGCCGGGCGTCCGGTCTTCACCTTCGGCGGCAAGCCCGTGGAATGGCGAGACTTCCGCATCCTCGACCGCAGGGATGACCGCATCACCTTCGGCGCCGAAGGG
>JAFTDL010000079.1 GCA_017454215.1 Lentisphaeria bacterium | reverse complement strand
GATAGCTGTAGGAGGGGCTGCGCAGAAAACCGAAGCCGTCGGGCAGGACTTCCAGATAGCCGCTGCCGTACATGAGGCCGCTTTTTTCGGCGTTGGCGCGCAGGATCTCGAAGATGAGGGTGGATTTTTCCAGAGCGCCGATGCCTTCGATGCCCAGAGCCTCGCCCATGGCGGTCAGTTCCTGCATGGATTTCTCCTGCAGTTCCGAAATGTTGAGGCTGGGGACGGCGTCCTCGGCGATCTGGAGATCGGCTTCGTCCGGCTCCCGGCGCTGATTGTTGTGATGATTGCCGCCGTTCTGCCGGTCGCCGTTGTCGCGGTTCCGCGGAAACTTGCCCCGGCGGTTGTTGTTGAACTGGCGGCTGCTGTTCCGGTTGTTCCGGTTGTCGCGGCGTTCCCGGGGATCGTCGTCGAGATACTCGTCGGGGGGCATCAGCGCCTCGCGGTTGACCGGATGCTCGCGGACCTGAGGCGGCGCCGCGGGCACGTATTCCAGATCGGGCTGGCCGGGAACGGGAATGGGCACGAAGTCCAGTTCACGCTGTTCGACGCTTTCGTGCTCGTGAGCGGCGGGGGCTGATGTCTGCGGCGGGGGCGTTTCCTGCGGGCGGACCTGTTCGGTCCCGGCGGGAACGTCTTCGGGTTTCTTCTTGGGCGGGCGGCCGCGGCGCACGGGGTTGCCGTCGGCGTCGAGTTTCGGCGGACGTCCCCGTTTCGGACGCAGGGGCGCCGGTTCGTTGGTGTTCATGGAGTCGCTGTTGCCCAAACCTGTGTTTTCTTCGTTCATGTTCTCTTCCGGGTGGTTGTTCAGGGGAGGCTTTCCGCAACTCGTTTTCGGGAGGGCCTCCGCTCGGTTTTATTTCAATTTTTCGGATAATCTTCTGATCTGTTTCCGGAGCAGTTCCCGGGGGCCGTTGTTGACCACGGCGAAGTCGGCCCGTTCGAGTTTTTCATGGGCCGGCAGCTGTTTTCTTTCTCTTTCTGCGATCTCTTCGTCGCTGAGACCGCGTTTCCGTTTCAGCCGTTCGCGGCGGATCTCCGGAGAGCTCCAGACGGCGAGAACGGCGTCGAAACGCTTCCCGTAACCGTTTTCGAAGAGCAGCGGTATCTCGAACACGCCGTCTGCGCCGTCTCTTCTGCACGCGGCGACGGCTTCGTCAAGTCTCCGCTCGAATTCCGGATAGAGCAATCCGGTGAGTTTCTCCAGTTCTCCGGGGTTCCCGAAAACTTCACCCGCCAGCTTTCTGCGGTCGATGCTCCGTCCGTCCGCAGACACCACGCCCGGACCCCATTCCCCGACGATCCGTGCGAAAAAACTTCCCCCCGGCTCGGCGTAGATGCCGTGACAGACGCCGTCCGCGTCGAAAACGCGCCAGCCCAACGCGGAAAATTCTTCTCTGACCGTGCTTTTTCCGGCTCCGATGGAGCCCGTGACTCCGAGGATCATCTGCAGGAGATGCCTTCCTTGTTTTGTTGACGCAGGATCGTTTGCGATCCCTTTTTGCCGATTCCCGACGATTCCGCACCTTCCCCGCGGACCGGCGCCCGAAATCGAATGGGATACGGCGTTTTCGCGTTTTTCCGCGATCTGTTCCGGCAGACGTCCGGGCCGCAATGAAAAAAATGATTTCAAAAAAGCGGATGGAGGATCGGCGTTTTGCAGAACTTGGACCATCGGTCCGACAGCCTCCGCCGGTCCGGCGCGCGGAGAAGACTGGACCGCCATCTTCATTTAATCTAACGCATTTTGTTTTTTTTGCAAGTGCTGTTGCGGGAAAAAATCAAAAAAACATCGTACAAAGCGCCGGTTTATTTGAAAAAAGTCCCGCAACGGGCTATAATATGGCCGGTACAGGCAAATCAGGATCAACCGCATTTTTTGGAAAATGATGAGGCTTTCGGAGAAAGAAGAGACGCAGAAGGCGGTTTCCCGGCCGCTTTTTCTTGCCGCCGGCGAGACCGGTCCGGGACTGCTGCGCAGGAAAAACGAGGACAGTTTCTGCCTCGTCCGTTCCCGCTGCGGCCGCAAGCTCTTCGCCGTCGTCGCCGACGGCATCGGCGGCAACGGCCGGGGCGAGATCGCCAGTTTCATCTGCTGCAGTCAGCTCGCCGGAGCCTTTCTCGACGAGGAGACGCGTCTGGATACGGCCGAAGCGGCCGCGGATTTTCTCGGGCGGACCCTGAAAAGCGTCAACCGGCACATCTGGCAGCGCAACTATATCGGCCGGTACCGGCGCCCCATGGGGACCACGGTGAACTGCTGCGTGTTCCTGCCAGACGGACTGGTCATGGCCAATGCGGGCGACAGCCGCCTGTACGAGTGCCGCCCCGGTGCGGATGTCCGCATCATTTCCTCGGATCACTCCTTTGAAAACATCCGCTGCACCCTCGGCATCGGCGGTCATTGCGTGGTGCCCGACAACGCCATTTACCGTGCGGCGGGGGTGCGCCGGAACATCGAGTTCGAACTGGCGGCCTTTCCCCGCGTCCCCGGAGCGAAGTATCTGCTTTGCTCCGACGGCATGTACCGCACTCTGACCTGCGACCGGATCCAGGCTGCCCTGCGCCGCGCGGAAACGCCCCGAAGCGCCCTCAACGAATTCATGCGCGCCTCTCTCATCGGCGGCGGCGCGGACAATATCACCGGAATCGTCGTTTTCGTCAGCGGAGAAAAGTCATGACTGCCCCGGAAAAGCTCCTCGAAGTGCGCGATCTCAAAGTCCGTTACCCCGTGCGCGGGGCGTGGTTCGGCAAAAAACGCTTTCTCCGCGCCGTGGAGGATGTCTCGTTTTCTCTCGACGCCGGCGAGACCCTCGGGCTCGTCGGCGAGTCCGGCTGCGGCAAAAGCACTCTGGGAAGAGCGCTGGTGCGCCTCGAAAAACCCGCGGCGGGTCAGATCATTCTGAACGGCCGGGACATCGCTTCTCTGGAGGGCCGTCGGCTCCGCGCCTGCCGCAAGGAGTTTCAGATGATCTTTCAGGATCCCTACGGTTCGCTCAATCCGCGGTTGACCGTTTCTTCGGCTCTGGGGGAGGTGCTGCGGATCCATTACCCGCAGGACGATCCCCGCGCCCGCCGCGACCGGGCCGCCGCGCTGCTTGCCCGCGTGGGGCTTGACGCCGATGCCCTCGACCGCTATCCCCATCAGTTTTCCGGCGGCCAGCGCCAGAGGATCGGCATCGCCCGCGCTCTGGCCGGAGATCCGGCGTTCATCGTCGCCGACGAACCCGTTTCCGCCCTTGATGTGAGCGTTCAGGCTTCGATCGTCAATCTGCTCATGGACATCCAGAGAGAAAGCGGCACGGCCTTTCTTTTCATCGCTCACGATCTGGCCGTCGTCGAACACATTTCACACCGCATCATGGTCATGTATCTCGGGCGGATCGTGGAATCCGCCCCGGCCCGCGAACTGATCTCGTCTCCCCGCCATCCCTACACCCGGGCGCTGCTCTCGGCCGTGCCCTCCATCGACCGGACGGGACGCAAGCGGATCATTCTGTCGGGCGACGTGCCGTCGCCTCTTGCACCGCCGCCGGGGTGCCCCTTCCATCCCCGCTGCCCCCACGCCCGGCCGGAGTGCGCTTCGGCGCTTCCCCCGTGGACCGAGGAAAACGGTCACGGCGTCCGCTGCCTCTTCCCCCTGTAAAAAGGGGGAGGAAAACCGGGGGAAGAAAAAAACTTCTTTTTCGCTTGAAAAAGAAGTTTTTTTCT
>JAFTDL010000011.1 GCA_017454215.1 Lentisphaeria bacterium | reverse complement strand
GGTTCCTCCTCCGATCCGCGGGGAAAATCAAAATAACTTCACACGATCCCGTGAATATATAAAAACATCACCCAAAAAAGAAAGGAAACGATGTGAAAATGGAAACTGCAGCGAAGAAACGGGAAAAATTCACCCTCATCGAGCTTCTGGTCGTGATCGCCATCATCGCGATACTGGCCGCCATGCTCATGCCTGCTCTTCAGCAGGCACGGGAACGGGGACGGGCGATCTCCTGCGCCAACAACCTGAAGACAATGGGACTGGCCAGTGCTACGTACTCCAACGCCAACGACGACTTTGTTATTCCGACCTCCCTTCCGCCGTGGGGAGCTCCCTACTACAGCCGCAAATATGCCTGGACAGGTCTTCTTTCCGGCATCGCGGGAACGACGAATTACGGCATGACCGTCACGTGGAAGCAGGATTACAGTCAGATCACAGGTGCCGGAACCCTGACCTGTCCTTCGGAGGCCGGATATGACTCGGGAAAATGGACCTCGCAGTTCTGGCACTACATGACCAACGACGGTCTGACCGGAACGTGCCACCCCGACATCACGGCGGAAAACCGGAGGAAATACAGAAAGGTTCAGCAGGTCAAAATTCCGGGAAAAGCCCTGCTGATAACGGAGGCTCAGAGAACAGCCGACACAAGTTCGACCATAAGCGCGGCACGGATCGGTTATCGGCACGGCGTCTACGATGACCGGCAATCGGTTGCCGCATCCGGACAGACCGATCATCAGGTGTACTATTATCTGCCGGGCCGGGCCAACGTTCTCTACCTTGACGGACACGTGGAGTCGAAGGGAATCAAAGATCTGCCGTCCGCGGCGAATCAGTGGGCCGCGTTCACCAGTTCCTCTATTTCAGAATGCGGCTATGACCGCAATCTGGGCAGACTCGTCAACTGAGAAAAGGATGCCTCCGGGAGGCAAAGCATAAAAATCAACAGATAAGAACAACGGGAACAACATCATGAGCAGGACTGCAATTATTTTTGGGGTCGTTTTCTGCGGAATTTTTCTTCTGAGCGGCGAAGACATCCGGTTCGGCGAGACTCTGACCGGCTGGACAAAGATCAAAAAAGAGAACGTCTCTCTCGACAGTGCCGTCCGCTTTGCGGATGAGCCGGCCGTCCGGCTTGCGGACGGGGCGAGAATACTCAAAGTGTTCGATTTGGAGCCCGATTCGGTTTACGAGTTGAGCTTTCATGTCAAAGGACAGGATATTCCGTCTGAAAAGGAGGACGGCGCCCGGGTCATGGTCAACGGCGGCAAAGTCTGGAAAAGATTCACTTCCGATGCAAAAACCGGCAGACTGGATATCGGCACCTTCGACTGGAAGGCGGGCAGCGGCACGATAAACACGGCCGTTCTGGGAACGAAAGTGAAAATCTACTTTTCTTCCGGCTCCGCGGGAACGGTCTGGTACGGCGGCGTCAGTCTGGTCAAAAAAAACGGCAAAAATTCATTGTGAAAAAGACAGGGAAAGATCATGCATAGAACAGCGGCCCTTTTTCTGGCTTTTTTCTGCTGCGTTTCTCTTGCAGGAGGCGGAGATATCCGGTTTGATGAAAACCTGACCGGCTGGACGAAGATCAAAAAAGAGAATGTCTCTCTCGACGGAACCGTCCGCTTTGCGGATGAGCCCGCCGTCCGTCTTGCGGACGGCGCGAGGATACTGAAAGTCTTCGATCTGGAACCCGATTCGGTCTACGAATTGAGTTTCTGCGTCAGGGGGCAGGATATCCCGGCGGAAAAGGACGACGGCGCGCGGGTCATGGTCAACGGCGGAAAGATCTGGAAAAGATTCACCTCCGACGCGAAACACAGCACCGCAGAAACCGGCACCTTCGACTGGAAAAAGGGCCGCGGCAGAATAGACACTTCCCGCATGGGGACGAAAATAAGGATTTACCTTGCCTCCGGCTCCGTGGGAACGGTCTGGTACGGCGATCTGAAACTCATTAAAAAGTCCGTCAAGGCAAAGGAAAGGTCTTTCCGCAGAAAGTACGGTGACGCCGTGCAGAATGCCCTCCTCATTCCCCGGGGCGTTTTCGGCTTCTTCGAGCCCGGCGAAAAGGTCGTGTTCGACATCCTGCTGAAAAGTTCTTCCAACGATTTGGAATACGATATTTCGGTCAGGGACGAAAACGGCAAAGTCGTCGGGACCCTGCCGAGAAGCAAAGTGACGAAAGACTTTTCCCTCAAAGGACAGCCCTGCGGCTATTACGTTGTGGAAGGCAATTTCTACAGCGGGGGAAAGAAGGTGTATTCCGTTCAGAGCGGCTTCGTTTCAGCCGAAAAGATCCTCAGGCGGGATCCCTTTTTTCAGATGGGCTTCGGACTTCAGCCGGATATGGTCGAGGGGATCCGCCGCATCGGAGTCGGGACCATCAGCCTGAAATTGTCGGGCTGGAACAATCCGGGCGCCGTGGGCAAGCCCGAGAGAATATTCAACTGGCTCTACAACAACCGGGTCAAACCCTATATGGACGCCGGAGGCTTCGAGTATTCCGCCAATATCGGCGTCTCCTTAAGCTGCAGTCTCCGCAGTGCGCAGGAACAGAAGGAGGGCTGGCCGCTCATCAGCGACAAACTGCTCGATCATTATCTGCGCTTCCTCGACCTCGCGCTCGACAAACTGGGCGGCAAAGTGCATACATGGAGCATCCAGCAGGAAACGCCCTCCAACGCCGTCATGTCCAAATTCGCCGGATCGTGGACGGAAGCCATGTCCAATTTCACCGTTCTGGTCAGAATGGGGTCGCGCCGGATACGCGCCCGTCAGCCCGACGCGAAGATCCTGGTCGGCGGATGCAACGTGCAAAGCACCCTGCGGGACATCGAACGCATCACGCTGTCGGATATCACGAAGGAGTTCGACGTTTACGTGATCGATGCCTACACCGGCAACTGGAACCTCACCTTGGGCGACCCCACGCCGCCCGAAACGGGATTGACCGATTTCTACCGCGAAGCGTCGGCCCTTTCCGAATCCTTGGGAAAAGGCAGGATCATCCGCAACGAGGAACTGGGGTACTGCATCAATTACGGGGCCGCCTTCGACAAGGGACTTGCCGTCACGCAGGCGGAACTTACCGCCCGGCAGCTGATCCTCACCAAAGCTTCGCCCGTGTCGGGATTCGAATTGCATATGCCCACCTGTTCCGTGAGCGAAAAGATCAAAGACGGGAACAACTGCATGACCACCGTCTGGAAGCCTGCCGTGTTCGGCGGCAAGTCTTATCAGATGCCGCTGCCCGGCGGCGCCATGTACATCACGGCGGCTTCCCAACTGGCCTTCGTGCATACGCCCCGGCTGTTCCATCTCGAGAGCTTCTACAGCTGCGTCTTCACCCGGCCGGACAACAGAAGTCTGCTGGTTCTCTGGAACATCGAGAGTGAAAAAGAGTTGACTTTTACGCTGCCCGTCCCGGCCGAAATGGTCTCCATGTACGGGCGCAAGACGCGGTTGAACGCCGGGAAACTGACTTTGCGCGTCGGCCGGGCTCCCGTTTATCTCGTGCTGGATCATCCGGCGCAGAAGCTGGCCGCGGAGATCCGCGACGCCATTATCCGGCATGTTCCCGAGTTCAAGGGGGCGGGATTCGTCACGGGGGAGGGAACGGCCAAAATCTTCATCCGCAATCTGACGGATGCCACCCGGACGGGGGAACTGGAAGGCGCGGGCAAAGTCACCCTGCTTCCCGGCCGCATCGCTTCTTTCACGATCAAAACGGCGGCGGAAAAATGCCGCTTCGTTTCCGACTCCGGCAGAACGTATGAATTCAAAATCATACGGAACGGCTTCCCGGTCCCCCGGATACGGAAGAAGGTTGTGCTCGACGGTTCCGGCTCATGGCTCGAAGGACTGCCCGCGGGCGTGCTCAAGTACCCCGACCACATCCGTCCCCGGTCCGCGCTCCAGCCGGAATTGAGTTATTTCAAAACCGACTTCAATCCCAACGGGCACAATGTCTCCGCCAAATACTGGACGGCCTGCGACGACGATAATTTCTACATTGCCGCCGAGGTGGACGACCCCGTGCATCTCCAGCGTTACACCGGTCTCGATTTGTGGCGGGACGACTGTCTGCAGATCGCCTTCGCCTCCGGAGATTTCGTTCCCCGCGAACTGAGAAGCGCTGCCGAAGCCGGGGGCGGGGTCTTTCTGACTTACGGCATCGCCCTCACGCCGCAGGGGCCTGTCGCCGCCAAGTTCGCCGGCGATGACCGGGGCGTCAAATCCCTCCCCGTCAACGTGACGCGCAGAAACGGCCGCACCTTCTACGAAGCGGCGATCCCCTTCAAGGAACTGGGGGGACGCCCGTCGCGGTTCGGCTTCGTCATCTTCGACAACAACTGCGTCAGTAAAAAAAGTGCCCCCTACTGGCTTGAATTTTCTTCCGGCATCGCGGGCGGGCAGGATCCCGGCAAGCTGAAATTGATCCAGTACAGATAGATCATGGAAAAATTCGTCGATCCTTTTGAACCCCGTCCGCCGGTCGGTCCGCTGACAAGTTCGCCCGCCGTAAAACGTTATGGCGGCAATCCCCTGCTGACCGCATCCGGAGTGCCTTTCCCGTGCAATCTGGCTTTCAACGCCGGAGTTGCGAAGTACCGCGGCCGTTATTACATGGCTTTCAGATATGATACCTTCCGGGAAAATGACCGCAACAAGGGGCTGATCGTCTCCGGAACCGGTCTGGCCGAAAGCGAAGACGGACTTCATTGGCGGGCTCACGAAAATCCGATCTCCTTTCACTGGAAAGGCCGGGAACTGGGCTGGGTCAACGACGCCCGGCTGACCGTGCTGGAGGGCAGACTCTATTTGAGTTTCTGCTGCAACACGCTCCACGGGGAGCGGCCCGGTTTCGCCGAATGGAAGGGCGGAGACGATTTCGACGTGGTCTGTCTGGGGATCCCCGCCCAGCGCAATATGGTGCTGTGTCCGTACAGGATCGGCGGCAAGTATTGGCGCATGGAGCGGCCCGTCACCCGCCGCGGACAGTACGACATCTGGGCTTCTTACTCCCCCGACCTGATCCACTGGGGAGAGGCGGAGCTGCTGCTGGGTGTCGAGGATGTGCCTTTTGCCACCTTCAAGATCGGCGCCGCGGCGCCGCCCGTCGAAACGGAAAAGGGCTTTCTGCTCTTCTTCCACGCCGTGGACAACGATCCGGCAAGGGAGATCACCTACCGCAGCGGTGCGAAGTGGTGTTCCCGCTACACCTGCGGTGCGGTCCTCCTCGACCGGAAGGATCCGTTTCAGGTTCTGGCCGTGACGCAAAAACCGCTGCTGGTCCCCGAAACGGATTACGAAACGGGCGATATGAATCTTTTCTGGCGTGAAAACGTGATCTTTCCCTGCGGAGCGGTGCTCGAAGATGACACCGTCCGGCTCTATTACGGAGCCGGAGACTACTCAACATGCATGGCGGAGATCCGTTTGAGTGAGTTATGGAACGAAATGACGCCGTATACCCGCAAAACCCGCGAAGCGACGGTTTCTCCGACCGAGCTGTGGAATGGTTATTACGGAAAAACGGAGGAAAAATGAAGGAAGTCTGTTACGATGTCGTCGTCTGCGGCGCGGGCGTTGCCGGTGGTGCGGCCGCCGTCGCCGCCGCAAGGGAAGGGGCGAACACCGTTATCATTGAAAAGCAGTGTCTGCTCGGCGGTCTGGCCACATCGGGATTGATCTACATTTATCTGCCCCTGTGCGACGGAAACGGGAAACAGCTCGCCCGCGGCCTTGCCGAGGAAATGCTCAAACGCAGTGTGGAGTACGGTCCTTTCGAGGTCCCCGCGCAGTGGGGCGGCCCCGCGGGCGGCGACCCCGGGATCGCCGGAAACCGTTACCAGTGCTGTTTCTCTCCGGCCGGGTTCACGCTGACCTTGGATAAGATGCTGGAAGAGTCCGGTGTCGATCTCTGGCTGGATACGCTGATCATCGGCGCGCAGAAGGAGGAGAACCGTATCTCGGCGGTCGAAGTCGCCAATCTTTCGGGCAGGACTCTCGTCAAAGGCAAATGCTTCGTCGACGCCACAGGCTGTGCCCGCGCGGCGAAACTTGCCGGGGCGAAAGTTCTGTCCGAAGTCAACCACGTCACGCCGTGGATGATGGAGATGGCCTCCGATCCCTCCTTCTTCCACTTCACCGGATCATTGCACATCCGCCCCTTCGGCGAGCACAAGGCGGAATATGCCGCGGAGCCGCCGTATGACGGGCGCAAAGTCACGGAATTCATCCGGCGCGGCTGGCGGATGATACGCGGTCATTACGACCGGTTCGGCCGGAATGAGCGGAGAGAAAATTATCCGGTGCATCTGCCGGCCATGCCGCAGATCCGCAAGATCGCCCGCATCGACGCGCTGTACAATCTTGCGGAAACGGACGCGGGAAAACACTTCGAGCATACCATCGGTGCGGCGGGCAACTGGTATCATCCCGATCCCGGCTGGGAAGCGCCCTATGAATCATTGGTGCCGAAAGACCTCGACGGACTTCTCGCCGCGGGCCGCTGCATCGGGGCGGCGGGCTACGCGTGGGAGATATTCCGCGTCATCCCCGCCGCCGCGCTCACCGGAGAAGCCGCCGGGACCGCCGCCGCCCTGTGCGCGCAAGAGGGACTTCTCCCCAAAGATCTGCCCTACAGTCTGCTGAAAACGCATCTGCGCAGTCTGAACGGGTGACGCCGAGACGGCTCTTCACTCCCGTCGCGCCTCGGAGCGGTCCGTCCGGGGGGGCCCGGCGGAACAGCGTGGCGTCTTTGCAATGCCCCGCAGATCGGCGCCGCCGTTTTCCTCCGCGCTGCCGTTTGCGCTGATTTGAAACAAAATAGAGTTGTTTTGAAACGTATTTTTTCTGCGGACGAAGTAAATTAATGCCGGCAGGGATGTTTCGGGGGCGCATCAAAAACATCGGTGTGAAGACGTTTCCGTTCCGCCGGAGTCCGCAGACGCAGACTTGAGAGCGCTCTCCGAAACAAGGATGAAACTTTCCGGACAAAAGGTTCGTTTCCAAAAAGAAAGGCTCTGTTCCCCGCATCGGCGGATCCGGACCGGACGTTCGGGATACGCGTGTCATGCCGCCTCGCCGACGACGGAAACGTTCTTCCCGGCCGCTGTCTGCTTCTCGAACCGGAAAAGAAATGAAGCGGCTGAGAACGGAAATTTTTCAGGAGAAAGGAAATCATGATAAATCTCAAAGACTGCCCCTCGCTGCAGTCCGCGGTGGACGCGGCGGAGAGATTCGACGTGATCGTCGTGCCGCCGGGCGACTGGCACTGCGGCGCGGCCCGGCTGAAAAGCGATCTTGTCCTGCGCCTTGAAAAGGGCGCGCGCCTGATCGCTCCGGAACGGCTCGAAGCATATCTGCCCGCGGAGCGCCTGATCCGCTGCGGGCGAAGTCTGACGCACTTTTTTCTCGGCCTGAGCGAACTGGAAAACGTGACGCTGGAGGGGGAGGGGGCCATCGAACTCAACGGACACTGTTTCTGGCAGGATTACGACGGCCTTGCTCCGCAGCCCCGGCTGCTGGAGCGGGGAGAGGACGGTTTTTTCAAATCGAAACTCTACGCCCCCGCGCCGTACAGGCCTGTGGGGATCTGGATGGAAAACTGCCGGAACATCCGCCTCCGCGGCGTCACGCTGCGCAACAGCGCCGCCTACACCGTGTGGCCCGTGGGATGCGAACACCTCGAGATCGACCGCGTCACCATCGACAACGACCGCCGGGGCCCCAACACCGACGGACTGGATATCGACGGCTGCCGCGACGTACTCATTTCCGACTGCCGCATCAGCGGCGGAGACGACTGCATCGCGGTCAAAAGCGACCGGGCCCTGATCGGAGACGACCGCCCCTGCGAACGGATCCGGATCCGCGGCAACATCCTTTCGAGTTACTGCTGCGGTGTGCGGCTGGGGTTCGAGGGCGACAATCCCATCCGCGACGTTCTGGCTTCGGACAACGTCATCACCGACTCCAATGTGGGGTACGATCTGCTTTCGGTCATTCCCGCCGGACGCATTTTCGGCATCGAACACGGCACGCCCATCGAAAACGCGGTCTTCACGGGGTGCGTCATGCGCAATGTGCGCCAGCCCCTCAAGATCTGGAGCGGCGCGGTGTCGCCCGAAGACGCGTCCCGTTACACCGGGTACGTCCGGCACGTGCATTTTTCGGATATGGAGATCGAGGCGACCGACTCCTGTTTTCTGGGCGGGGCCGACGTGTCGGACATCTCCCTGGCCTCCGTGAATCTCCGCGTGATGCGCGATCCGCGGGTCTACCGCGGTGCGGTCCCCGTGGAGATGCCGACGCTGTGGGGCAGGGGCTATATGCCCGACCCGCTGACCGTGTACAACGTGCGCGACCTCAGAAAAATCTGCGTCCGCGTCACCGTGGAGCGGGGAGAGCCCTGATCCTGCCAGGTCTTTTGCCGTCAGCGGGGAACTTGATCCCACGCGGTGTTGCCGAGGATGCCCTGAGTGAAGAACACCGGTTCGCAGCCGTTTTCGCGCATGACGCGGGCGGCGCACTCCAGACGCTGCATGTGATCGGGCAGATAATTGGGGTAGGAGGGGAAGGTGTACTGCTCGTGGGAGGCGTTTCCGAAGATCTCCACGCCCCGTTTCGCGGCCTCCGCAAAGGTTTTGAGCAGTCTTTTCTCGATTTCCGCCAGAGGTACGAGGTTGCAGCAGACCCCGTTGGTCCTGAAGAAAAAGAGTTTGATCAGGGGATCGTAATAGCAGTGATGCCTGTCGAGGTAACTGTTTTCCTCGGGACGGTCGTAGTGCAGGGTGAATCCCAGGGAGCCCGTTTCCTTGTCGGCGCCCGTGAGGGAGCGGCTCTGCACCTTGTTCATGTCGCCGCCCTTCTGGCGGTCGGCGAGGCTGGGGCCGCCCATGACGCGCAGACGCAGCGCGGTGGAGTAGCAGGTCGTGCCCCGGCGGATCATTTCCCGCGCCGCGGCGGGATGGATGTTGGCCCAGTGGATGACCACGGGGGCGATGTAGGACTCCTCGCCCGCGAAGCGGACGATCTCGTTCTGCACCTGATCCCAGTCGCGTCCGATCTCCTCGCCGGAGGCTTCCGCGTAGAGCCGGTCGGGAAATTCGCTGCGGGCGTGGAACGAAAATTTCAGCCAGTCCGAATTGTCGATGAACTCGCTCTTCCAGATATCCGGCATGTCCTTGAGCAGAAAGCCGTGGTGGGCGTTTTCGTAAAACGCGTTGAGCGTGAACTTGGTGCCGTATTTTCTGTGGATGTTCCGCAGACCGGCGAGGTAGAAGTGATCGAAGGCGCTGGCCGGGCGGTCTTTGGCAAGATCGGTGAAGAGAAAACTGTGGTCGTCGATGTAGAAGTTGCTCCGTTTGAAGGACTTCTTGTCCCAGACGACGATGATCTCCTGCGAGAAGACGCCGAACGGGGTGACGGTCTCGGCTCTGACGGAGTTGAACTTCTTCGTGACGGCGATCTCGGCAAAGAAGCGCCGTCCGTCCATTTCTGCGGGGGCGCCGTTGACCGTGACGGGGGCGCCGTCGGAGGAGATGCCCTCCACGGGGATGCGCAATTCGTGTTCCGTTTCGACGCCGTGGTTGTGGTTCAGCACGGCTCCCTGCCGCAGATTGGTGATCTCGATCATGTTTCCGCCTCTTTCGTTTCGCTCTTTGTTTTGCTGTACCCCTGAAATATACACTTTCTTTCGTGAATTGCAAACCCCGCGTGCGCCGCAAAAAATGCGGATTTTTCGTTTTTTTTCTTGCAAAACCGCCTGTTGAGGAGTATAGTCTGCCGTGAAACGCTTCTCATTCGGAAAGGAGAGGAAAATGCGCCGTATGCAAGTTCCGAACGGCATCCCGGGGTTTGCGTCCCGCAGGGAAAGAACGCCGCGGATGATCCGGTTCAAAAGAGTTCTGGCCGCCGCCGCGGCGGCGGGGGCGTTTCTCTGTTCCGCGGGGGAAAGGGTGTATTTCGAAACCTTCCGCGAAAAGGCGAAGCACGTGGTCCCCGGTTCTCCCGAGGACTTCCGCCTCGGCCGGGAGCTGATGAAGGAGATCCGCAAACTGGCGGACAAAAAGAAACTCGCCGACGGCCGACGGCACTTTTACACCGAGCCCGTGATCTACCGCTCCGCCAAACTGTACTTTTCCCCCAAAAAGTGGTTTGACCGCAACATCTTCGTT
This sequence comes from Lentisphaeria bacterium, assembly GCA_017454215.1. GTDB lineage: Bacteria > Verrucomicrobiota > Lentisphaeria > Victivallales > Victivallaceae > UBA1784. Next base: position 5,563 of record JAFTDL010000011.1, on the reverse strand, counting down.
TCAAGGAAGATGTGGGACGGTTCCGCCGACGAGTTCCAGAAAGGCAGCATCCTCAAGAGCATCGAACTTATCCGTCAGGCGGGATTCGACGGCTTCACGCCCCTCATCGGCCGCGGCAAAGCCCCCCTGATCTACAGCAGAACCGCTTCTTCCGACGACCGGGAGCCGGTGAAGTCCGAGGTCGTCCCGGTGTTCTGGTTCGGACGCAACGGACTTCAATCGTTCCACATGGAGCAGATCAAAGGCTGTGCCGAAGGGCCCACGTGGAAATTCAAGGGCAAGCCCGTGGCCTTTTCGTACAACTCCGACGACTGGTCGCCCTCGCGCGTCGCCGCCGCGCTGAAGGAGGTCAAAGCCGGGACGGGGCTCGACATCGCCTACGTGCACGGCGTGGGTTCCATGTGGGGGACGGGGGGCGACCCCTATCACAATTACATCGAGCGCGGAGAAGTTTCCGCGGTGATGATGCTCAAGTATTTCGACCGTCTCACCGCGTATCTCGACGTCGGCGAGGGCGTCCAGTTCCGCAACCGTCTGCCGGACCGGGACAGCGGGCTTTTCGTGAAATTCTACGACGACGTGATCCTGCCGCTCTACGCCGCCGCCTGCGCTCAGGAGAAGTTCGACAGCCGCAAGATCCTCGGGCTCAGCGTTCAGGCCGGTTACAGCTACTACTGGGGCAGTCAGACCCTCGACCGCCGGGGCACGAAAACCCTGCGCAGTTACCTCGAACTCTGCCGCAAGTACAATGTCGACTTCATCCACGGCATCGAGTGGGACGAGACCAATGAAGACACGTGCATCGACCCCACGGTGTGCAAGCCCATGTCGTCCACGCGCATCTACCGTTATTACAGCGGCCTTCTGCGGGGGCGCGATCCCGCGCCCCTGCCGGGCGACGATCTTTCTCTGCCGAATCTGATCGTCAGCCAGAGACGGCAGTACATCCTCGGCGCCCCCTTCGAAGTGGAGCTTCTCAATGTGCCCGACACGAAAAAAAGTATTCCCTACACGGTCGGCGTGGAACTGCTGAACGAAAAGGGCAAGGTCTTTTACACCTCGCCGAAATTCGCCTTCGACGCGTCGCAGCTTGCCGACCACACCATTGCGCTTCCGGCGGAGCAGATCGCGCCGCACCGGGCGGTCTATCCCCGTCTGCGCATCGACTTCGGGGGGCGGACGCGGGTCATCGGTTCGGGTCTGCCCGCCTCGGTGATCCGCGCCGCGGCCGCCCGCGATTACAGCTGGTACTGCACGCCTCTGCGGAACCTGATGTTTCCCGAAAAGGAAAGGGTCGTTTTCTCCTGTGACGGATTTTTTGCCGCCCCCATGGTCCGGCGCGTTTCCGCCGAGGTGGAACTCTCCTTTCCCGGCAGACGGCTCAACGCGGTGGAGGCGCTGCAGAACTCCATGGAGATCTTCGCCTGCGACCCCGAAAACGAATTCCTGCAGAACGATCCCGACCGTCGGCTCTTCCGTATTTCGTCGCTTTACATGAACAGCCGCCGTTCCGATCACGGCACTCTCGAACTTGCGCTCACCGGTTCTCCGGGGGCCTGTTACTTCGAGCCGGTGCGGCACAAACGCAACAGTTACCTTGCCGTCGCGTCCGAGAAGCACCGCATCGTTCCGTGGAAGGAGCCTGTCCGCCGCAGGCGCGCCCGTTTTGCCCGGCATCAGGACGTCATGCTTTTTTCGGTGCCGAAGAAGGAGGTTTCCCGCGCGGTGCTGACCGTTTCGGGGACCCGGACTTCCGGTCCGGACAAGGGCAGGCGTTTTTCGTGGCGTCTGCCCCTGCGCGAACTGGGGGAATGGGGCGTCAAGATGAAGACTTTCGAGGACGGGCTCCACTTCGGCGTGGAGACCTGTTTCAAGCCGGAACTGCTGCCGCTGCCGCTCGACCGGGACAAGGTCGCATTCAGGACCGTTCTCGCCTGCGATCTGCCCGAGGGGATCCTGATGTTCCGCGCGGTTTCCGAAGACGGCCGGGTGTGGTGGAGCAAACCCTTCGCTCCGGCTCCGGAAACGGGGAAGCTCTGCAGGATCAGCGTCTACGATCCGGTCCGCGCCGCCGTCGATCTGCAGGTCGACGCCCTGCGGGCGCCCCGGATCGTGTACAAGTTCGATCCCGCGGCGGGACTTGACGCGCTCACCTGCGACGCGGGGCGTGAATTCTACGGCGGACTGGGGGCGCTGGGCACCATCCCTTCCGGATTCGAGGGCGCGGCCCATTCGCAGGACGCCGTCGGTTTTTCGGCCCAGCTGGCACAGGATCTGCAGAAAGGCCGTCCCTGCCGTCCCCGCCCGGACTGGGAAAAACAGTCCGACGGCCGCTGGGCGCTGCGCTTCGCGCCGGGCAAAGGGCAGTTCATCGCGTTTCCGCCCACGGTGGTCCCCCAGCGCGCCGGGTTTGCGATAGAGGCCGAAATAAAGCCGGACACCCTCGACGATCAGCTGATCTTCAGCCAGTGCGGTCCCCGGTATCTGGCCGGAGTCCAGCTGCGTCTGGAAAAGGGAAAATTCGTCGTCGATTTCAAGAACCGCCGTCCCCACGACCCCCAAAGCCGCTACAGCCAGACCGATACTCACAGGAGCGCCCTTGCGCCGCTTCCGGGAGAATGGAACAGGATCGCGCTTTCCTGCGACGGCCGGGGGTTCACCCTTGCCGTGAACGGCAAAAGCGAATTTTTCCCCCAGACCGGGCACGCCTTGTGGCTTTCGGCCTTTTCCTTCGGCGGAACGGATCCATCAGACAAAAAGGCGCTGCACTGCTTCTCGGGACTGCTGCGGTCATTGGAGATCCGGCATCGAAGCAAGTGAACTCTCCGCGGCTCAGCCGAGAAATTCGTCGTGGCGCAGGATGTAGGAATCCTCCCAGTCGAGATTGAAGTGGATCCACTCTCTGCCCGTGCGCAAGTCGTCCAGCAGGGCCTGAAAGTACATATCCACCCGGTCGTGAACGAAGACCCGGGTGTCCCGGTGCGCGTGGATCCAGTCCAAAAAGGCGCGGACATCCTTCTCCGTCAGGTGTTTTGCCCGATAGTCGTCGAAAAGCTGTTTGAAGCGGATCATGTATTCCGTCCAGATGACAAGTTCGGCGCGGAAGCGGTCCTGCGGCGCCTTGGCGGCGAGTTTTACGGCAAGAGCGTTGATCTCGCGGTAATCGCTCATCTGCGTCCGGCGCAGCAGCGACCGGGGGTAGGGGATGTGACAGCGTCCCGCCTTGAGCAGCATTGATTTGATCCTGCGGTAAAACGCTTCGGCTTCCTCCGCGTCGGGGCCGAAAAGCGTGTCGAAGAGCCCGGCGACGGCGGGCTTCATTTCCTCGCCCCGGGCGGCTCTGGCCATCAGCGCGTAGTTCATGCCGTAAACGGTCCAGTGGGACAGGTGGAACTGGGTCGAAACGCCGTCCACTTTTTTTTGAGCGTACCACTTCATTTCGTGAAACATCTCCCCGAAGTGGATCATCGGCAGCATGAGGTAGAAGTTGACCCCCATGTAGTACTCGTAAATATTGACGTCGCCGCCGTCCCTGACCGCGGTCCAGCGCAGGATGTCCGCTGCGTACTTCGAGTTGATCGGACACTCGGGATCGTCTATGGTGTGATTGATGCACCGCCAGTAGGGGGCCATGTGCACCATCATGCCTTTTTTCAGCCGGAAGCCCGGCGACGGGGAGCAGTAGTTGACGTACGCGCAGAAGCCGAGGGTAAGATCGGGGCGCACCTTGTGCAGTTTTTCGGCCACGTCCCGCAGCAGATCGTGATAGATCCTGTCGGCCCGGTAGACGTGCTCCGAAACGCTGTAGAAGTCCCCCTTCTGAGATTTGTCGTAGAATCTGGAGCAGTTTTCGCACTCGCACCAGCCGAAGCCGTCGTTGGGATTGAGGCCGATGATCTTGATCTCGGGGTGCTTTTGGCAGTATTCCACCATGTTTTTGACGATCTCGGAGCGGACTTGCGGATCAGTGGTGCAGAGTTGTTCGCTCAGCAGCAGAGCGTTTTTGTCCTTTGAGGGCTTGATGCGCTTTCCGCCGATCTCGGCGAAAAACTCCGGATGGTCCTTGGCGTATCTCGACGCAGGGATCCAGTAGTCGAAGTTGTGGTGTCCGCACTCGACGGCGATGCCGCGTATTTCCGCAAATCTTTTGTATTCGTCGGCCAGGCCGTCATAGTATTTCACCCACGTCAGCAGATAATTGAGTTTGTTTTTGGCCATCCAGTCGAAGAGATCGCAGGTCTCCGGACCGAAGGGGAATTCCTGAATGAAGCCCCGGCGCTTGAGCAGCGGTTTCTTTGCGGGAACGGGGACGCCCTCGGGGGGCGTGACGATCCGCCTCGCGTCGAAGCGGTCCCGCCCCGGCTCGAAAAAGGACCAGCCGCCGAAACGCTCCGCCGCGTCGTAGACGCCGTAAAGCAGTTCGAGGGCGTCCGGCGCGGCGATGGTCAGCTCCCCGTTTTTACAGCGGATCTCGAAAGACGGCAGATCTTCTTCGATCACAAGTTCCGCCCGCAGGCCGTATCTCGCGGCTTCGGCGCAGGCAAGTTCAAAAGTTTTATCAGTCATTTCTCAGGGCTCCTCTTCTTTTGAACATAATATAGCATGGCGGAGGCAATTTGAAAAGCCCTTGATTTTTCGTCCGATCTGTCCGGACTTATCCGACAAAGCCCCGATCTTTCCCCCGGAAACGCAAAAAAAAACGCAGAGCCGTGAGGCTCTGCGTTCGAGTTTGTCTGATGGCCACTATGAATTAGTTCGCCACCGCGCCAGTAGCGGTACGGAGACTGTTCGGGATGACCCAAGTAGAAGCACTGCCACCGCCAACCTTGTAGTTCGGATAGCCGGCATTCTCGGGGCTGAACCAGCCGTTGCCGGTGAAACCGGTGACATGACCGCCCTGATACAGGATGTTGCCGTAACCGGTGTGGTTCGGGTTGTCGTTGTTGCTGCCGATGCTGGCACCGCCGGTGAGGTCGGCGGAGATGGCGGAGTCGGCGCGGCCGTAGATGTTGCTGTCGCCCTCGATCATGCCGCCGACGAAAGCATAGCTGGCGTTGGCCTCAGCAGCAGTGCCGCCGTAGGTCAGCTGAGTGGTGCCGGTACCGGCGCTGGTGGTGCTGGAGGGGCAGATGAACACGGAGTAGTCGGTCAGGAAGTCATTGGAACGCAGGATCTCAAGACCCTTGTAACCGTAGCCGTCCGTCAAGACACTGCCGGAGGTGTTGCCGCCCTGAAGAGCGGGGCCGCCGGGGAGCTTGTCGTTGAAGCTGCTGGAGTAGAGTTTCAGGGCGGTGCCGACCTGCTTCAGGTTGCTGGCGCAGTTGATGCGGCGGGCGCGCTCACGGGCCTGCTGCAGAGCGGGCAGAAGCATTCCGGCCAGGATCGCGATGATCGCGATGACGACGAGGAGCTCGATAAGAGTGAATCCACGACTTTTCTTCATTTTTTTTTCCTTTCGGTTTTTTATTGATGAAAACCTCTACAGACATCGTTGCTGTATAGCAGTCTCATCATTGACTGTCGCATATTATATTCAGACCACCCCCCATCTGCAAGAGCAGTT
>JAFTDL010000078.1 GCA_017454215.1 Lentisphaeria bacterium | reverse complement strand
GGAGACCGAGTGGCTGACAAACGAAGTGGAGGGGAAAGGCACGACGCCGCGGCTCTTGCTGAAGCGCACCAGCTCCTCCAGATCCGCCCGGCTCCAGGGAGTCGGGAAATTGGATTTGAAGTACTTGCTCTCGTAATTGCTGCCGATGCCGATGGCGACGGTATTGAAGCCGTGTTCGGCCATGGCGGAAATGATGCGCTTGGAGGAGTCCAGACGCTCCGCGGTGTTGAAAGGCTCCCAGAAAGTCATGGTGAGCGACATCAGCCGCACCGGGAAGTCCGGCCAGTCGGCGATGGCGACGGCGGGGATGGTGAAGCTCTTCTGATCATAAATCGTAAAGGGCTGCTTCAGAAGCGCAAGAAAACGTCCTGCCGCCCGGAACATGCCCTCCCGGGTCGCAGCTCCCAGCTCCACGGCCCCGTCGGTGATCGACAGGGTGTAATACTCGGGATTGCCGTTGCCCTCCGCGCTCTTCAGCGACACACAGGCGGGGGCGCCGTCGGAAACTTCCCAGCCCCGGAGCCGGAATTCCTCCTCCAGCCAGGCGGCCGCCTCGGGGAAGGCATCCTTTCCCTCGATCCGCCACTCGTACCCGAATACGGCCGGAGTCTCTCCGACCGCGATCTCCTTGGGCGCAGGAGTCAGCACCAGCGCCGACGTTGACGCCGACGCGCACGCCACCTGGAGCAGGAGCAGCGCAATTCCAAGCCAATGTCTCATAAGTATCTTCCGTTGTTGATTGATGTCTGTTGGAACTTCTCCGCCGTCACGAGGAGGGGCATGAGAGAACTGTCGCATTCGCGCCGTGCATCCGGCGGGGCGCGCAAATCAAGGGGTCGCCGCTTCAGCTGGTCCAGCTGATGCGGCGGCCCGTTTTCAGGACCGGCCGTCGCGTTTACGCGGGCGGCCGGTGCCCGCACACGTCGATTATTCGGACGCAGGAACCGTGCTCCAATAACCGGTATACGGGACTACGCACACGGAGCCCGGGTCGTCGGAGATGCAGAACTTATAGTCGGCGACATGGCCGTCCACATGGACCGCGTTGATCTTATTGTCGTGGCGATAGGCGCCGGTGTCGGTGCTGTCGACGCCGCTGCCGCCGCCGCCGACATTGTCTTCATAGTATGCCATTTGCCGTCTCGAGCCCATGGTCATGGGGCTTTCGCCTCTGGCTAACGAACCCTTGCCGCCGATGTCGCAGAGCCAAATGACTTTGGTCGGATTTTCAACCCGGGTAAGCTGAAGCATGCTTGAAGGATCCCAGCTGAGGGCGGAGTTTTGACCATACCCGTACGGGATATCGCGGTCGTTGCTCGGGCACTGGGTGATCTTGTTCTCCCAGGGGCTGTCGGTGTTTTCACCGGCGGCAAAATACGCCCAGCCGCGGCAGTCGGCGCCCAGATAACGCCCAACGGCGATGTAGTCGTCGTTGTTGGTGGTGTACATGGTGAGCATCAGACCGATGTTCTTCAGATTGCTGGAACATTTGATCTTCTGCGCGGCGGCCCGGGCCTTGCTCAAAGCCGGCAAAAGCATGGAGGCAAGAATGGCGATAATCGCGATCACGACCAGCAGTTCTATCAAAGTAAAAATCCTTTTCATCTTCTCTTCCTTTTCTTTCTGTTCGGCGCGGCGCTTCGCCGCAGTTTCACACACTGAAATCAACTTGACGCTAACGGATTTTATTTTCGCTTTTCTCCTTTCATTGCGGTCTGCGCGGCCTTCGCCTCAGTTTCACACACTGAAATCAACTTGACGCTAACGGATTTTATTTTCGCTTTTCTCCTTTCATTGTGGTCTGCGCGGCCTTCGCCGCACACTTCGACGGTTTACTGACTCTCAACGGCGAATCATATTTTCCCGCATCTCCTTTCTCATCCCGCCCGGGAATGTTTCAAAAACGGCAATGATGACGTCCGCAGTTCTAATATCTGTTCTTCGTAAGGAAATTTCAAGTTGAAAGCATAAAAAAATAAAGAAATTTTACGAAATAAACTTGAAAAAGTTTCTTCAGCCGCATATATTATCCAGT
>JAFTDL010000010.1 GCA_017454215.1 Lentisphaeria bacterium | reverse complement strand
GACCTGGTACGGGACGCTTTCCATCATGGAGCGGTCCATGAACGCGCCCGGGTCGCCTTCGTCGGCGGTGCAGATCTGGACTTTGTCCGGGACCTTCTTCGCGGCGAGGAAGCTCCATTTCATGCCGGTGGGGAAGCCCGCGCCGCCGCGACCGCGGAGACCGGACGCCTTCACCGCGTCGACGACCTGTTCCGGGGTCATGGAGAAGACCTTTTCGAGGGCGGAGAAGCCGCCGTTGGCCTTGTATTCGTCGAGGGAGACGGGATTGATGCGGCCCGCGAGACGGGTCACGAGGAGTTTTTCGAGCTTGGAGCGCTTTTCCGGGAAGACGAACCGGCCTTCTTCGCTCTGGGCAAGGATGGCGGCCGCGGCTTCGTCGGTGCCCTTCACCCGGGCGTAGAAAATGCTGGAACCGTCGGTAAGTTCGAGTTCCACGATGGGTTCGGCGTAGCAGTGACCCATGCAGCCGGCCTCGTCGACCGGGATGGAGCCCGCCTGCTTGCGGAGGGCTTCCAGGACTGCGCCCGCTCCGGCGGCCAGACCGCAGGAGGCGGTCCCGACTTTGATGCGTTTGATATCTGCCATGGCGGATCAGCCTTTCGCTTTGTACTCGTTGAGGATCTTCGTCAGGCTTTTGCGGTCGAGCTTGCCGTAGACGCGTCCGTTGATGGAGAGGACGGGGGCGAGGGAACAGCAGCCGAGGCAGGCGACTGTTTCGATGGAGAAAAGGCCGTCTTCGGTGGTCTCGCCGTCGTTGATGCCGAGTTCGGCGGAGACCCAGGCGCGAATCTGCGTGGAGCCCTTGATGTGGCACGCGGTGCCGTCGCAGACGCTGAGTTTGTACTTGCCGGGTTTGGTGCGTTTGAACTGGGCGTAGAACGTGAGGACGCCTTCGACTTCCGCGGCCGGGATGCCGAAATGCTCGGCGGCCGCCAGGATGCCGTCGTTCGAGACGTACCCTTCGCGGGTCTGGATGAGCTGGAGCCCCTTGATCAGGTTGCCCTTTTCAGGCTCCACTTCTCCGAGGTAGGAAAAAGCGTTGTTCATGATTTTTCCCTGTGGGTGTGTTATGGGTATGGGTGTGAAAAAAGTGCGGGCTGTTTAAATGCGCAAACTATAATATAGCACGCTTTTCCGAATAAACAAGCCGGAAAGCCTCTTTGCGAACGAGGATATGGCGAAAGATTATGATTTTCCCGCGTGGCGGACGGCGGCGGCGGAAAAAAGGAGGTGGTGGTGTGTCCAGGTAGAAAAGGCGGTCCCGGTTCAGTTTCCCGGTCTGGGCGAGATCTTCGGGGAGATGACGCGTTCGGGGGCGGGCGAGATCAGGAGCGGGACGTCCTCCGGCGTGACGGCCTCAGGTTCGGGCGTTTCTTCCGCCCGCAGGAAGGGATCGTACATGGCATCGTCGGGGGCCAGGTAGCCGACGCGCTTCTCATAGCCGGACGAATCCGCCGGACGCGGCGTGAACGATGTCCAGGCCGTCGCATGGCCGTCGACGAAGGACACGGCGCTCGCGCCGGAATGCCGGAAGTCGGAATACCCGCCCTTGCCTGATGTGGGATTGTAGAGAAACGCGGTCGGCGAGGGGCGTCCGTCGGTCCCGGCGAGGAAACACGCGGTGTCGGACAGCACGATCAGCTTCGACGGACTTTTCACCTGCATGATGCGGCACGGACGGAAGTTCGGCGGCTGTGCCGACGGGCCGGAGAACGACAGCTGGTAGTTCATGCCGTACCCGGCGTTGCGGGCGGTCCAGGACAGGTTGATGCTGAGCGAGGATTTCGCGGCCGGACACTCGAACACGCGTCCGCTGGAGGCGCTGGAATCCGGGACCAGCCGCGCGAGGATGCCGGGGCCGCGG
>JAFTDL010000077.1 GCA_017454215.1 Lentisphaeria bacterium | reverse complement strand
GTTACACCATCGCCGTCCTCGACCTCAAGACAGGCAGGAACACCCGGGCCACCGAGGTCCCCGGCAACTACGAGTCTCCCACCTGGGCGGCGGACAACCGCCAGATCGTCTGCAAACGCAGCAGCGGCCGCCAGTCGGAACTGTGCGTGATCGACACGTGGACCGGCAAAGTCAGACGGCTGCTCTCGACCAGTTATCCGCTCTCCATGCCGGTCTGGTCCCCCTGTCCGGTCAGGCCCTGACATCATGAAAGAAGACACCTGCGCCGGTTTCGACGGCGACGCCTATATTTCGGGCCTCAACATGTTCGGCATCCGCCTCGGGCTGGACAATGTGAGGAAACTTTTTTCCGCCGCCGGCGACCCGCAGAAAAAACTGCGGTTCATCCACATCGCGGGAACCAACGGCAAGGGCTCCACGGGAGCCATGCTGGAGTGCGCCCTGCGGAACGCCGGACTCAAAACGGGATTTTATTCTTCTCCTCACCTGATCGACATCAGGGAACGTTTCCGCATCGACGGGCGCGCCGCGGACCGGAAAACTTTCGACGCCGCCGTACGGGAGCTTGCGGAAAAAAGCAAGGGGCTTCCGGCCACCTATTTCGAATTCACCACGGTCCTCGCCGCCATGCTTTTCGAGGCGGCGCACTGCGACATCGTCGTCTGGGAAACGGGCATGGGAGGCCGTCTGGACGCCACCAACGCCGTTTTGCCCGCCGTCACGGTCATCACCAATATCGCGCTGGACCATCAGAAACATCTCGGCAGCACCCTCGCCGCGATCGCGGGCGAAAAGGCGGGGATCCTCAAGCCGGGCGTGCCTCTCTTTCACGGCGAACTCGTTCCCGAGGCGAAACGGGTCATCCTCGCCCGCGCCGGCGAACTGGACGTACCCGTGACCGGACCGGGAGACGAAGTGCCGCCCTGTCTCAAAAGCGTCGAATCGCCCTGCGGCTTCGTCCAGAAATTTCTCTGGCGCGGCAAAAAAATAGAGCTCGGCCTCCCCGGCCGCATGCAGCGCGAAAACTTCCGCATCGTATTCAATGTTCTTGCGTATCTCGCGCAGAAACTTCACTTCGACTTCGACCGGGCGCTGGCAAGCCTCGATCATGTGCGCTGGCCGGCGCGGCTGGACAAGATCGAGGAACGCGTGTTCGTCGACGGCGGACACAATCCCGACGGCATCCGGGCGCTGACGGAGTCCCTGCGGGAACTGCTCCCCGGCGAAAAGTTCACCGTCGTCTACGGAGCTTTCAAGGACAAGGACGCCTCCGGCTGTCTTCCGCTTTACCGGGACATCGCGGCGGAGTTCATCATGATCCCCAACGCCGAGACCGGACGGGAATGCCATCCGCCCGAAGAACTCGCCGCCGCAGCCCGGGCGCTGGGGTTCGCCGCCCGGACGGCGCCTTCCGGAAGCGAAGCCGTGGAACTGGCCTTAGCTTCGAGTTCCCGGCGCGTTCTCGTCTCCGGTTCCCTCTTTCTCGCGGGCGAGATCCTTGCCGCCCGCGGAAAACTCGACCACGCGCTCGATCTGCGGTAAAAAGGGCCTGACTGCGATCCACGGCAGCAGCAGAAACATGCCCGCGGCAAGGACCTCGGGCGGCGTGTAATGAAAGAACGCGCTCAGAAAGACGAATCCCGCGGCAGGATACTTTTTTCTCCGGATCAGCAGAAAGACCGCGCAAAAGAGCGCCACGGGAACGACGGCTCCGGCAAGACGCAGGAAGAGGCAGTCCCCCAGCATGAAGGGCACTCCCCGCCAGGGCGCGCGGTAAGGCAATGTCAGAGCAACCATGCAGACAAGAAGCAAAACAACTGCAAATTTCATTCGTTTCGAAAGTGTGCTCCAGACTTCCACGGCGGCCGCCGCCATGAGCAGACCGCAGAAGGCCGGAAATACAAAGCGCCTGAGGTCGCAGAACGTGTGACTGTATCCGCAGAAAAAGAGCACGACGGGAACGCTCAGCAGCACCAGCACGGCCTGACGGAAACGGTCCTTCATCAGCCACAGCGCCGCGGTCCCGACGGCGAAAACAGGCAGATTGACACGCATGAGACCGCGGAGGGCGACAAGTTTCGCAAAGGTGTGCCAGGTGAATCCCGCCGCGGGGCGGTCAAGGGGAGCCATATCCGGATAATGCCGGACGTAGCCGAACGTGAACGGGGAACCGTACTGCAGCGCATTGCAGACGAACTGAACGGCAAAGGCGGCGATGAAAGCCCCCGTACTCGCAAGACACGCGGCGATCAGCAGTCCCCGGCTTTCCCGGAACCTGCGGAACAGAAGAAACGCGAACAGCGGCGCAAGAAGGATGTAGTTGATCCTGACAAGACAGGCAAAACCGTACAATACGCCGAACAGGGCGGCGTAACGCGTTTTCGGCGGCATGGCAAGCGCAAAATACAAACACCCCATGACGGCCAGAAGACCGGGCGTGTCGCTCATGGCGTTGAATCCGGAGTTGATGCAGACGGCGTAGTAAAACCAGTCGTTGAACTTCACCAGCCAGGCGGGAAGAAGAAAAAACGCCTGCACCAGACCGGTGTCGATCTTTTCATAGTGAAACGCGACAAAGGGCCAGACGGCGTAACACAGCATGGCGGCGCAGGATCTTTTCCCGGACACGCCCAGCTTGCGTAAAATGAGGTATCCCAGCAACAGGATGCCCGGACCGCAGACGAGAGCGGAAAAATAATTGAAGGCGGGAACGATATCGTAAAATTCCTTCGCGCCCGAAATCAGGACGAAGGGCAGATAGAGAAATCCCAGACCGGCGGTAAAACTCCACGGAGAGGTCCACACGCCGTCGAGCATGTCCCTGATCACGGCGAAGTATCCCGGTTCGTCCGCCGCGGCGGTGACGATCTCCGGCCAGCGGCCCCGTGGCGGCGACAACGAGAAGCTGACGCACCAGAACGGGGATCAGCGGCAGGATCGCATCGGAGAAGCCCCATTTCCGCCCCGCGGCAAGCAAAACGGCCAGCGCGGCGGCGAGAAATATTCCCACTGCGATATGCCATACGGGAGCCGGCGGAGAATACTTGAGACTGCGGCCGTCGCTTTTGACGACGACGCCCCGCCGGAGATACCCTGTCAGATTTCCCGCCTTCACCTCGGAAAAAGTGTACATGCGGGCCAGCGGATGAAAGGGGACGAATCTGCGCACAGTCCTGCCGGAAGAACTCAGACGGGAAGAGTCGACGATCATGCCCCGCGCCCCGGGCTCCGGCTTCTCGAAGACCGCGACGGGACTCCCTGCAAGCGGCAGAAGAAAGAGGAAGCAGAGAAAAAAGCCTGTCCGCCTTTTGACGGCGCCGTTCCTCTTCATCGCGCCTCCGAAACTCAATCCATCGCGGCGATGTAGGGCAGATTGCGGTAATCCTCTTTGAAGTCCAGCCCGTAACCGACGAGGAACCGGTTCGGAGCGACGAACCCGATCCAATCGCCCAGACCGGTCACAGCGGGACGGTCGATGTCCTTCTCGACGATGACCGCGCTGCGGACGCTCAACGCTCCCCGTCCGAGGATGTAGTGCCGGAGTTCGCGGAGCGTGACCCCCGTGTCGAGCATCTCGTCGACCAGCAGAACGTGCCGTCCGGTGCAATCGAGCTTCAACTTCGTCCTGAGAGTGAGACGGCCGCAGCTTCTGTCGTCGATGTAACTGGCCGCGGCGATGGTATCGACCCACATCGGCAGTTTGATCTCGCGCAAAAGGTCGGCGGCGAAAAAAACGCCCCCCGTGGCGATGATGACGACGGTAAGGGGCTTGCCTTCGTAGAAACGGGTTATCTCGGCCCCCATTTCCCGAACCCGGTCGGCGATCTTTTCCTTAGAATACAGAACTTCCACGGCAATTCTCCTTAAATACCCATGTTTGTCAGTCCCTCGACTCCGAGGAGGAAATATGACGCAGCGTGCGGCCGTTGTAGATCTGGCGGGGACGCACAAGTTTGGTGGCGTCTCCGATCATTTCGCGCCAGTGGGCCACCCATCCGGGCAGACGCGCCAGAGCGAACATCACGGTGAACATGTTTTCGGGGATCCCGATGGCCCGGTAGAGGATGCCAGTGTAGAAGTCCACGTTGGGATAGAGATGACGGTCGATGAAATAGGGATCGGTCAGCGCGATCTCCTCCACCTTGCGGGCGACATCCAGCAGGGGGTCGGTATATTTGTTCTGATGGAAAAACTTTTCGCACTCGCCGCGGACGATGGCGGCCCGGGGATCGTAGGTCTTGTACACCCGGTGGCCGAAGCCCATGAGGCGGAAAGGATTGTCCTTGTCCTTGGCCATGCGGATGAATTTATTGATGTCGCCGTCTTCCTGAATGGTGCGCAGCATCTCGATGACGGCCTGATTGGCGCCGCCGTGCAGAGGACCGGACAGAGCCGAAATGCCGGCGGAGATCGTCGCGTAAAGATTGACCTGGGCGCTGCCGATGACGCGCACGGCCGAGGTGGAGCAGTTCTGCTCGTGGTCGGCGTGGATGATGAAAAGGATATTGAGCAGCCGCACGATCTCGGGACGCGTCTGATAGGGCTTCACCGGAGAATCGAACATCATGTTGAGAAAGTTCGCGCAGTACGAAAGATCGTAGCGCGGATACACCACAGGCTCGCCGATGGATTTCTTGTAGGCGAAGGCCGCCATGGTGCGGACGATCGAGATCACCCGTGCGCAGGACTGGTCGATGTTGTCGGCCATGGACTTGATATCCACGTTGGGATAGAACGCGGCCATCGCGTTGATCATGGTCGAAAGAATATGCATCGGGTGGGCGCCCTTGGGAAAGTGGTCGAAAAAGTGCCGCATGTCCTCGTGGATGAGAGAACTGGTGTTGAGCAGACTTGAAAACTCCCTGCGCCGCTCCTCGTCCGGCAGTTCCCCGTGGACCAGAAGGTAAGCCACGTCGATGAACATGACCCTCTGGACCAGTTCCTCGATGGGGATCCCCCGGTAGCGCAGAATACCCTTTTCTCCGTCGATATAGGTGATCTGGCTGTAACAGGAGGCCGTGTTCACGAACCCCGGATCCAGCGCCACCAGTCCCGTGGCTTTTCGCAATCCGGTGATATCCAATCCCTTTTCGCCTTCAGTTCCCGTGACGACCGGCAGCACAACTTCCTTGCCCTTGAACTTCAAAGTCGCAAAATCCGTCGGTTCCGCGCTCATGACCGCACCCTCCTTTCTCAAAATTTGACTGCGTTGATGAATTTTACTCACCCGGAAGATATCCGTATAATATGCACCCGCGAAGCCGTTTTTTCAAGACGGATAACCTTTTTTTAACGCATATCGTGCCGAAAAAGTCCCCCGAAGCGATCATGCGCCGGAAAACGGAGACAAAAAAACTCCCGGCGCAAAGCCGGGAGTCTTCCGATTTCTGATGTCGCCGAAACGCGGTCAGCGGGGAAGCTGATCCTTGTACTTGTCGGCGTTGGCCTTGGTGACCAGGACGTAACGGATATCGAACGCCTTGTCGAGGTCGCCGGGGGCCTTGATGTCGTACTTGGCGGAAGGACTGGTGACGATGACGGCCTCGATGTCACCCTTCTGCAGAGCCTTGTGGAAATCGAAGTTGGCGCTGAAACCGGCATTCATGAGGACCAGCTTCGGACGGGCGGCGGCAGGAGCCTTGAAATAGAGCATCTTGCCGGCATCCTGAGGCAGACCGATGTTGCTGATGACAACGGCGGCGTTGGGATGCTTGGCCAGAAGAGCGTCCATGTGGGCGGCCTTCATGTATTCCTCGATGGGGGTGCCGTTGGTCTCGACTTCAGCCGGAACGGGAATGCTGTCGACGACGAGGCTGCCGCCGCAGTTCTTCTTGAGAGTCTCGACGATGCGCTTGCCCAGATCGCCCTGCTCGTAGTTCTTGTCGGCGATGAAGAGAACTTCCTTGCCGCCGGCGATACCGGCAACGTACTTGGCGACCTTCGCGCCGCGGGACTCGGCAAACCGCATCTCACTGTTGAGAACGGAGGAGCTGCCGCCGCCGAAAACATCCATGGACTTCAGCAGCATGACCGCACCGATGAGCACGACGACAAAGAGAAGAATGCCGACGGGCTGAAGAGCCGGATTGGTTTTCTGCTTCTTGCTGCAGACGATCATACCGATGAGACCGACCGCCATAACGATGACCCACAATGCTACCATGTTTATACCTCCTTGAAATATGGCTTTGAACGTCAGGCGCGGGACATGACTCCGCCCGCACCACTATACTTTAGTTACTGTTCGCAAAAAAGTCAAACCGAATATCGACATTTTTCGGACTTTTTTTGAAAAAAATCGCATCACAGCCGTTCCAGGGCCGCTTTCAGCCGTTTCAGAGACTCATCCTTGCCGATGATGTCCATGATCTCCCCGGGACCGCCCGGCGTGACGGGCAGTCCCGAAAGCGCGATGCGCACGGCCCACATGGGCTGTCCCAGCTTGACGCCGTGAGATTCGGCATACGCTGAAATGATGCCGCCCACAGCTTCGGGCGTCAGCGCTTCGAGGGCCTCGAAACGGGGGATCAGCTCCGTCAGAATTTCTCTGGCCGTCTCGGGTGAACACTTGCTCTTCTTGTTGAAGAAGAGATCGTTTTCGAACGCGGGCACTTCGGCAAGAAACGCGATCTTGCCGGGAATTTCCGAAAGCAGTTCGGTGCGCTGGTGGAGAATGGCGGCGATCTTCGGCCACGCGGAAGAGAGTTTCTCCGGCAGAGCAGCGAAGGGACGCGCAACTTCGGCGAACGCCTCGGGAGAGAGCATTTTGATGTACTCGGAGTTCATCCAGCGCAGTTTGCCGTAATCGAACACGGCGGGAGACTTGTTGAGTCCGGAAACATCGAATTTTTCGGCCAGCTCCTCCAGCCGGAAAAGCTCCTGATCCGATTTGGGCGACCAGCCCAGCAGGGCGATGTAGTTGACGACGGCTTCCGGCAGGTAGCCCTCGGCCAGCAGGTTTTCGAAACTCACCGAACCGTGGCGCTTCGAGAGCTTCGATATCTCCCCGTCGGCGTTGCGGCCCATGATGAGGGGCAGATGCACGTACACGGGGATCTCCCAGCCGAACGCCCGGTAGAGCAGATTGTACTTGGGCGTCGACGACAGGTACTCCGAACCGCGGACCACGTGCGAAATGCACATCAGGTGATCGTCCACCACATTGGCGAAATTATAGGTGGGCATGCCGTCGCTCTTGAGCAGGATCTGGTCGTCGAGCACCTTGTTCTCGATGGTGATCTCTCCGAAAACGGCGTCTGTGAAAACGGAGACGCCCGACCGGTCGATCTTCTGCCGGATCACGTGAGGACGGCCCGAAGAAGCCATTTCGGCGGCCGCGGCGGGATCCATGCTCCGGCAGGGACAGACGCAGGCGGCATCGGAGACGCTCTCTTCGCCCTCCGGCTCCGCCTCGTGCTTCCCGCAGAAGCAGTAGTATGCCGCCCCCTTGCGGACAAGCTCCTCCGCGTATTTTTTGTAGATCTCGCGCCGCTCGCTCTGGACGTAGGGACCATATGCTCCCGGCCTGTCCGGACCTTCGTCATGGCGCAGTCCGGCCCGGGCCAGCGTGTCGTAGATCACCTGAACGGCCCCTTCGACGTAACGGGCCTGATCGGTGTCCTCGATGCGCAGCACGAAGTCGCCGTGCCGGGACTTGGCCAGCAAATAAGCGTACAGCGCCGTGCGCAGATTTCCGACATGCATGAATCCCGTGGGACTCGGCGCGAAGCGGGTCCTCACTCTTTTTTCACTTGAACAACACATTTTTCAATGATCCGTTTCTGTTTCACTCCTGAACGTCCACCCGGCCCCGCAGCGCGGCGCCGATGGTGGCGGCATCGGCAAATGAAAGGTTGGCTCCGGCGGGCAGTCCCAGCGCGGGCCGGGACACCTTGACACGGTATTTTTCAAGCAGTTCCGCCAGAAATACGGCGGTGGCCCTGCCCTCGACATCGCTGCTGAGCGCAAGGATCACCTCTCTGACGTTTCCCGTTTCGACCAGATCGCACAGTCCCCGCAGATTGAGGCCCTCGCCGTTTTCGGAGTCCAGAGGAGAGATCTTGCCCCCCAGCACGAGGTAGCGTCCGTGAAAATGACCGCTGGACTCCACGGCGAAGAGCTGAGGCATATTTTCGACCACGCACAGCACGCCGTCGTCCCGGCGGGGGTCGCCGCAGATGCCGCACTCGGAACCGGCTTCGGCCAGTCCGCCGCATTTGGGACAGCGCCCCACAGTGCGGGGCAGAGCCCCGATGAGCTTCCCCAGCGCCTCGAGTTCCGGCGCGGAGCGGGCCAGCAGAGCCAGCGCCATTCTCTCGGCGCCGCGCCGTCCCACGCCGGGAAGCTGCTTGAGTTCGCCGATGAGGGACTCCACCGCCTCGGGGTATCCGCTTGCCATGACCGTCCTTTTCCGTCAGAAAAGTCCCGGCAGATCGATGCCGCCGGAGATCTCGGTCATTTTCGTCTGGATCGTCATTTTCGCAGCGGCGACGGCGGAGTTGACCGCCTCGGTCACCGCGGAGGACACGTCGCATCCCTCCTTCAGAGCCTCGGGCGCGATCTCGATGGACTTCACGACGAAATCACCCGACACCGTCGCCTTGACGCGCCCCCCCGCCGACGTGGCGGAGAATTCCAGCGTGCCCAGCTCGCTTTTGAGCTTTTTGATCCCGCTCTGGATGTCCTTGACTTTGGACATCATTTTGGCCATTTCACCCAGATTGCCGAACATATTTCACCTCAGGCTTTCTTCGCCTTGCGGGCGGCATGCCGGGCACGGACGTCCTGCAGCCAGGCCACCGTGGGCGCGACGACGAAGATCGAGGACAGCGTACCGAAGATGACGCCCAGCATCATGATGAGCACGAAGTCGTTGATCGCCACGCCGCCGCCGAGATAGAGGATCAGCACCACGATGAAGGTGGTGATACTGGTCAGCATCGTCCGGCTCAGAGTCTGGTTGACCGAAAGGTTGATCGTCTCGGCGAAGGTGGGAGCCTTCTTCAGTTTCATGTTCTCGCGGATGCGGTCGAAGATGACCACCTTGTCGTTGATCGAATACCCGATGACCGTCAGCAGCGCGGCGACCACGGTCAGCGAAATGGTGCGGCCCATCAGCAGATAGATGCCCAGCACCACCAGCACGTCGTGGACCAGCGCCAGCACGCCGGTGACGGCGTAGGTGTACTCATAGCGCAGCGCGATGTAGATGCCGATGCCGATCATCGAGAGAATGATCGCGGTGATGGCCGCCTTGGTGAACTCCCAGCCGATGAGTCCGCCGATGCTGCTTTCGAGACCGCCGCTCAACTTGGCCTCGGGGAACTTGGCGTTGAGCAGAGAAGCCAGCGCGTCCTTGGGACTCTGACTGACATTGTCTTTGGTCAGGTCGCCGCGGATGAGGATCTCGAGTTTGCGTTCCTGATCGCGGGAGGCGATATTGAACTTGTAGACCGCGCTGGGCTCCTTGTAGCCCGCGGCGCGGAGAACGGCCTCGATCTTGTCCTGCGGGATCTGCCTGGCGTAATTGAACGTGACGGTGGTGCCGCCGGTGAAGTCCACGCCCAGCACGCCGGTCCCCCGCGAGACCAGCAGGACGACGGCCAGCAGACAGAAAGCGCCGGAAACGATGAGACTGCGCTTCCACATGCCGAAGAAGTCCCAGTGGGTCCGGCGGAAGATCTCGAGCATATAGATGTGATCGAATCCCGTGAAGCGGAAAAGATAGTCGTAAATGAGCCGCGTGACGAAAAGCGCCGTGAACAGACTGGAAAGGATGCCGATGCTCAGCGTGACGGCGAATCCCTTGATCGCGCCCGTTCCCACGTACATGAGGATGATGGAGGTGACCAGAGTCGTGATGTTGGCGTCGAGCACGGCGGGCAGAGCCTTTTCGAAACCGAGATTGACGGCGTGGACGAGCTTCTTGCCCTGCTCCAATTCCTCGCGGATGCGCTCATACACCAGCACGTTGGCGTCCACGGCCATACCGATGGTGAGCACGATGCCGGCGATGCCGGGCAGGGTCAGCGTGCAGTTGAAGGCCGCCATGGCCCCGAGGATGAGGACGATGTTGAGACAGAGAGCCGCGACGGCGATCAGTCCGCTGAGGCGGTAGTAGATGATCATGAAGATGGCGACGCAGACCATCGAGAGGATCCCCACCCAAACGCCGTTGGCCACGTTGGCGGCGCCCAGCTTGGGATCGGTGTCGAACACGGCGTTGACCTTGATCTGGAAGGGGAAACTGCCGCTGACGAGGGCGTCGGCGATGTTTTTGGCCTCTTCTTCGGAGAAGCGTCCGGAAATTTCGGCGCTGCCGCCGGTGATGCCCTGATTGATGTTGGGCGCGCAGTAGAGTTTGCCGTCGAGCACGATGGCGAGCATGCGTCCCACGTTGGCGCTGGTGACGCGGCCGAAATCCTCCGCGCCCTGCTGGTTGAAGCGCAGCACGATCTTGCGCTGGCCGAATTCATCCTTGGTGGCCATGGCCATGGTGACGCCCTTGCCGTCCATTTCGGAGCGGCGGGAAACGAGGAAATAGCTGTGCAGGGGCTCCTGTCCGGGACGGAACTCGCTGGTGGACATGAGTTCGTACCCGAGCGGAACTTTGAAATTGGCAGGATCCGCGAGATAGCGCTGGATCAACGCGTTGTTGTCCGCGTGGACAAGACGGAAATTGAGCTTGGCGCTCATCTTGATGAGATCGAGCAGTTTGAGTTTCTCGTCCCGGGCGACGACGGGGGCGCGCAGCGCGACGTAGGACCCGCCGGAGGGGGCGATCTCGGCCTCGAAGATCTTCTGACCTTCGAGACGTTTGCGGAGGATCTCGATGGCGACGTCGCGGTAACGGTCGAACTCGTTGGCCATGCGGCTTTTGAGTTCTTCGCTGCTTTCGCCGCTGCCGCCGGCGGACTTCTTCATTTTCGCAAGAAGTTCTTCATCGGGGACCAGTTCGAGATAGAACTCCACGCCGCCGGCAAGATCCAGACCGAGGCGGATGGTGCCCGAGGCGTTCTTGCGGATGAGGCTCATGACGTCGCGGTTGTCCTGAAGGTCGCTGCCCTTGACTTTGGAAGTCAGGTCGATGCCCTTGGCGTCGGCCGCCTGAAGAAGCGCCTGCGACTGGAAGAGCTGGGGATCCTTCTTCTGGAGGGCTCTGGCGTCTTCGACCAGAGTCTTCATGGCGGGATCGTTCCTGTCCTTGAGCATCTCGCCGAAGACCTGATAGTAGTCGCGCTCGCGCAGAGGATGCATCGCCAGCACGAACAGGATCATCACGAAGATGACGACGAAGGTTCTGAGGAGTAAGGGACGCTGTTCCATTTATTTCTTTTCCTCTGCCTTGGCTTCTTCGACTTCGACTTCGGCGACGCCGCTCTTGACGACGCAGATCCTCACGCCGGGAGCGATCTCGACGATGAAGTCGTTTTCCTTCACTTCGTCGATGACGCCGCGGATGCCGCTGGTCAGAAGGACCTTCGTGCCCTTGACGATGTGGTCGATCATTTCCTGTCTCTTCTGCTGCTGCTTCTTCTGGGAGCGGCTCATGAAGAACATGAACACCACCATGATGATGATGATCGGCATGAAACTCATCAGCGGACTGCCCTGAGGCTGCTTCGAGGCCTCCTGCGCGGTCTGGGCCGCGGCGTCGGCGAGCATTGAAATGAACATTTTACCATTCTCCTTGAACGTTTTTATCTTTTTGACGGTCGGAAATCATTACTTCTTGGGAACGCCGAGCAGAGAGATGTGCTTCTCGAAATGGCGTTTGACGGCCTCGGCGTATTCCTTTTCGTACTTGTGCATGGCCTTGAAGAAGCGTCCGCGCAGTTCGCCGGTGAGGATCGGGCCGTAGGTGATGTGGAGCAGCTGGCGGGCGTCGGCCTGCGACATGAGAGAGGGCAGTTCGGCGTCGCTCAGGGAGTCCAGCGCCGGGATCCGCGACAGGTCGGCGGTGATGTGGTAGAGCTTGAGCATGTCGTTGAAATTGGCCAGCGCGCACTTGTGCATGTCGCGGTAGAGCTGAGGTTCGCAGCGGGCGATGACCTCGACGGCGACCAGCCAGCTGGTCCCGGCGGTCTTGAGGTGGAGATAGCCGCCGGTCTCGCGTCCCACGGTGGGATAGACCGAGAACTTGTCGCTGCCGGAGTGGACCGAAACCTTGTAGTTTCCGAAGGTCTTGGCGATCTGGGCATGGACAACGAACTGCCGGTCGAATTCCTTCACGTCGCCGATGTAATCGACGGCCTTCTGGAATTCGCCGACGAAACGGGGCGCCAGAGAGGAGAATTCGATGCCGAGACGCCGCAGTTCGCGGGCGATGTAGAGGTGGTGTGAAGGCAGCGTGGGAGAAGTGGTCTCGTCGATGGAGATCTCGAGGTCGAACTCCTCTCCGCGTCTGGCGCGGAGGTGCTGATAGACTTTGAGCGCGAAGGCGATGGCCGCGTCGTACATGACGGCGCAGCGCTTCGCCGTCAGGGCGTCGACCTTGACGGAGACGCTCCCGACGATGAACTCCCTGTCGGCGTAGTCGGAGGCAATGCGTTCCCGGTCCGCCGCGGGCAGTGCGGCAAAAGCCTTTTCGATCTCGTCGGCGCTCCAGTCGCCGGCGGAGGCGTTCATCACCTCCGAGAGGTCGAGGGTGATCATGGGCATCCCGGCGGCCAGAGCCACGTCGATGTCCTCGATCTTCTTGAGGTGGTCGCCGTCGGCGCCGTAGCCCTCGCGGTAGTCGGCCATGAAGACGTTGAACACGACGTCATCGACGACTTCGCGGAACGTGCGGTGCGTCATGACCAGTTCACGCACGGACTGCTGGGCGAGCACCGGACTGAGCCTGAACTGCCGGGCGGCGAGAAGGTGACCGTAGGTGGCCAGCCCCAGACGGTCGCCGCAGCCGACGGTGGTGCGTTCCCTGCGCAGACTTTTGGGCGCACACCACGGAAAATGGCGGCGCAGCGCGGAAGCGTTGGCGGCGGAGAGGGAGCCCGTCAGCAGGGCGGACCCGTCGGCAAGCCGGGTGACCGTTCCCTCGAACCCTTCGGGCATGTTCTTTTCGCAGTCGGCGACGACGCAGAGGAAACGCTTTTCGTCGTCGCGCGCCAGCATGACGACCGCGTCGCCGAGTTTATGGACGGAATCGGGATAGACCGAGACGTTTCCGGACGTCTTGACCAGACCGGCTCTGATCTGATCCTCGCTCTTCCCGAGCAGTTTCGCGGCGCTTTCAGCAATGGTCTTCATCTGAAAAATCTCCCATATTTTCAACTTCTGATTCAGTAATGGATACACGACCGGATCGAATTACGATTCCAATAATATAGCGCCGCTTTTCTCAAAAGCAAAATTTTTTACGCGAAAATATCGTGTAAAAACTTGATATCGGGGCACAGCCGGGCTATATTTACCGTATGGAAAACGACAGTCAGAAAACACCCCAGTCTTCCGCGCCGGCAGCAGATGCCGGGGCGGCGGAGGGCGTCTGCCGTTTTCCCGGGCGGGTGCGGGGGCGCGGAAAGGGCGTCGAACAGCTCAAAAAGGCGGTCCGCCGCATGCTTCTGGAATACGATTCGGTCATTGCGGCCGGCGTTGCCGAAAAAGACGGAGAAGCCCTCGTGGCCGCATTTCCCGGCGGAGAGTACGATCCCGTCGCGGAGGTTTTTCTCATGCCGCCGCGGGAGATCCGGACCAGCGGCGTTTTCATCGTGACGGCCGGAGAGGAAGATCTGCCGGCGGCGCTCGGGGCCAGATACGCGCTGGCCGCCTGCGGCGCAGCCGCGACGGTGGAGCGGACCGGAGGGACCGCCCGTCCGGAGACTCTCCGCGAACTGGGTGACCGACTTAGATGCGCGGCTGCGTGCATCGCAGTCGCGGGAGCAGACAGCGCCCTGCCGGCGGCCGTCTCGGGAATGGTCGGAACTCCGGTCATCGCATTGCCGGTGTCCGTTCCCGGAGACAGTCCCGGAGGATGGGAGCTTCTGCCGGGCATCCTCAGGTCCGGAGCCCCCGGACTTGCGGTGACGCTCCCCGACGACGGCGTCGGCGCCGGGTTCGCAGCCGCGCGGATCATCAACGGAACGGCCGCCGGAACGAATATGAAAGACCAGAACTGAACAACAGCAGGCGATAAAATGACAAATTTCCCCAAATACGTTTACCCCGAACCGATAAAGATAACCGGCCGCAAATGGCCCGACAGGATCATCACCGCCCCCCCCGTATGGGCGTCGGTCGATCTGCGCGACGGCAACCAGGCGCTCCCGATCCCCATGAATCCCAAGCAGAAACTCGAATACTTCAGGATGCTCTGCGAGATCGGATTCAAGGAGATCGAGGTCTCGTTCCCCTCCGCTTCGGAAGACGACTTCAACTTCGTCCGCATGCTCATCGAGCAGGACCTCATCCCCTCCGACGTGCGCATCTCGGTCCTCACCCAGGCCAGAGAGCACCTCATCAAAAGGACGATCGAATCGCTCAAAGGACTGAAGGGCAAGGCCATCGCCCACTGTTACGTGGCCACCAGCGATCTGCACGGCAAATTCGTCCTCGGCAACAGCCGGGAACACATCACGGATCTGGCCGTGCAGGGAACGCGCCTCGTCCGCGAGGAGATCGAAAAAGCCGGACTGGCCGAACAGGTCAGCTACGAATTCTCCCCCGAAGAGTTCACCGACAGCGATCTGGATTTCGTCGTCGACATCTGCTGCCGCGTGAAACAGGAGTGGGGCCCGTCGACGCCCGAGACTTTCATCCTCAACCTTCCGGCGACGGTGGAACGCCGTCCGCCCAACCAGTACGCGGACATGATCGAACTCTTCTGCCGCAAGTACCCCTTCATGGCGGAGACGCGGATCAGTCTCCACGCCCACAACGATCAGGGCTGCGCCGTGGCGGCCACCGAGCTTGCCCTGCTCGCCGGAGCGGACCGGGTGGAGGGCACCATCTTCGGTCACGGGGAACGCACCGGAAATCTCGACATATCCGTGCTGGCGCTCAATATGGAGTCCCGCGGCATCAGCACCGGACTTTCCTTCAAGAACATGCCGGAGATCGTCCGCATCGTCGAGCGCAACTCCGGTATCGAGGTGCATCCCCGTCATCCC
This sequence comes from Lentisphaeria bacterium, assembly GCA_017454215.1. Classification (GTDB taxonomy): domain Bacteria; phylum Verrucomicrobiota; class Lentisphaeria; order Victivallales; family Victivallaceae; genus UBA1784. The sequence continues at coordinate 24,372 of JAFTDL010000077.1, read as the reverse complement.
TACGCGGGAGCGCTGGCCTTCACGGCCTTCTCGGGCTCCCATCAGGACGCCATCCGCAAGGGACTGGAGAAGCGCGAAGAGATCAGCGCCTACTTTTCGCAGGGCTGGAAGGTGCCGTATCTCCATCTGGATCCGGCCGACGTGGGCCGGCAGTACGAACGGCTCATCCGCATCAACAGCCAGTCGGGCAAAGGCGGCGTGGTCTACGTGCTGGAGCATGAATTCGGCATCTATCCGCCCAAAAGCATGCATCCCGACATCGGGATCGCCGTTCAGAATTACATCGACGCCATCGGCGGAGAGATCGATTCGGTCAAGCTGCGCGAGATATTCTACGACACCTTCGTGAACGTCGAAGGCAGATACCGCATGTCCGGTTATCACCGCGTCCCCGGGACCGGCGACACCTCCGGCGCGGAATTCGACTGGCACATCAACAGCGAATGCCATCATCTGACGGGCGAAGGCAACGGTCCCCTCTCGGCGGTGGTCCACGCGCTCAAAAACTCCGGACTCATGCCCTTCTTCAAGGTGGAGGACTTTTCCGAAAGGACCCTGGGCACCGACGCCGACGCCAGAGCTCTGGCCTTCGTCGGACTCCGCTGCTCGGTCAACGGCAGAAAACTGATCTACGGCGCGGGTGAGGACACCAATATCGACCGGGCCGCCATCATGGCCATGGTCAGCGCCTTCAATCAGGCGTATGCCCTCGGCGTTTTCGGAGCGCAGTCGAAATGAGTCCCGCGGGAATCGCCAGACTGAAATTCTTTCTGACCATTCTGGCGGCGATCGTGCTTCTGCACGTGATCGTCATTGCGATGGTCGTCAGTTCTTCGGGCAATTCCAAGCCGGAGCCCGCGGCGCCGTCCGATCCCGCGAAACAGGCCGCCCCCGGCAAACCGGGGGAAAAGCCGGAGCCGTCCGGGACCGGAACGCGCGCGCCGGGCGTTCCGCAGACGCGGCCTCAGCTGCGCTACCGCAGGCCCTCGACGCAGCCGAACTTCGGCAAGCCGCTCAATCACGTCTACGCGCGGCGCGGCGAATTTCCCGGCCACATCGTGCCGGGAGACGCGTCGCGCACCGGGATCCTCATCGACGCCGACACCCGCAAGGTCCTTTGGGAAAAGGAGTGTCACAAGCCGGTGCCCGTCGCCTCCATGAGCAAGATGATGACGCTGCTGCTGACCATGGAGCATCTTGACAGCCGCCCGGAGCTTTCGCTTGAGACGCCGGTGCAGATATCGAAGGAGGTCCTGCGTCTGCCCAGCCGCGAGGGCATCGTCTGGCTCGACCCGCGGGAGACCTTCCCCATTTCCGATCTCGTCAAATGCGCGGCGATCAAAAGCGCCAACGACGCCGCGCTGCAGCTGGCTCTGACCGTTTCCGGCAGCGAAGCGGCGTTCGTCGAAATGATGAACAGAAAAGCCGCCCGGCTGGGCATGAGGCACACGAAATTCGTCAACGCCCACGGTCTGCCGGACAAAAACAGAAATCAGTCGCTGTCGAGCGCCCACGACATGGTCCTTCTCGGGGAACGCATGCTGGAATACCCCGATCTCATGAAAAATTTCGGCACCTTGAGTTCGTCGATCCGCGAGGGGGACAAGAAACTGATTTTGAAAAACACCAACCGGCTGATCCTGCAGAGCTACTGCAGCGCCGAAGGCATGAAGACGGGTTTCACCCGCAAGGCCGGTTTCTGCCTGACGTTCAGCGTCCGGCGCAACGGCCGCCGGGTCATGGGCTGCGTCACGGGATTTCCGACGGCCAGGGAACGCGACCGCTTCTGCAAGGGCATCGTCGAATGGGCCTTCGCCGGATGTCCCTCTGCCCCCGCGAAAAAGCAGAAGACGGTGACGACGGGAAAAAAGAGAGTCGTCCGGAAGACGCCGAAAAAGGCCGCCGTCCGGCAGAAAAAATAGCCGGGGATCGCAGGTTTCGCGGAACGCCCCGCACAAATACTGCATAAATACGAAGGAACACAGGCAATGAGCACCGGAAAGTTTTACATCACGACCCCCATTTACTACGTCAACGACCGTCCCCACATCGGACACGCCTACACCACGATCCTTGCGGACGTGCTGGCCAGATTCCACCGTTCACTGGGAGACGACACATTTTTCCTCACCGGCACCGACGAACACGGACAGAAAGTCCAGAACGCCGCCGAAAAGCGGGGCGTGCCGCCGCTCCGGCACTGCGACGAGACGGTGGTGCGTTTTCAGGATCTCGGGAAGCGTCTGGGCATCACCAACGACCGCTTCATCCGCACGACGCAGGAATTCCACAAGAAGGTCGTGCAGGCCGTTCTTCAGGACCTCTACGACCGCGGAGAGATCTACCGGGCGGAATACACCGGCTGGTACTGCGTCGGCGACGAGCGTTTCTTCACCGAAAAAGACCTCGTGGACGGCAAATGCCCCGAGTGCGGCCGGGAGGTCACGGCCATCCAGGAGTCCAACTACTTCTTCAGAATGGGCAAATACCGGGACTGGCTGGTGGACTACATCAGGAACCATCCCGAGTTCATCCTGCCGGAGTTCCGGGCCAACGAGACGCTGGGCTTTCTCCGTCAGGAACTGGGAGACCTGTGCATCAGCCGCCCCAAATCGCGTCTGGCCTGGGGCATCGAACTGCCCTTCGACAAGGACTACGTCTGCTACGTCTGGTTCGACGCGCTCATCAACTACATCTCGGGCGTGGGCTATCTGCAGGACGAAAAGAATTTCGCCCGCTGGTGGCCCGCCAGCTGCCAGCTGATCGGCAAGGACATCCTCACCACCCACTCGGTCTACTGGCCGACCATGCTCAAAGCCATCGGTCTGCCCATGCCAAGGACCATCTTCGCCCACGGCTGGTGGCTCACGGGCAACACCAATATGAGCAACTCCCTCGGCAACGTGGTGGATCCCATGGCCATGATCGACCGCGCGGGCGTGGACGCGTTCCGCTATTTCCTCATGGCCGAAATGACGCTGGGCAACGACGCCAATTTCAGCGAAGACGGCTTCATCGCCCGCTACAACAGCGATCTGGCCAACGATCTGGGCAATTTCGTCTCGCGGGTGAACAAACTGGTTCTGCGGGCGACTTCCGGTCCCATTCCGGCTCCCGGCAAACTGGAACCGGAGGACGGGGAACTTCTCGGAGCCGTCAAAAAAGCCGCAGAAACCATGGCTTCCAGCCTCAAGACCATGAAGCTGGATGCGGGAATCGCCGCGGTCCTCAACGCCGTCCGCGCCGGCAACCGCTATATGGAGAAATGCGCTCCCTGGGTCCTCGCAAAGGAGGGGAAGACCGAAAGGCTGCACACCGTGCTCTTCTGTTCGGCGGAACTTCTGCGCCAGACAGCCGTGCTGCTGGCTCCGGTCATGCCCGAAAAAATGGCGCAGCTGAGCGCCACGCTGGGTTACGCGCCCGGTGAGATCGGCACCATCGGCGATCTCTTCGTCAAACCGGGAGACCTTGCCGGACGCATCATGAAGGAGACCGAACCGCTTTTCCCGCGGATCCTCGTCGAAGACAAGGCCTGCTGCGCTCCCGCTCCGGAGAAGAAACCGGCGGAAAAAGAGGAAAAACCGGCCAATCTCATCAGCATCGACGAGTTCTTCAAGGCGGAACTCAAGACGGCAAAGATCCTCGCCGCAGAGGCCGTTCCGGACGCGGACAAACTGCTCAAACTGCAGATCGACGTGGGCGGCAGGCCCCGGCAGATCGTGGCGGGCATCGCCAAAAGCTACACGCCGGACTCACTCGTCGGCCGCACCATCGTCGTCGTCGCCAATCTCCAGCCCGCGAAGATCAGGGGCATCGAGTCCTGCGGCATGCTGCTGGCGGCGAAATCCGGCAAAGAACTGAAGCTCGTGACCGTCGACGGCGAGATCGCCTCCGGTTCCAGCGTGGGATAAGGAGGTTTTCTCATGCCCGTACTGACCGTTGCCGCGCTCTGTCTCTTCGCCTACTTGTTCGGAGCGATCCCCTTTGCCCTCATCATCGGCAAACTTCACGGGGTCGACATCCGCAAAGTCGGCTCGGGTAACGTCGGAGCGACCAACGTGACCCGCGCCGTGGGTCCGCTGCAGGGAAAAATATGTTTCGTGCTCGATCTGCTCAAGGGAACGATCCCGGTCCTCGCTTCCCAGCTGGCCATGCCCCAGTCACCGGGAATGGCCCTGACCGCGGGCGCGATCGCCATACTCGGGCACATGTTTCCCATTTATCTCAAGTTCAAGGGCGGCAAGGGCGTGAGCACCGGGGCGGGCGTCGCGCTGGCGCTGGCCCCCCTGCCCCTGCTCTGCGCGCTGGCGCTGTGGGCGGGACTCTTTCTCGTGACGCGCTACGTGTCGGTCGCCAGCATCGTCGCGGCGGCGGCGCTCCCCGTGTTCACGCTGATCTTCCGCCTCGCGGGTGTGGGAAGCGCCTCGGCGAAAAGTCTGCCAGTGCTGTGCTTTTTCTGCGTCATCGCCGCGGTCACCGTCTACCGGCACAGATCGAACATCAGGCGTCTGCTGGACGGGACCGAGAACAGATTTGAAAAAAAGAATTGAAAAATCCCGGTTCCGGGTGTATTTTAAGCACATGTCATCATCAACCCTTCAGGAGACATGATATCATGAAGATCTACAATTTTGCGGCGGGTCCGGCCATGCTGCCGGTCGAGGTCATGAAGAAAGCCCAGGCGGAGTTCTGCGCCTATCAGGACAGCGGAAGCGGTCTCATGGAGCTTTCCCACCGCGGCAAATATTTCAAACCCGTGATCGAGCGCGCCGAGGCCAACGTGCGTGAACTGCTCAACCTCACCGACGACTACAGCGTGCTCTTCATTCAGGGCGGAGCCAGCCTGCAGTTCGCCATGATCCCGATGAACCTGCTCAACGGCGGCACCGCCGACGTGATCGAGACCGGCGTCTGGAGCAAGAAGGCCGCCAAGGAGGCCAAACTTTTCGGCACCGTCAACATCGCCGCCTCCAGCGCCGAGACGAAATACGACCACATCCCCGCCGAAAGCGAGTGGAAACTCACCCCCGGCGCCGCCTATATGCACATCACCAGCAACAACACCATCGCCGGGACCCAGTATCAGAAACTGCCGACGGCTCCCGCGGGCGTGCCGCTCATCGCCGATATGTCCAGCGACATCATGTCGAGGGTCTTCGACGCCTCCAAGTTCGACATGATCTACGCCGGAGCCCAGAAGAACCTCGGCCCCAGCGGCGTCACGCTGGTGGTCATGAAAAAGGCGCTGGCCGCACGCACCCCCGCCAATGTTCCCACCATGCTGCGCTACAGCACCTACATCGACGAAGGCTCCATGTTCAACACGCCGCCGACCTATTCCGTCTACATGCTGGCGCTGGTCACCGACTGGCTCAAGGAACAGGGCGGCATCGCCGGGATCGAAAAGATCAACAACGCCAAGGCCGCCAAACTTTACGCGTTCCTCGACGACAGCAGTTTCTTCAAGAGCACCGTGGCCAAAGCCGACCGTTCGCGCATGAACGTGGTCTTCCGCACGCCCAGCGACGAACTGGACGCGAAATTCATCGCCGAAGCAAAAGCCAACGGGCTCACCGAACTCAAGGGACACCGCCTCGTGGGCGGCTGCCGCGCCAGCATCTACAACGCCATGCCCATGGAGGGCGTCGAAGCGCTGATCGAATTCATGAAGAAATTCGAGGTCGCCAACCGCTGACGGTCAATGCGCAGTATCCGGCCCGAAGCGATGAAAGATCGTCTTCGGGCCTTTTTTGAAATACGGGAGGGGAAGATATGCAGAAGGCTTCCGTGCACGACAAGACGCGGATCGCGTCGGGCAAATACCTCGCGCTGGAAAAGGTGACTTTCACCAACAGCCGGGGCAGGACCGGCGTCTGGGAGTGCGTCAACCGGCTCCACACCACGGGCGCGGCGGTCATCATTCCCCGCCTCGAACCGGGGGGGGATCTCGTTTTGGTGCGCCAGTTCCGTCCTCCCTCGGGGCGTTTCATGATCGAGTTTCCGGCGGGTCTCATAGAACCGGGGGAGACGCCGGAAGAGACGGCTGTCCGCGAACTGTACGAGGAGACCGGTTACAGGGGAACGGTCGACCGGGTCATCCCGCCTTCGTACAACTCTCCCGGCATGTCCGGGGAGACCGTCTCGATGGTGCTCATGACCATCGACCGCAGCGCATACCCGGAGATGCCCGAGATCCATCAGGAGGACTCCGAGGACATCGAACCCCTCATCGTCAGCAGAGCCGATCTGCCGGAATTCGTCGAACAGGCCATCGCCCGGGGCGACGGCATCGACGCAAGGATCGCCGTGTTTGCGGCCATGCTATGAACAGCGACCGGCCCAGAGAGTCCTGTATAGATCTGCACACTCACAGCACCGCCTCCGACGGAAGCGACGCCCCGTCCGCCCTGCCCCGTCTTGCCTCGGTGGCCGGACTCGCCGCAGTGGCGCTCACCGATCACGATACCGTGGCGGGCATCCCGGAATTCCTCGCCGCGGGCGGGGGATATCCCGGCGTGGAAACGATCCCCGGAGTCGAACTGGCTTCGCTTTACGGCAGCAGGGAACTGCATATCGTCGGCCTTTTCATCGACTGGCAAAGCGCCGGTCTGGCGGCGTTTCTGGCGAAACAGCGCGAAATGCGCCGCAGACGCAACGAGGAGATCAGAGCCAAACTCAACATCCTCGGCTATGCGACCAGCTGGAGCGACGAAGCCTTTGCGGGCCGGGAGCCGTCGACGGTGGGACGTCCTCATTTCGCCCGTCATCTGTGTCTCAAGCACGGCTTTGCCGACTCCCGGCAGGCCTTCGACCGTCTGCTGGGGCACAGCAGACCGGCCTACGTGCCCCGAAAACTCGGGACGTGCGGGGAAGCCATTGCCGCCATCCACGCTTCCGGCGGCGTCGCCGTGTGGGCGCACCCCATCTGCCGGGAACGGAACGAATCGGCCTGGCTGCGCCGGCTGGCCCGGCATCTTGTCCGCGCCGGACTGGACGGCATCGAAGGCTACTACAGCCTTTTCGGTCCGCCGGAGACCGCCCTCGTCACCGAAGTCGCCGCCGTCAACGGTCTCGCCCTCTCGGGCGGAAGCGATTATCACGGTGCCAACTCCCCCGACATCCGCCTCGGTTCCGGCATGGGCAGACTGCGCGTTCCGGCCGCCCTGCTGGAGGGATTGAAGAAAAAAAGAGAGAAATATCCCGGCCCGACGTCTTGATTCGCCGCGTTTCGGGGTGTATGTTTACCACAGTTAAAAATTTTTCAACAGGAGGCCGCGGAAAGCCTCGCAAATCAGGAAGGAAGTTCGGTATGTCACTGAAGGAAATCACAGAAATATCCCGTTTTTACGGGGCGGATCCGGCGTACATTCTCGCGGGAGGCGGCAACACCTCCTTCAAAGACGGAAATTTTCTCTACGTCAAGCCCAGCGGCGTCACCCTTGCCGGCATCACCGAAGAGGATTTCGTCAAAATGGACCGCAGCGTCATCCGCGACTGCTTCGCAAAGGAGTTCGCCTCCGCCGATGAACGGGAAGAAACGGTCAGACGCATGATGGCTTTCGCCGTCGTCAACGGCGGCAGACGCCCCTCGGTGGAAGCTCCCATGCACGAGATCATGCCCTTCACTTACGTGGTCCATCTTCACCCCGCCCTCGTCAACGGCATGACTTGCGCCAACGACGGCAAGGCGTGGTGTGAAAAACTTTTCCCCGAGGCCATCTGGGTCGATTACTGCGATCCCGGATTTTTCCTCGCCAAACAGGTATTCGAGACCTGCAAGGCCTACAGGCAGGCCCACGGCCGCGACGCCAGCGTGATCTTTCTGCAGAACCACGGCGTTTTCGTGGGCGGCAACACCCGCAAGGAGATCGACGACGCCTATTCCGCCATCATGGCGAAACTCGCCGCCCGCTGCAAAGAGGCGGGCGTCGCGCTTGAGCTTGCCGGAACGGCGGCCGACGGCGATACGGTAATGGAGTACGCTCCCGTGCTCCGCGGCTATATGGCCGAACAGGGCAAGACGGTCACGGTGGTCTCCGCCGCGCCCTTCGCAATTCCCCGCGGTCCCCTCACTCCCGATCATCTGGTCTACGCAAAGGCCTTCGGCGTGGTCAGCGCCTCTCCCGCCAGGGCGGAGATCGACGCCTTCAAGGCTGCCCGGGGCTACCTGCCGCGCATGATCGAAATTCCCGGCAAGGCCGTCTTCTGCGCCGGAGCCAGAAAGGCCGCCGCCGACACCGTTCTCGCCCTCGCCCGCAACGGAGCGCTCATCGAACAGCTGGCAGCCGCCTTCGGCGGTGTCCACTACCTCACCGACGCCCAGAGAAACTTCATCGAAAACTGGGAAGTCGAATCCTACCGTTCGAAGGTCGCCGCGGGCAGCGCCGCGCAGTTGACCGGCCTCGTCGCCGTGGTCACCGGCGGCGCGCAGGGCTTCGGCTACGGCATCGCCAAGGAACTGAACAAACTCGGCGCGGACGTGGTCATCGCCGACATGAACGTCGAGGGCGCGCGCAAGGCCGCCGCAGAACTGGGACCGGGCGCAAGCGGTTTCGCCGTCAATATCTCCGATGAAGTCACCGTCGAAGCCCTCGTCAGGGAGATCGTCGCCGCCTACGGCGGGGTGGATCTGCTGGTCGCCAACGCCGGAGTCGTCCGGGCCGGGTCCGTCAAGGATTTCGAGTTCAAGGACTGGAAGTTCGTCACCGACATCAACTACAACGGGTTCTTCCTCTGCTCCAAGCACTTCTCGCGCGTCATGTCGCGCCAGAACGCCGCGACCGGACTCTGGACCGACATCGTTCAGGTCAACTCCAAGAGCGGGCTCGTCGGCTCCAAAAACAACGGCGCGTACGCGGGCAGCAAGTTCGGCACCATCGGACTGGTGCAGAGTTTCGCTCTCGAACTCACAAAGGACAAGATCAAGGTCAACGCCGTCTGTCCCGGCAACTACCTCGACGGCCCCCTGTGGAGCGACCCGGTGAGAGGCCTCTTCGTGCAGTACCTCCACGCGGGGAAAGTCCCCGGAGCCAAGACCGTGGAGGACGTGCGGGCCCACTACGAAGGCCTGGTGCCCATGGGCCGGGGATGCTTCCCCGCCGACGTGGCCCGCGCCATCGTCTACGCCGTCACGCAGAAGTACGAGACCGGTCAGGCCATCCCCGTCACCGGCGGTCAGGTCATGATGAACTGATCTTTCCGTACAGACAGAAAAACGCCCCGGCGCGCCGGGGCGTTTTTTTTGTCATCGGCTCCTTTCCCCAAGGGAGCGTGACAGTGTCCTGCCCCCTCCGCCGCCGTGATTTACGGAACAGTATCATGCAATATCGGAAACGGAGTGAAAAAAAAGACAGGTCTCGGCTTGACAAAAACTGTCACTGGTGATATTGTAGGACAAAACCACATTCGGCAATTCCGCACCGGATAAAAGAGAAAGGGATGCAACATGCACGGAATCAAGTCATTGTTTCTTCTGGCGGCAGCGGTCCTCATGACCGGGCTGGAAGCGGCGGACTGGGCACTGAAGGACGGCACGGGCAGTGCTCTGGCCCGCGACGCCGAGGGTAAAAGTCATCTTGCCCTCAAAGGCAAAGTTTCGTGGGCCCGCGAGGACGACCGGAGCTTCTTTCTCAATTTCTCGGGCGGCACGGCCGAATGCAAAGCCGACGGCCTCTATTTTCCCGACGGCATGGTGCTGGAGGTCTTTTTCGCGCCCGATCTCGCCCGGGGCCGGGAGTGGCTGCCGGTGGTGACCTGCGGGGATACCTTCAACAGCAGCTACTCCGTCTGGGTGCGCAAGAACGGTCAGCTGCTGGTCTGTTTCCCCGGCACGAAAAACTTCTACAACCTCATCGACGCCAAACTGCAGAACCTGCGGGACTACGAACTGCGGGTCGTCCGCGGCGAAAACCGGGCGCAGGTCACGCTCAACGGCAAAGTCGTCGCGGACTTCCCCTCCGCCGGCAAGCTGACGCACAAGCCGGGCGAACTCTTCCGTCTGGGAAGCACGCCAAAGTGGAAATATTACGGCAACATCTATTCCGCGAAGATCGGGAACTACCGCAAGGGGGCGTTTCTTGCGCGGAAGAAGGCGGAAAAGACCTTTCCCGCCTCGGAGATCCGGCCGGTCCCCGGCGTCACCGATCCGGAGGGGACGGTGGTTTTCTGCGAATTCGAGAAGTTTTCGCCCAAGCCCCTCGTCACGCTGATCCCCCACCGCTGGCGGTGGGTCTACCGCAAACTGAACTTCTTCCCCGGATATCCCGGCGTGCTGATGAGCGCCAACAACGCCGAGGAGTTCCCCCTCACCTACGCCCCCGGCCTCACGGGAAAGTATGACGTCTACCTCGGACTGCGGGCCAACACCATTCCCATCGACTTCATGATCTCCGTGCCCGACCGGGAGCATCTCTACCGGGTCCAAATCGGCGCGGCGAGCAAGACCTATCACCCAAACACCGAGGTCAGGATCGCGAAGGACGTCAGGATGGACGGCGGAAAGATCACCCTCTATCCCGGCGGCTGGATGTTCCTCGGTTACATCAAGTTCATCCCCTCCGCAAACAGACGGAAAATCGATTACCCCCAGTGGAAATGCGTGAGCGTGACCCGGAGCGACAGGACGTTTTCGGAACTGCTCCCGGAATTCATTCAGAAGAGGATCGCCTCCGGCTACCTCAGGGAGCGCAAGTTCGTCGACGACCGTCCCGTGCCCGAACCCGGTCCGCTGTCGCGCAAACTGGGGTACATCATCGACAGGCAGGACTGGATGGATCTCTGCTTCGAAAACAGCAAACCGGCCGCCGCGCCCGAGACGATCACGCTTGACGTGAAGGCCGCGCAGGGCGAGTTCGAGCCGGTCAGCTTCAGCGTCCACGGCCTCGAGGACTGCGGGGAGCTCACCCTCACCGGAGCCGACGGTCTGGAAAAGAAGGGGATCCGGGGCGACGTCGCGGTCGTGCTGGAGATCCCCAAGCGCACGACCAACATCTACGGTCCCTCGGAGTTCATCCGCGGCCCCCAGTGTCTCGAAAGAACGAACGTCTGCCGTCTCGAAAAGGGCAAGACGAAACAGTTCTGGCTCACCTTCGCGGTCGGGGAAAACGTGAAGCCCGGCAGCTACAAGTGCGAACTTGCCCTGACTTCGGCCAGGGGGAAGCGGGTCATCCCGGTCACGGTCACCGTCCGCCCCTTCAAGCTGGATCCCGTGGTCCGGGAGCGGACCGGGTTCTTCAGTTTCCCCGGCAGCTGTCAGCTCTATCCCGGACTCGTGCGGGAAATGGCCGAGCACGGCTACAACACCATGCACCTCACCATGGGCACGGACGTCATCTTCCTCTCAAACGGCGCGGTGGACTGGAAACGCTCGCCCCTGCCCGGCATCGCCCGGGACATGAAGAAGTACGGCATGAAAGCCATGGTCATCCAAACGGAGCCTCTGGCGAACACGTTCTGCAAGGATCCCGACGGGGCGGCCCGCTACATGAGGACCATCCGCGAGATCACGGCCCGCGCGAAAAAAGAAAACTGGCCCGATGTGTATTTCTACACCTTCGACGAGCTCCTGAGCAATCTGCACAACAAGCAGAAGGCGCTGTGGGAGGTGCCCCTGATCAAGAAATGCGGCGCACGCCTCTGGAACTCCCACCTCTGGTACAAGACCACGCGGCCCTGTCAGGACGTGGTGGACAAGATCGCGCCCGCCGTGGACGCCTACGGTCTGCGTTACAGCACCCGCAAACTCTGGTACGTCGACACGTGGCCGGAGATCGCCGCCCGCTGCGCCCGGGAGGGAAAGGAACTGTGGAGTTACAACATCGACAACGCCATCGTCTTTTCGAAGCCCGCCGCGAAGCGTTTCGCCATGGGCTGGTTCTTCCGCACTATCGGCCGGGGAGCCATCGGGCAGATGGTCCACTGCTACTTCTTCATCGACGGCTCGCCCTACACCGAGCTTGACGGGGGGACCGGGGAATCCGTTGACTGGTGCTACAACCTGCCGCCGGATCCCAGGCACAAGGGCGGTTTCATCATCAACTACGAGGCCATGCGCGAGGGCGTGGACGATCTGCGCTACATCACGACGCTCGAAAACCGCATCGCTTCCGCCGGAAAGAAGGGACTCGTCAAAGAGGCCGCCGCCGCCGAAAAGGTCCTCAAGGATCTGAAGAGCAGTTTCGACTTCGACGAAAACTTCACGAAGAACTCGGTGTTCCTCGATTCCCATTTCGAGAGATCCTGGATGAAGGACGGCAAGCGCTTCTGCTCGGGGCGCTTCAACCTGCCCGGCGGCTGGAAGTTCGAGGACTACCACGCCGCCAGAGAAAAGATCGCCGCGGAGATCGCCCGGCTCGACGCCCTGCTGCAATAAAGGCATGAGACAGATGGCAGGAGACGGACAAACATTACTTTTTGGCAATTTTCATCAACTTTCTCTTGACACGGCGAATATCGTGGGTATAATATAAAGTAGGACAAAAAACCTCCCCTCTCGAAATCGGGGAGGATATGGGGAAAAAGAAGCGCAACCGCCTGCGGTTCAACTTTCCGAACCGTCGCATAATGATCGTTATGTGAAAGTCGGATCGAAGAATCGGGCGGAAACGGTCTTGCAAATGAAAGGAAGACAGGGAAATGATGAGAGAAAACAATCGGTCCCGGCATGACATAACGATCATTACGCGACGTTATTTCACTCTGATCGAGCTGCTGGTGGTCATCGCCATCATTGCGATCCTTGCCGCCATGCTCATGCCCGCTCTGCAGCAGGCCCGGGAGGCGGCCAAGAGCGCCGACTGCGTTTCGAAGCTCAAACAGCTGGGATTCGGCACAGCCAGTTATACTGACCAGAATCAGGGATTTTTCATGCCTTGGGAGAAGAACAATTCCCGAAACGGTTATGACAATACTGCGGCAAACAGTTGGTGGGGAGTTCTGGTAAAGCATCTCAATATTGCCAAGATCGACGGCGCGGACAAGTCGAAGAGTCCCGTTTTCTGTTTGGCCCGAGGCGGAAACGATACGATTCCCGGGACCTCCAATCAGCAGCTTATTTCGGACCCCAGCGGCGGCTGGGAGGCGGACTACGGTTGGAAATACGGCGTAAATTACCAGCTGCTGCAGCATTATTCCCCGAACACCACCTATCCCGCCCAACCGACAACGTTCAAAGCGGGCAACCCCATCAAGCGCGAAAGTATCCGTCGTCCCGGCAAGGTGTTTCACCTGGGAGACGGTTCGCAGTACCGCGTCAATCCGACAGCCGCATGGATAAACGCCGGAACGCCGTGGGCTACGCTCAGCGGGCGGCACAATGAGAAGGGCAATCTGCTTTTCATCGACGGGCACACCGGCAATGCGGTTCCGCTTCAGATGCCCGATTACCATTGGTCCTGGCTGTCTACGGATCCCGGAAGCTGGAATTTCTGAAACAAAACGAATTTCAAGCTTTTGTATATCCCCTCCCGGGGCAAAAAAAAGCCTCCGAGATTGTCGAACTCGACGCGTTGCTGACAATGAGGTATGAGGTATCGCCCGCGACGCGGGCGAAAAGGACCTATAGGACCTATAAGACATATCGGCAGGCTCTGCCCCCCTTGATGCATGGTGATCGACGGGACGGCGGCCGGGCGTACCGATAAAAACAACATGAAACGGTGAATCTGTCGGCATTTTGAAATAAACACGGTTTGGCGGCCCCGAAATTTTTAAACATTACCATTTTGCAATCTTGGCGTTTTTTCCTTGACACGGCCCGTATCGCCGGGTATAATATGCAACTGTAGGACAAAACGCAGTGCCGACAGCATCGGAGACGCCCCCGAAGGACAGTGAGAAATCATTGACAGCAAGCGTCTTCGTGCGTCGCATAATACTCCTTATGTCGTTTCGTTCCCGTTCATTTTTCCCCATCATTCCCCTGTCTCCCTCTCATTTACAAGATTTTTCCTGCTCGATTTCGCAAGTCCGCTCCACATAAGGAGTATTACGCGACGTTATTTCACGCTGATCGAGCTGCTGGTGGTCATCGCCATCATTGCGATCCTTGCCGCCATGCTCATGCCCGCTCTGCAGCAGGCCCGGGACGCGGCCAAGAGCAGTTCGTGCATCAACAAGCTCAAACAGCTGGGACACGGAGCCGTCAACTACACCGACGACTATGACGGACTTTTCATGAATCCGGTCAAACCGGGCGGCGGGCCCTACGGCGATGCCATGAAGGAGAGTTGGTTTAGATCGTTCTCCGTCCACCTGAAACAGAAGAAAGGCACGAGCAAGCAGGACAAATCCGGCTATATTTCCCATTGTCCCGTACTCGGCGGCATCGATCTTCTGCAGGGAAGCTCCATCAAGCAGTATGCGGATATCGGTTGCCTGTCGACGGGGTTCGACGGCGACTACGGCTGGAACTACAGCATCAACTTCGCTTTCGTGCTGCAGTACAGCGCCAAGCCCATCAAGTGGAGCGATATCAAGAGACCTTCCTCCCACTATTTCCTTGCAGACGGGGCCTACTCGACCTATCTCGCCAACTGGCCGTCGGAACCGGCGCGGTGGCCCAGCGTCCGGCACAGCGGGCGGGCCAATTTCCTGTTCTTCGACGGCCACACCGGCACCAACGACCCCTACACCATGCCCGCCTCCATCTGGGGCGCCTACACGTACAGCCAGGCCGTTCATATGACCCCGCAATACGCCCACTTCCTGCAGTAGTCCGCCGGAATTCGACTCCACCCGAGGGGCCGTTGCAAGACTTTACCGTTTTGCGGCGGCCTCTCTTTTCGTACGGACGGGGACGGAGTGAAACGGAGGAAAACGGAGGAAAGCTGCGGAAGCCTCTTCTCCGTACTGCACTGCCCGAAATGCCCTTTGCTCGCACCATTCGGCGCGGATGACTCGTTTCGGCAACGGCGCGGCGTCTTTTCACCGCAGCCGGATCGGTATGTATTCCACCCCGGTCAGACTGGTCTCCACCCGCTCGCAAAGCGGTGCGGACATTTTTCCGGTCAAGGCATAATCGATCAGATATCTGGCGGCCAGTTCCCCCTGACGCTCGGGATTCTGATTGACATTGGCGATCGGCAGCGGCGTCACATTGCCGAAACCGGTCAGCGTGATCTTGCCGGGGCAGTCAACTCCCAGTTGGAGCGCGGCAGTATGGATCATCTCCGTGATTCCGTCCGAATCCGCCGCGATCAGGGTCGTCTGCGGGTATTTTTCAAGGCCGGCGTGCAGGAAGCGCTTGGCATCGGCAGGAGAATTCGGCGCAAGATGAAACGTGCGTTCCTCGAAATCCGCGATCCCGTTTTCCCGCATGACCTGATGGAATCCGCAGAGCCGGGGCGTCTTCGGCGCATCGGGCAAGCCGCGGGAACGTTCCGCACTGAAAATCAGGATATCGCGGTGTCCCCGCCGGAAAATTTCGTTCATCATCTGCACGCCGCCCTGAAAATTGTCGCTGTCGATAAAATGCACCTCCCGGTCCGGCACGACCGGATACGGATCGCTGTCCACACAAAACTGACACATGCCCTCCGGCAGGATCGAAGATCCGTAGGAAACGCTGACCACACCGCGAATGCCGCCGGACCGGAGCATCTGCAGACGCTGCCGGAGGACCCCGACAGGCGGGGACTCCACCAGCACGGAGAAATTATGCCGGACCGCCTCGCCGTAGACGCCGTTCAGGATCCGGACCGTGTAAGGCGTCAGCGGGGCAAGAAAGGCGATGGCGCCCCTCGCACGGGTCTGCGGATCGGCGACTTTCGTCCCCGCGCCGCGCACGCCGCGGGTGAGATACCGCTGTTCCGCCAGCAGGGAAACGATCTTGTTCATGGTCATCTTGTTGACCCCGAACTCGTCCGCGAGGACGCTTTCGGAGGGGAAGCGCGAACCCGGCGGATAAACGCCGTTTTCCCGCCGCTGCTTGAGTTCATTGCAAATGTGTTCCGTCACACCCATGACAACGCTCCTTTTCATTTCAGGACCATACTATATCACAAAAAAGTGTATCAGTCAAGATTTTTTGAAAAATTTTTCACTTTATGTTGAAAAAAGGAGAACGCTGTGGTAATTTAATCGGAACCGCAAAATGTGTATGATACAAACATCAACATCCGGAACAGGAGATCAGCATGCAGTACCTGAAAATGCTTCCGTATCAGATCAGAAAAGCCATCGACGACAAAGTGCCGGTGGTTCTGCCGCTGGGCGTCATCGAGTACCACGCGGAACATCTTCCGCTGGGGGTGGACTGCTTCACGTGCATCAACACCATCGAACGGGTGGAGAAACGTCATCCCGAGATCGTCGTTCTGCCGCCCTTCTATTACGGCGCGGCCTCCCTCGCCGTGGCCAAGCCCGAGCGCAACGGAACGGTCCACGTGGATGCCGAAAAGATCATTCCCGTGGCGGAAGAGATCTTCCGCGGCCTGCTCCGGGTCGGGTTCCGCAACATCCACGGCTTCATCGCCCACCAGACCGAGGAATTTCATCAGGGCATGCCCACCGATCTCGCCTTCAGGATGGCCGCCCGTCACACGATCTTTCAGTGGCTGGAACAGGAGAGCGGCGAAGGCTGGTGGGGAACGGAGAAGTTCTGCAACTATTACTCCGGCGAAAACAATCCCTTCAACTGGATCAGGATCCACACCCTGCGCGAGAACGACTTCAACGGAGAGCACGCCAGACTCTTCCCCGGCGACCACGCGGGCAAACTCGAGACCTCCGAGACCATGTGCATCTATCCCGATCTGGTCGAACTCGACCGCATCGACGGTTCGCTCTGGTACGCCCGTTCGGGCAGAGAAGCCTCGGCCGCCCACGGCGACGCCGCCCTCGAAGCCGCGGCCGACGACGTGGAACTCACGCTCTTTCCCGGAAAATGATTTCCGCCAGGAGGTGAGACATGAGCGAGAGGAACTACGATTTCAGAAAGCGTCATTGGGAATACCACAAGCCCGGCCGCAGGGACCCCGGCCGCAGGCCGGAAGCCGGTGAAATCCTGCTGACCGGAGACTGGAAGATCGGCTTTGACCCCGCTTCCGGCCCCATCGCCGAGATCGCCGCCAACGACTTTCAGGAGTATCTCGAAAAGAGCATGGGCGTATCGGTCCCCCTCACCCGTACCGACGGGCCCCGGACCCTCTGGATCGAGGTCTCGCCCAAGGTCGGAAAGGGCTTCACCGTCGACGTGACGGATGACCACGTGACCGTCTCGGCCTCAAGCGACGCCATGACCTTCCGCGGCACCATCCATCTGGAAGACCTGATGAATCTCGAAGAGGCCCCCGTCCTGCCGCGGGGCCGTCTCGTCCGCAGGCCCCTGTACCACACCCGGACCGTCCACTCCGGCACCGGACTCGACGCCTACCCCGATCAGGAACTGCTGGCCCTGCTCCACGCCGGATACGACTGCATCGACCTCTTTCTCATCGGCATCGACCGCAACAGATTGGGCTACTGCGACTTCAACGACGTCATCAACCGCGCCTCCCGCTACGGCATAAAGACGGTCTTTCACAACTACATCCAGACCCGGATCCATCCCGATGAAGCCGGCGCTCAGGAGCGCTTCGACGCCGTCTACGGCGAGATATTCCGCCGCTATCCCGGAGTGGACTCCATCGGCCTCTGCGGCGAATGTCTCGAATTTCCCAGCCGCGATCCCGCGACCACGGGCAAGCCCTTCACCGAAAGCGTCGTGGACGGCATTCCCGACACCCGGCCCAGTCCCGGCTGGTATCCCTGCGAGGACTACCCCGCCTATATCCAGTGCATCGAACGCGCCGTGCACAAGTTCAAGCCCGACGCCAATGTGAGTTTCAGCACCTACAACTGGGGTTACGCCCCCTTCGAACTGCGCAAAAAATTCCTCGAGCACTTCCCCGAAAGGGTCAGCCTTTCGGTGTGCTACGAGATCTTTTCACAGCGCAAACTGGGGGCTCTCCGCACCCCCGTCATGGACTATACCATGTCCGCCGAAGAGCCGGGATATTATTTCACCAGCGAGTGCGAAGAGGCCCACAGGCACGGCATCAAACTCACCGGCAACGTCAACACCGCCGGGATCGCCTGGGACTTCGGCTGCGTGCCCATGGTCCCCGCCCCCGAAAAAGTCCTGCACCGCGACAGGCGTCTGCGCGAAGCCGCAAAAAAATGGGACGTGCGCGATCACTACTGCACCCACCATTACGGCTGGTGGAACGGCGTTGCCGCCGATCTGGGCAAATGGACCGGCTGGGAGGACTTCGAACCCGACTACGACCGGCTCCTCACAAAGATCGCCGTCCGCGACTACGGCAGGGAGGCCGCACCGCACGTCAGGAACGCATGGCGCCTCTGGAGCGAGGCCATGAGCCACTACACCGCCAGCAACGAGGACCAGTACGGTCCGTGGCGCGTGGGACCGGCCTATCCCTTCATCTTTCAGCCCAACATCTCCCGGACCATGACAAACAAGGAGATCAAATTCCCCACGGCTCCCCACGCCCACTTCGGGTACCAGATCGTCAAGACCTTCTACACCCCCTACGAGAACACCGAGCAGTCCCCCGGATTCCTCCGCTACCCGGCGGAGATCCGCTCGCTCGAAAAAATGCTCTCGCTGTGGAATTCCGGCCTCGACGAAGCCCGTTCCGCCGCGGAACTGGCCGAGCCCCGCAAAAAAGATGAAGCCCGCCGCCTCGAAGCTCTCGGGCACTTCATCCGCAACTTCGTCGTCACCACCATCAACATCAAGAAGTGGTGGCGCGCCAACATGGCCATGCAGACCTGTTCCACCGCCGAAGAGGCCGAAAAATATCTCGACGAGATCGAGTCCATCGCCCGCGCGGAAATGGAAAACGTCCGCGACACCATCCCCGCCGTCGAATTCGATTCCCGCCTCGGCTGGGAACCCAGCATGGAATACGTCTGCGACAGGTGGCACCTCGAGTGGAAACTCCGCCAGGTGGAAAGCGCCCTCCGCGAGACCGCTGCCTACCGCCGCATGCTCCGGCTCCACCGCTGACCCTTCTTTTGGAAGAAGGAAACAGGGGTATCCGGGGGGACGGGAAGAACTTTTTTTCACGTGAAAAAAAGTTTTCCCTTCCCCCCGGGCCCCCTTTCCTTTTCAAAAAAAGCGGCGTGTTTTGAGGAGGAGAAGTGCGGAGCGCCGGGAGGAAACGGAGCCGTCAAAACAGCCGAAATATCACCACAGAGGATTTTTTTCGCAACAGGGAGGAAGATTTTATCCGCATACGGTGTAAATTACGGATGAAACACAAAATCATTCGGGAGAACACTGTATGGATCCGGAAAAATTTTCCATGCGCCCGGCCGCGCTGAAACGTCCGGCGGGGCGAAGGGCGGCGCAGCGGAGTTTCCAGGGCATTCCCGGCGTGGAGGCCGCAGGCAAGCGGCTGTTCGTCTCGCATTACGCCAACGACATTCCGGGAGAAGGTCCGGGCAATTACGCCGTTCTTCTCGTCAGCGGCGACGGCGGAAGGAGCTGGAAAGAGATCCTGCACGTCCTGCCGCCGGATCCGGAAAGCCGGGTCTACGATCCCGTGCTCTGGCGCGATCCCGAAGGGCGGTTGTGGCTCTTCTGGGCCCAGTGCCGCAGCGAAAAACTCTGGGACTGTTTCGACGGCCGCGCGGGCGTGTGGGCCGCCGTCTGCCGGGCTCCCGGCGCCGCAAGTCTGCGCTGGAGCGCCCCCCGCCGCCTCGCCGACGGCGTGATGATGAACAAACCCGAAGTGCTGAAAGACGGCTCGTGGGCCCTGCCCGTCGCCCTGTGGTCGAACTATCCGGAGAAACTCACGAAAGCGCAGAAGCCCTTCGCCCGTCCGAATCTGCTGGTCACCAAAGACCGCGGCAGGACTTTCACCCTGATCCCCGGTCCGAATATCGCGGGCAGGACCTTCGACGAACACGTGATCGTGCAGAAGCTGGACGGCTCCCTGCGGGTCCTGGCCCGGACAAAATACGGCATCGGCGAGAGCTTCAGCCGCGATGGCGGCAAAACCTGGTCTCCCTCCCGCGACAGCGGTCTGGGCGGACCGGGCTCCCGGTTCGCGCTGAGGCGTCTCAGATCGGGAAAACTGCTTCTCGTCAATCACCAGTCGCCTCATCTCCTGCCGGGAGAACAGCCCCCCGCGAATCAGATGCGCGAAAAACTTACCGTCTGGCTCTCGGACGACGACGGAAAATCGTGGTACGGCCGCCTGCTTCTCGACGCCCGGCAGCTCGTCTCCTACCCGGACTTCACCGAAGGTGATGACGGCTTCATCTATGAAGTCCACGACCGCGAACGGCTCGTCCGCGGTCAGATCCTGCTCTCGCGCTTCACCGAAAAGGACGTCGCATCCGGAGAACTCGTCACCCCCGGCTCCTTCATGCCCCTGACCGTCAGCAGCTTGAATGAAAGGCATGAGGTATGAGGTGCAGATTATCGACAAAACGACATCGAACAGCAAATCTGTCAGCACAGTAAAATTCAGTTTGCCGCCAACCCAAAACACGGAAAGGAAAACGATCATGCCGACACGTCACAACAACTCCGCCGCCTCAGCCCTCAAACGAAAAGCGTTCCGCCGGTTCACCCTCATCGAACTCCTGGTTGTGATAGCCATCATCGCCATTCTGGCGGCGATGCTGATGCCCGCACTCCAGCAGGCGAGAGAACGCGGCAAGTCCGCAACTTGCGTCAACAAACTGAAACAGGTGGCCGGCGCGTGGATCCGCTACGCCGACGACAACAGGGGTTTTCTGCTGGAGCCCTGCGGACAGAACAAATATCCCGCAAACGGCGGCACGAAGCACTGGTACAGAACGCTGGGCGAATACATGAACATTCCCTCCGGGCAGGCCAAACAGCCCAAGGTCAACGGTTATCTCAGCCACTGCGAGACCCTGTCCAGCTGGGACGGCATCGTCGCTCAGGTCAACAACAAGCCTCACATCGCCGCCGGGCGCGGATATGAACTCACCTACGGGTGGACCTACGGGATCAACGTCTTCTATCTCATCCACGGCGCTGCGAGCGTCGCGGCCAACTCGGCGCAGCTGCCGCTCCACAAGATCAAATTCCCCTCCTCGCGTTTCATGGTCACCGATTCGACAGACGGCTGGGTGGACGCCACCCAGCAGGATCTGGCCCATGCGCTGAACGCCTGTACGCCCCGCCACTCGGGCAGATCGTCCTTCATGTTCATCGACGGCCATGTTTCGCAGAAGGACCCGACGAATCTGCCCACGGAGTTCATCCGCAACCCCAACTGGGACGGCACCTGGAACACCTATTTCCAGTGATCCCGGCCCCCGTGCCGCACCCCTCTGCCGGAGGATTTCAGCATGTTCAGAAAACTTTACGAAAATCAGATCTACCGCGATCCGGATTTTTACAGTTCCTTTCCCGGCGTCGCCAATCTGGGAAACGGTGAAATTTTTGCGGTCTTCCGCCGGGCTCCGCGCTACCGCGGCCTGCCGGGACTGCCGGAGGACTGGCACGTCCATCTCGACCGCAACTCGAAACTCGTAAGCGTGCGTTCCCGCGACAACGGCAGAACATGGAGCAAGCCGCAGATGCTCTTTGCCCCCGATGCAGGCGGTTCTCAGGACGGCGGCGTGATGTTCGACGGGAAAATGCTTTTCGTCAACAGCTTCATCTGGGGCAATCTGCCCGACGCGGTCATCAAGGCTCTGCGCGAAAGCGGTCAGGACGAATACATCTACTCCGCCTACGGCGGCTCCAACGTGGCGACCCACGTCGGCTCCTTCGCCCTGCGCAGCAAAGACAAGGGCAAAAGCTGGGAGGGGCCCTTCTTTCCCGATCCGATCCCGGGATACCCGGAGTCTCTGCCCGGCAGACCGCTGCTGATGCACAACCGCGCCAACATCGTGCGGATGCCCGACGGCAGACTGCTGTACCCCGGTCAGGCCCTGCGCTACCGGCCCCGGTACCGTTCAAGCGTGGTTCTGTTCGCAAGTTCCGATGACGGCGCCACGTGGCAGTACCTTGCCGCGCCCGCGCCCGACGGGGGGAACGCGGTCTTCGAGGAGCCCTGTCTCGTCCTCACGAAAAGCGGGAAACTCGTCCTCATCATCCGCACCCACAAGACCCCCGATGGCAGGGAGTACCGTCTGCCCGACGAAAAGGGCGCCAGACGGGCCATGCTGTGGAAATGCGAATCCTCCGACGGCGGACGCACGTGGAGCAAGCCCGCCGATCTGGGCATCCACGGGGAACCCGCGGCCGCCTGTCCCATGGACGACGGCAGGATCCTGCTGGTCTACGGTTACCGCGTCGAACCTTACGGCGTCCGCGGACGGATCTGCAATGCCGAACTGACCGACATCGCCGATGCCGAAGAATTCGTCATCCGCGACGACGGCGGACGCCCGGACTGCGGCTACCCGTGGGTCACGGCTCTGGGAAACGGCCGGTACATGATCGTCTATTATCTCAACCGCCCCGGCTGGGACGGTTCGGGAGGGATCTTCGCGACGGTCGCCGAAATAAAATGAAAGGACTGTCGGCGAACGATTTCCCGTTTTTTGCGGCATTCTCTTGAAATTGAAATATTTGATGCTATCTTAGATTGTCGGTATTGTCGGACAATATGCGCCCAAAAAAATAAAAACAGGGGGAAAGAGATGAAAAAAAGCATTGCGGTCGTTTTCTGCGCCGCGCTCCTGCCGCTCGTTCACGCGGCGGAGTGGAAATGTGAAGAGGGCTCCGGGCAAATTCTGCAGGATTCCGGCGCGGAAAATTTGAGTCTCATGATCCGCACGCCGGACAAAGTCGTCTGGTCGCGGGACGGCAAAAACGCTCCGTTCCTCTCCATCAGCGGCGGCATCATTTCGCGTCCGCTGGGGCCGGAACTGTACTTCCCCGACGGCATGACGATCCGCGTCCGCTTTGCCGCCGATCTCACCAGAACGGCGGGGACGTGGATGCCGCTGGTGACCTCGCAGAACTATGAAAAAGGGGCCTCCGTCTGGCTCAGGAACGACGGCAGTCTGCTGGTCGCCTTTCCCGGCGCGTCCAACTGGTACAAACTCCTTCCCGCCAGGATCGAAAGCATGAAGGAGTACGATCTTCAAGTCATCCGCGGCGAAGGCCGCGTTCGGGTCGTCCTCGACGGCAAGGTGATCGCCGACTACGCATCGAGGGGCAAAGTCAAAGAGCCGGGAAAAAACGACCACTTCTATCTGGGGACCCTCGGGAACCGCACCTTTTTCGGGAAAATTTATTTCTGCTCGGTGAAGCCGTTTTCCCGAAGCGCGTCCGCCGCGGCGGAAAAGGCCCCCGTCAAGGCTGCGGGCGCGGACTGGAAATGCAAGGACGGCACGGGAAGCAGACGCGTGAAAGACGCAAATCCCGGCGGCCTCGACCTGACCATCCGCACGCCGGACAAAGTGGACTGGGCGCGCGAGGACGACCGGGGATTTTTTCTCTCTTTCTCCGGCGGCACGGTCTCGCGCCCCATGGACAGGCGGCTCCACTATCCCGACGGTCAGGTGATCCGCATCCATTTTTCGGCCGACATCAAAAAGGCGACGAACGAATGGCTGCCCCTGCTCACAGCGGGGAACTACGACAAGGGGTATTCCGTCTGGGTGCGCAAAACCGTTCAGCTGATGGTGAACTTTCCCGGCGCGACCAACTGGTACAATCTCCTTCCCGCCAACATTCAGGACAGGCGCGATTATGACCTCAAAGTCGTCCGCGGACAGGGGCGCGTGCAAGTCATCCTCAACGGCAAGCTGATCGCCGACTACGCGTCGAAAGGCAAAGTCAGAGAGCCGGACAAAAACGCGACCCTCTATCTGGGAAGCGTCGGCGCAAGGACCTTCTTCGGAAACATCTATTCCTGTTCGGTCGCCCCGTTCAGCCCCGGGGACCTGTTCTCGGCGCAGAAGAGCGGCTCCGCGAAACAGCTTTACCCCGGGGACGAGATCAAGCCCCAGCCCCACATCGTGGATCCGCAAGGGACCGTGCTCATCGCGGATTTCGGCAAATTTTCTCCCCGTCCGCGGGTGATCACGGGATACGCCCCCCTCTACGGCTGGAGCTGGCGCAAATGCCCCTTCTTCAAGCCCCTGAGCGAGGGCGCCCTCTTTGCCCCCGCGGATCCCGACGACGTGGACATCCTCTCTTACGCGCCCGGATTGAAGGGCAGTTACGACGTGTATCTGGGTCTGCGCATCGCCAGCCGCCCCACCGACATGATCGTCGCCGTTCCCGACCGCAAGACGCGCTACCGCGTTCAGATCGGCCGGGCCGGATATGATTTTCACCCCAACACCGAAGTCCTCATCGCAAAAAACGTGCCCATGGAAAAGGGCAGCATCTCCTTCTTTCCCGGCAGTCACATGTTTCTCGGGTAC
>JAFTDL010000076.1 GCA_017454215.1 Lentisphaeria bacterium | reverse complement strand
CGCCCCGACGAGAATGGGTCATCCAACTCGTCGGAGGCGGGGCGCCGACTGTGAGTAACTCAGTCGGACCACCCCTTCAATCGGAGCGAGCAACTAAAATATCTGACTTTTTAATTTGCAGAACTTGACAAACACAATCGAAATGCAGTACGCCGCCTAACATACACCGCTCCCGGGCGGATTGCAAGCGCCTGAACGCGACGACTCCGCTTCATCCCCCGTCGAGGCCGGACAAACGGCGGCAGAGAGTGTGCCTGCGATCCCCCCCAAAAAAGTAGGCTCTGTTCCCCTTATTGCATGATTTCATTCTGCGGTCAGGAGGCATATCGCCCCGCACGGGTCCGGCAAAAAAAAGGGACGTCGGCGACGATGCCGGCGTCCGTTCGGGAGTGTCCGCAGACCGCGGAAAAGCGTCTTCAGGGCCGCTTTTCGGCCGTGAAAGTGAAGCCGTCTCCCTTATGTTCGATCCTGACGATCCCGGGGAAAGGCAGATGCGCGCCGTACCACAGGGGGGCGTTTTCGAGCATTTTCCGCCGGGACTTCACCGCCGTTTCCGGCTCCTTGTCGAACCTGGCGCAGAACTCGGGATGCGGTATCTGCAAGTCCGCCGCGTGCACGATGTCGCCCACGAACCAGATCGTGCGGGCGGGCTCCCCGGCGGGGGTGACCTTCAGACTGTACACCGTGTGCCCCGGCGTATGCCCCGGATACAGGAGGGGAACCAGTCCGTAGGGCGCCAGCGCCTTGCCGTAGTCTTCGAGAACGATCTTTTCATGGTACGGCGCAAGGCGCAGGGCCAGCCGCGCGCGGTCGCGGGCGCCCTCGCTTTTCCACGCCTCGTACTCCTTGCGGGCGATGTGGATCCGGGCATTGGGAAAGGCGGCCAGTCCCGCGGGGGTGAGCAGTCCCCCCGTGTGATCGGGGTGCATGTGGGTGATGAACACGTCGCCGACCGTCGCGGGACTTATCCCGATCTCGGCAAGTTTCATCAGCAACCGGCTGTTTTCGCGCCCGAACCCGGCGTCGATCAGCGCGATCTGGCCGCTTTCTTCGTGCTTTATCACAAAAACATTGAGCGACGCGGAGTAAGTCTCGGCGGCCTTGAACGCGCCGGAGGACCCGACGCTGCGGAAAAGCGCTCCGGGCATGGTCATGGCCTGATCCTGCACGGATATGACGCGGCACTCGCGGTACGACTCCGAAACCACGCCCTCCGGCAGAGGCGCTCCGCAGAGCAGTGAGACTCCCGCCGCCGATATGACCGCCGCCATTTTCTTCATCATGAGATACCTCCCCGTGTTGTGCCGGACGGGCCGCCCGCGGAAACGCTCCCGCGCTTCGCCGCCGCGCCGAAAGGAATATGCACCGACGGCGTGAACCGGCGGGCCGAATCCAGATGCGGATGCACCTGATCGTCGAAAAATATATGGGGCCTGAGCGTCTCGAGGATCCGCCCCTTGTCCATGCCTCCGAGAAAATGGGTCTCGTCCACGGTGATGTTCCAGCTGCGCAGGGTGTTGACCACCCGCCTGTGCGCCGGAGCGCTGCGGGCGGTGACGATGGCCGTCTTGAGGAAACGCCGGCAGCTGCGGTCCAGCTCCTCCCGTTCGTCCTCCAGCGTGCGCAGATCTCCCAGCTTGCGGAAGAGATCGCCCAGGGGGCCCGGGGAAATGGCCGTCTGCGCCTGCGCCGTCTCGGAGTCGTAAAATGCCTCGATCCCGCAGGTCTGATAGACCTTTTCGGCGCTGTCGTCGGCGATCACGCCGTCGAAGTCGAAGGCGACGCGCAGTTCGGAATCCTCCCCGCCGCAGCACGCGGAGCCCGGCAGCACCAGTCCCGCCGGATACCCGCTGGCCAACGCCTCGGTCACGTCGGCTTCATTGGCCGAAAGAAACAGCGAGACGTTGTACGCCGGAATATAGCGGAACGGCGAATTTCCCCGCGTGAACGCCGCCCGGATGATGCCCAGTTTGTAGTGTTCTATGCTGTTGAACACCCGCATCCCGGTATCGGAGTCGTTCCGCGAAAGCAGAACGACCTCGACCGGCTGCCGTTCGGGAAAAACCGCGTTGAGTTCGAGGAAATGGCGGATGAAGGGAAACGCCACTCCCGGAGAAAGCACGTCCTCCTCATGCTCCCGCTGATACGCCCGGTACGCCCGCACACCCTTTTCACGGAAAACAGCATCCGCCTCGTCCAGCGCAAACAATGCGCTCGACGCCACCGCGATCACCAGTTTTTCCTCGATGGGATAAGCCATAACTCTCACGCACTCACATCTTCCGCCCCATAATGTACACCGTCTTTTCCCGATTTTCAATTTTCAAAAAAGGGAGATACCCCGGGAGAGGGAAAAACTTTTTTTCCCGTGAAAAAAAGTTTTCCCTCTCCCGGACCCCCTATCCTTTTCAAAAGAAGCGGGGTGTTTTGAGCCGGGAAATCATTTCCTCCACTTTGCTTTGAGTTCAGCGATGCGTTTTTGAATGAAGTCGGCCATGCGCAGCGCGGAAGCGCGATCCGCACCTTCAAGGGTCCGCCGCCCCGCGAAGTCATCTGATCCGCAGGAGGGGATCTCATCCGCCGCCCCGTCCGGCAGCCAAAGAGACGGATCCGCTGGCAAAACCGGACTTCCGGCACTATATTAACGGCGACGCCGAACAAGTACATCACAGGAGAAGGAGTCCATGATCCTGATCAGAAGCCGTATTGCCGCCGGACTGCTCGTCATCGAAAGCGACGAAGTCCTCTCCGGTATCGTCATCACCGACCGGACGGGAAAAAAAGCGGACGCACCCGTGCTGGGCAGAAAGCCGGACGGGGAAAAACACGTCGTATTCATCGACGCAAGTTCCCTGCAGACGTGGTCCCCCGACCACCCCGTGCTTTACACGCTCGAGGCGGAGAGCGTTTCGCAGCGCTTCGGTTACTGCGAACTGGCGACCCTCGGCAACCGCGCCGTTCTGCTCAACGGGACGCCCTGTTTTCTGCGGGGATACATCCGCGGCATCGTCGCCCACGACCACCCCAACATGACGGGCGGCGCCGCCAAAGACGCCGCGGTAAAAAATATCCGGCAGGCCAGGAAGTACGGCTTCAACCTCGTGCGCTTTCACAGCACCGTTCCCGCGCCGGAATTCGTCGAAGCGGCCGACGAAGAGGGACTGCTCATCCACATGGAGATCGGTTTCTCCTACGAGTACGACGCAAAGGGCAACAAGAAGAAACTTTCGATGGACAACGCCAGGTGGCGCGAAACGATCCTCAGATACCGCAACAATCCCTCCGCGGCGATCTTCTGCATCGGCAACGAAATGCACAACTCCGGGCGCCGGCCCGAAGTCCGGGCGCTTTACGAAGAGGGCAAACGCCTCGCCCCTGCGAAACTTATCATGGACAACTCCGGCTGGGGCGAATTCGACCGGGAAAGCGCCGACATCTTCTCTCAGCACATCGCCTATTATTTTCCCTTCAAACACCACGCGAAAATGTTCGAGACCGACGACTGCTGGCGCATCAACGGATCGGCTTACGACGGGGAACTGGCATCGTCCTTTTCGGGCTCCGGCGTCGATGCCTCCATCCGCCGGGAGGCGGTGCCGATCCGACCGGTGCTGGCCCATGAGGCGATCCACTACATCGACATTCCCGATTACGCGGCCCTGAACAGGAAATTCGACGGATTCTGCTCCCGGGTCGGCCGGGATTATCTCGAAGCCAACGGCATCAAAAAGCCCCGGTACCTGACCGAACTGCCCGCGCTGATCGAACGCAAGAAGCTCTCATCCAAAATGCCCGATTACATCCAAGGCTCGCGGATCTTCAAAAAAACGGGCATCAAAACCTATATCGAGAGGCTCCGCCTGTCGCATCTGGCCGGCTTCGAAATGCTCCAGCTGTCGGACTGTCTCAAATACGAAAACAAAAACGGCATCCTCGACTGTTTCGACGACGACAAGTATTTCGAAGAGGCGTGGATGAAATCCTTCAACGGCGACGCCGCGCTGCTGGCCGATTTCGGTGACGAGACTTTCTTTTACGACACCCCGGTCACCATGAAGCTCTTTGTCTCCGACTTTCTGGAACAGCCGGTGCGGCGGGGGACCGTGACCGTCGCCGCGGACGGCGAGACCGTCTGGACGGGAAAAGACGTCGTCCTCGCCGGGAACCTGCAGAAGATCGCCGAACTGACGCTGAAATTCAAGAACGGCGATGCGCCGAAAAAGATCACGGTCACGGCGAAATTCGAAAGCGGCGGACTCGTGCTCGAAAACACCTGGCCGCTCTGGCTCTATCCCCATGCCGCCCCGGCGGTGCGGGCCGAACTCGATCTCGGATCCGAAACCGCGCGCAAGTTCTTCTCCGCGCCCCGCACCCCGGCGGAAAACCTGTTCATCACCGACAGGCTGAACGGCCGGGTCCTGACCGAACTGGAAAAAGGCAGACACGTTCTTCTGCTCTACCACCGGGACAGACCGGGAAACGAATACTATCTGCCCGGCGCGCTGGAGCGCTTCAAACCCTGCATCTGGGACCGGGGCAGCAATCTGGGCGGTTTCGTGACCGTGCCCGAACTCTGCCGCGCTCTGGCGACGGAGCGTTACTTCGACGCCAATATGCAGCCTTTGCTGGAAGGAGCCTACAAGGTCGATCTCGACGGGTGTCCCCTCCCCGTCGCCGAACACGTTTCGGGCATCGACAAGCCCGTCCGCGACCGCATGAAGGGGCTTCTGCACGGAATAAAGGACTTCATCGACGACGACACGCTGCGCAATTTTTCGCACTGCTTCTCGGTGAGCGCCGACAACGGGGGCGTCCTGACCGTCTGCACGCTCAACTTCAACGGCGCTCCCGTGACGGAAAATTTCTTTGCCGCCCTCGTCGACAACGCCCGCCTTTTCAGATCGGAAAGAACCGTTTCCGTCTCCGGGATCGCAAAATACTTTTCCGACGCGACCGCCGCGGGAGTCAGAAAAGAGGACGTGATGAACCACTTCTGGGAGTTGGACGACAAGCCCGTCGAAGACACCCTCTTCTGGGAAGAGACCGGCATCGACCTCTCGAAGATCAAGTGAACGCGTCCGCGGGAAGAAAACAAATCAGGCTCAGACGGAATAATGAACAACGGCTTCGAAACAGAAGCATCGGAACTGCCGGAACTGCTGTTCGCGCGCAAGGTCGCATACGCGCCCTGCTATTCAAACAACTGGCACGCCATAAAGGAGCATCAGATATTTCACATCCTCAGGGGAAATATGACGCTGGAACTGAGATCCGGTCTGTGTTACCGCGCTTTTCCCGGGGACACGCTGTTTCTTCCGGCCGGAGTCCGGCACCGGGACCGCTTTCATGAACCGAACGGACCGGAAATGATCCACCTGCGCTTCCGCTGGAACGGGGCGGAGCGTTTCGCGCCCGACTGCGTACAGCACTTTCCGCCGTCGGCGCGGGCGGACATCGCCGCCGTGTTCCACCTGCTCCATCTGCCCAAAATGCGCATGGACGGAAAATTCGATTCCCCCTTTCAGCACCGCAGGGTCGCTCTGCAGCTGGGGGTGATCCTCGCCATCTGTCAGGAACAGTTGTCCGCACCCGGCCGGGAGATCGCCGACCCTGACGCGGACCGTTTCGGCGAAGCCTGCCGCTATATCGAGGACAGGCTCGAAAGCCGCCTCACCCTCGCTTCGGTTTCCTCCCGTCTGCGCATCAGTCCCCGCACGCTGTCCCGGCTTTTCGCCAAATTCGCAGGCATGTCCTTTCACGCCTATCTTCTCTCCAGAAGGATGAAAAAGGCCCGGGAAATGCTGGAAACAGGCGGCCGCTCCCTCTCGGAAACCGCCTATGCGCTGGGTTTCAGCGATCCCGGATATTTCGGCAAAGTCTTCAAAAAATACTTCTCCGTCTCTCCCGCCCGGCTCCGCTGACCCGATTTTACAGACAATGGCCTGATTTTACCGTAAAAATCCGGTTGATATGAGAAAAAGCCGTGGTACATTATCCCCGACGGAGAAACGGTCTCCTTCTCATCCGCGTGATACGGGCCGGGCCTTTCACCGGTCCGCGCAGGGAACGGAGCCGGAAAAAACATCAGGGAGAAATTATCGTGAAAGATCTGCAGCAGACAAAGGGACTGCTCGGCGCGCTTCCGCCGTCCGAAACTTTGGGGTCTCTGATAAAGGGAATGGAACTGGCCCGGCAGGGGATAAACGTGTGCATGCTCTCGGTGGGAGAGCCCGATTTCGACACGCCGGAGCCGGTCAAGCGCGCCTGCGCCGAAGCCATGGCTTCCGGTCAGACCAAATACACCATCCCCGCGGGCATCACCGAGTTGCGCGAAGCCTGCGCCGAAAAGTTCCGCAGGGACGGCATCGCGACGTCCATGGAACAGGTCGTCATCACGCCCGGCGGCAAATTCGCCTGCGCCGCGGCGATCACGGCCCTGTGCGGTCCGCAGGACGAGGTGATACTCCCCGTGCCCTACTGGGTGAGCCACCTGCACATGATCTCCGCCTCGGGCGCAAAACCGGTGTTCGTGCCGACGACGCCCGAAAACAATTTCGAACTGACCGAAGAGGATCTCAGGCACTATGTCACCGAAAGGACGCGGCTCGTGGTGCTGTGTTCGCCCTCGAATCCCACCGGCGCGGTCTGCCGCCGCCGGACTCTGGAGATGCTGGGCGAGTGGGCGCTGAAAAAGAATTTCATGATCCTCTCGGACGAAGTCTATGAGAAACTCGCCTACGATCCCGACCGGCCTCATATCAGCATAGCATCGCTCTCGGAAGAGGTCGCGGAGCATACCGTCACGGTCAACTCCTTCAGCAAGAGCTACGCCATGACCGGCTGGCGGGTCGGATTCCTGTCGGCGCCGTTGTGGCTGACGCGCAAGATCGACGCCCTGCAGACCCACTTTCTGGCCAACGTGACGACTTTCGCCCAGTACGGCGCACTGAAAGCCCTGCGGGATTGCTCCGCCGACTGCGAACGCATGAAGAACGCCTTCGCAAAACGCCGCGATCTCTTCTGCGGTCTGCTGACCCGCGTTCCCGGGCTGAAATTCATCCGCCCCTCGGGGGCCTTCTACGTTTTCTGCGACATCTCATCTTACGGACTCGGCAGCACGGAGTTCTGCGACAGGCTGATGGACGAGGCCCACATCGCCGCGGCTCCGGGGTGCGGCTTCGGGGCGGACGGTTTCGTCCGCTTTTCCTACGCCTGTTCCGAGGAAACGCTGCGCACGGCGGCGGAGGCCCTGCGGATATTCTGCGGAAACCTGCCGGACAGGCGATGACAAAACGAGGTGTGCGATGAAGGAAAAAAATTACGATTTCAGACAGCGCATGGATTCGTACTTTCTGCGCCCGGCGCGGGATCCCGAAGTCAAAAAACGAGAATGCGAGGTCGAACTGACGCCGCAATGGAGCATCCGCACCCGAGGCTGCGGCCATCCCCTGCTGCGCCGCGCGGCGGAAGACCTGAGACGTTTTCTGGAATGCGCCATGGGGGTCGTCCTCGCGCGGGAGCGGGCGGAAAAAGAGATCGTGCTCTCCTTTTCCGCGCGGGAAGCGCCGGGCCGGAAATGCCGGTACAGCGTCCGCGAAGACCGCATGGAACTTGCCGGGAACTCCCCCCGGGGGATTTTTTCGGGCGTGCTCCACCTTGAAGAACTGATGCGTCTGCGCCGGGCTCCGCTGGTCGAACGCGGCGATCATTCCTTCGGGATCCTGCCCCGCATGCGCAGCACCCATTCGGGTTTCGGACTGGACGAATTTCCCGACAGCCAGCTGGACGCCATCGCCCACGCGGGCTTCACGGCCGTCGATCTTTTCGTCAGCGGCATCGGACGGAACGCGAAAGGCCCCTGCGATATCAACGACATCATCGAACGCGCGGAAAAGTACGGTCTGGACGTGGTCCTCTACAGCTACATGACCTGTTACGTCCATCCCGACGATCCGCAGGCCGAAAAAATGTTCGACGAGGTCTACGGGCGGCTGTTCCGGACATATCCCAAGGCCAAGGCCATCCATCTGGTCGGCGAATCGCTGGAGTTCCCCAGCAAGGACGCTTCCACGGTCTCCGTCAGGGAGGGCACGGAGGGGCAGGACGGCATCCAGCCCCTGAAACAGATGACCGGATACTACCCCAACAGCGATTATCCCGCCTACATCGGCAGGATCCGCGACCACGTCCACGGGGCCGCCCCCGGAGCCGAGGTCATCTTCAACACCTACAACTGGGGCTGGGCCCCCCTCGAAGCCCGGCGGGCCTTCTTAAGTTCCCTCCCCGAGGGCGTGTCGCTTCAGGTCACCTACGATATTTTCAAGCAGGAGCGCCGGCACGGACTTTCCTGCCCCGTCATGGATTACTCCATCTACGCCGAGGAGCCGGGAGAGTATTTCATCTCCGAGGTGAAGGCGGCCCACGAGCTGGGAATACGCGACATCCGCGTGACGAGCAACCTTGCGGGCGCGACGTGGGACTTCGGATGCGTCCCCTGGGCCCCCGTGCCCTTCCGCTGGATCAGACGCATGGAGATCCTCAGGGAAAATCTCATCAGATACGGCGTCAACAGTTTTTACGACTCCCACCATTACGGGTGGTTCCCCAATGTCTGCAACGTGCTGGCCAACGCCATTTTCTCGGATACGCCCCCCGCGGATCCCGAAAGCCTGCTGGCGGAATACGCTTCCTCGGAGTACGGTCCTTCGGCCGCCTGCGCCGTCGTGGAGGCGTGGAAGATCTGGAGCCGGGCCATGGATCACTATGTGGCGTCCAACGAGGACCAGTACGGCCCCTGGCGCGTGGGTCCGGCCTATCCCTTCGTATTCCACCCCGTCATCACCCGGACGATGGACGACAAGAAAGTCACCTTCCCCTTCACCCGCAACGCATACCGGTGTCAGAACATGGTCAAGACCATGTATCAGCCCTTCGAAAACGACGCGCAGTCCCCCGGTCCCCTGCGCTGCCCCGCGGAACTGGCGGAATTGACGCAGATGGAAAAGGAGTGGAACGGCGGCCTCGCCCTTCTGGAACGGGCCTTCGCGGACGCCGGAGCCCCGGCCCGTCAGGGGGAGCGCGAACGCCTTCTGGCGCTGGGCCGGTTCATCCGGAACATGATCCGGACCACGCTGGGCGTCAAGAAGTGGCGTCTCGGCAATCTGCGGCTTCAGATCGCGCAGACCCGCGAAGAACTGCTGGCGCAGCTGGACGGACTCGCGGCGATCCTCGCCGCCGAACGGGCCAATGTACTGGACACCATTCCCTGCGCCGAAACGGATTCACGTCTGGGCTGGGAGCCCCGCATGGACTACGTCTGCGACCCGGAGCACCTCCGCTGGAAACTCAGACAGCTGGACAACGCCCGGGAGGAAATGGACTTCTACCGCAGACTGGCCGATCTGTGATCCCGCCGGGCCTCCGTGCCGAAA
Source organism: Lentisphaeria bacterium (assembly GCA_017454215.1). Lineage (GTDB taxonomy): Bacteria > Verrucomicrobiota > Lentisphaeria > Victivallales > Victivallaceae > UBA1784. Next base: position 1,281 of record JAFTDL010000076.1, on the reverse strand, counting down.
ACACCCCGTTTACGATAAAGGCGGTCACGGACGGGAAGGAGATTCGAGGAGAATTGACGAAAAATCGGACGTGCCCAGTCATTTTGACGGGTATTTGTATTCGGAATATATCGTCAGCGCCCAAATTACAACGACCAAAACGCCCCACCAGCGGAAAAGCACCACGGCCAAAATTGCGCCGCCGATCACACCGATCTCCGAATTCGACATCTTTTTCCCCTTGTCGGTTTTTCGATCAAATTGAAATACATTTTTCCCCGGTTCGGTGTATATATCCGGACTCTGTTCCCCGCAACGCATGAAACTACCATGAAAATCACTGCAACAGGCAGTGTAAGACAAGTAGGACGAGCAGGACGCGTAAGACGAAGCCGATCTCGATGTCCCACAGGTCTTCCCCGTCCTGATGGTCTTACAGTTTCCCGCTGCGGCATATCCGGTGTGTTCTGCCGGGGGCTCGTCAATTATCATGCGTCCAAGGGAACAGAGCCCTTCGAAAAGGGATGGGAGCCTCCTCCCCCGGAACGCCGCCGCTTCAGAAGAAACGGATCATTTGTGACCGGGGCCGTAGACTTTTTCGGGGTCGAAGAGTTTTTCGCCCAGTTCGGTCACGGAGCCGTCGGCGTTGAGACGCCGGAAAAAGCAGCTGGCGTGGCCCGTATGGCAGGCGGCGCCGCCGATCTGCTCGACCTTGAAGACCACCGTGTCCTCGTCGCAGTCGACGAGGATCTCGTGGACGATCTGCACGTTGCCGGAGCTTTCGCCCTTGTGCCAGAGTTTCTGACGGGAACGGGAGAAATAGACCCCGTGTCCCGTTTTGAGGGTCTCGTTCCAGGCCTCTTCGTTGATATAGGCCAGCATGAGCACTTCGTTGGTCTTCCAGTCCTGCGCGATGGCGGGGATGAGTCCGCCGCACTTGGCGAAATCCAGTTTCAGCATTTTCTTTTCCTCGATACAGGTTACTCGATGATCTTGTTGAGGGGGAATTCGACGATGCCGCAGGCGCCGGCGCGTTTCAGTTCGGGAATGAGTTCCCTGCCCGCGACTTCGGAAACGATGGTGTTCACCGCCACCCATTCGGGATCCGACAGCGGGGAGACCGTCGGCTTCTCCAGCGCGGGAAGCAGTTTCAGGACGGCCTCGAGATCCGCCTTGCGGACATTGAGCATGAGCCCGCATTTTCCCTTGGCCAGCATGACGCCTTTGAGGAGCATGGCCAGATTCTCGATCTTGTGCCGCTTGAACTCCGACTTCATGGCGTCGTGGTTGGCGATGAAGCGG
>JAFTDL010000075.1 GCA_017454215.1 Lentisphaeria bacterium | reverse complement strand
CGACATCATGGAGTGCATCCTGCCTTCGATGAACCAGATCTCGCAGACGACCCACTACAAGGCCTTCGACGGAAAAAAATACACGCTCAAGAGCGGCGGCACCATCGCCCGCCGGATGCCCGGCTTCAACGAGGGCTGGCACACCGTGGGGCTGGAGTGGACGCCCGACGGATACCGTTTCTTCATCGACGGCGTCGAAAGCTACGCCCTGAGCAAGGAATACCATCCCGTCTCCCACGCGCCGCTTTACATCATCCTTTCGCTCGGCGTTCACCGCAATCTCGCGGAAAAGATCAGAAAAGAGGGCAAGCCGTGGAGATCTTCGGTCTTCACCATCGATCATGTCCGCGTCTATCAGAAAAAGAGGAAATAGGAGACCGTCATGATGCGCACACTTTATTTCGACGAAGACAGCGACGCCCGGTTCTATCAGTTCGAGGCCGGGACGATGACGAAATTCGATCTCGACGCCATTCTGGAGAACCTGGGCAAGACCGGCGTCGGCGTCTACCTCGTGGGGGTCAACGCCCAGATCGCCAACTACCGGAGCCGGGTGTTCCAGAGCTATCTGGACGGCTTCGACATCCTGCAGGGACCCTATCAGAAGGCCCTGCGGGGCGACGCACGCCACTGGTCCTTCCGCCGCCGCGCCAACATGGCGGTGCTGGAGGCACAGGGCATCGACTCCAACGCCTATCTGCTGGCGGGCGCCCGCGGGCTGGGCATGGGCGCGTGGATCGACGTGCGCATGAACGACATGCACAACGGGCACGACGAGAACTCTTCGATCCATACGGATTTCTGGCGCGAGCACCCGGAGTTGCGCATTCCCGGGGACATTCCCTGCGAGAACGGGTTCGATTACTCTCATCAGTGCGTCCGCGACATGTACAGCGACTTCATCGTCGAGGCCTTCGAAAAGTACGAACCCGACAACGTTTTGCTCGACTGGATGCGCTGGCCCGCCCATCTGCCCCGCGAGACCGGTCCGGATCGGGCGCACCTCATCACCGACATGCTCAAAAAACTGCGAGACCGTCTGGGACAGCCCTTCGCCTGCCGCGTGCCCGTCACGCCCGAATCGGCCCTCAAGCTGGGGCTGGACGTCAAAAGCTGGGTCGAGGCCGGGGTGCTTTCGCACCTCTTCGTCGGCAACTTCGGCTGCGGCGGCAACTTCGACGTGCCGGTCGAAAAGTGGCGGACCATCGTGGGAAAACTGCCCGTGATCGTCACCCTCGAAGAGGGCTGGCGGCGCGAAGTGAAGTACCGGGGCGCGGTCATCACGCCCGAGGACGCCCGGGGACTGGCCGCCGGAGCCTACTGGAGCGGCGCCGACGGACTTCAGGTCTTCAACTGCATGAAAATGCTGCGGCCGCCCCTTTCCTCCGATCTACTGAAGAAGGGCGTCGATCCCTCCGAACAGCTGGCCTGTATCGCCAAGGGGCGGCAGATCTTCAACGAGGTGCAGGATCCGGATCTGGTGACCTCCCTGCCGCGCCGCGTCCATCCCGGCTGGGACGACTGCGAGATCCATCTCGGGGATCTCGATCAGTGCAACCGCATTCCGGGCTATTACGAGAACTGGCTCAAGACTCATAAACTGCCTGCGGGGGTTTTCCCCGCTTCGGGCGAGACCCTCTGGCGTCTGCGCATCGGCAAGGCTCCCGCGGGCGACGGCAGACTCTTCACCGATGCGCAGGGGAAGATCCTCGTCAACGGTCACGAAACGTCGGGTCCCGGACCGGTGGTCATCCCCCGATCGTGGCTCCACGACGGCGTCACCGAAGTCGTGACCTTCTCGAATGTGACGAGCCTTTACATGGACATCTGAGAAGCGCCGATGAAAAACGTCTGGATCACAGAAGGTTTCGAAGCTTTCCGCCGGGGCGTGTTCGGCTGCGGCGGACAGAATCTCTACGTTTCGCGCAAAGGCGTCCTGCAGCGCATTTTTCAGTACGACCTCGACCGCGACGGTTATTTCGATCTGGTTTTCGCCAACTGTCAGAATCATCACGAGTCCGCGCCGAGTTTTCTCTGGGACATGGAGGACAACTGCACCGCCCTGCCGGGGCAGGGGAGCATCGCCGGACTTGCCGCCGACCTTTACGACCGGGGATACACCGATCTTGTAGTCTGCGGCCGGTACGACATGGTCTCTCCCTTCGCCTCCACCGACATTTATTTCGGTTCGCAGGAACCCTATTCCGAAGACCGGCACATCCGGATCCCGACCCCCTGGGCCGAGAGCGTCTGCGCCGGGCGTTTCACGGGCGGGAAACTTGCGCTGGCCTTCGCCCAGCCGGTGTACAGGAACGTGCGCATATTTTATCAGACAGAGGTCGGCTTCGAGTGGGCCGGGTACGTCGATCTGCCCATTTTTGCCGATCAGGTGATCTCCGCCGATCTCGACGGGGACGGGTTCGACGAACTCGTCGCCGTGCGGTCGGATTTTTCCTCGGCGTCCGTCTACTGGGGCGGGCCCGAGGGGATACGGGTGGAAAACGTCAGCGCCGTTCCGCTCCCCGGAGAATGCGAAATACGGCGTCCTCCCGAGTGCGGCACCCTTGAAAGCAACACCGAGCGCAAGATCCAGGTGTTTCCGCAGATCCGCGCCGTCGTGCGCGGCGGCCGGACGGAACTTGCCTGGTGCACCGGGGAAAAGGTCCTGTTTTTCGAAGCCCGCGGCCGTCAGGTGACAAGGTGCGGCGAAACCGTTCTGCCCGGCGCTCTGGCCGCGGCGTACGACGACGCGAGGGGGATCCTGGCCGTCGCCGCGCGTCCGGTAAGTTTCATCGTGCGCAAAGACGGCTCCCGGGCGGCCGTGGACACTCCCGCCGCTTCGGACGCGGCGATCTCCCCCGAGGGGATCTTCTTTGCCTCCAACGGCAACTCTTCGGTCTACCGCTGCGAGACGCTGCTCTGCGGTCCCGACGGAAAGATTTTGCACCGCTTTGCGGGCGAGGACACGAGGAGAGTCTTTCCCGTCCGCAATCCCGGCCGTCCGCCGGAGGTTTTTCTCGTCAACCACTTTTCGCGCAGCACGGTGGGGTACGACAGGACTTTCATCTATCACGGCAGCGCCGAAGGATACTCTCCCGAGCGCATGACGGCCGTGCCCTCGTGGTGCGCGGTGGACTCCCTCTGCGCCGATCTGGACGACGACGGCTGGCCGGAACTGCTGGTGGGGAACAACTCCGAAAACTCCCTGCATCTGGACCCCGGCCACCATCTGCACCACTTCGGCCCCGGCGGTTTCGAGCCGGAGAAAACGCGCACGCTCAAAACCGACATCGGCTGGGGCGTCGTCGCCGGGGATTTCAACCACGACGGCTACCTCGAGATCGTCACGCCGTGCAACCACTGGAACGATCTGCGCATTTTCTACGGCAAAGACGATTTCGCAAGTTACGACACCATCGAGGTCAACTCCAAAAATTCCCTGCGCTGGCTCTGCGCGGCGGATCTGGACAACAACGGTTATCTGGACATCGTCGCGCCGCAGGGCGCGGGGCGCACGCTGGTCCTGCGGGGCGGGCCGGAGGGATTTTCACTTGAACGCTCCTTCGAACTTGCCACCTACCGCGGACTGGCGGCGACGGCGGCGGACCTCACCAAAAACGGCTATCCCGACCTCATCATCGGAGGCCACACCGAAACGCCCAGAGACGGCGACCTCATTCCGCGCCAGCCTCACCACAGTTACGTCTACATCTACTGGAACGGCCCGGAGGGGCTCAGCGAGGCCCGCAAATGCATGCTGCGGGGCGACGCCGCCGACTCCTTCGCCGTGGCCGACTTCAACAACGACGGCTGGCTGGACATCTTCGCCGGCAGTTACCACGGCGGCAAGGACCGGGACATCCACTCGTTCCTGTACTGGAACCGCAAGGGGCACTTCAGCAATCTCGACCGCAAGATGCTCTTCACGCACTCGGCTTCGGGGGCGGTGGCCTGCGACTTCAACGAGGACGGATTCGTCGATCTGGCGGTGGCCAACCACAAGATCGACGGGGACCACAAAGGCTGGTCCGCCGTCTGGTGGAACGGTCCCGACGGATTCAATGAGGAGCGCTGCACCAGACTGCCCACCAACGGTCCCCACGGCATGACGACGATCCAGCCGGGGAACATGCTCGACCGGGGCCCCGAGGAGTTCTACACGTCGGAACCGTACCGGGTCGATCCCGGCTGCGCCGGATGCCGGGTCTCTCTCGAAGCGGAGATCCCTCCAAAAACGTGGGTCGGCGTCCTGATGCGCCGCGCCCGCAGTGCCGGAGAACTCTCCGGCGCGCCGTGGCGGAAACCGGAAGAGATCCGCTGTTCCGCGGGCGACTTCGTCCAGTACCGGCTGGCCCTCGGCGCGGTCAACTCCCTGCGGACGCCGCGGATCACCCGGGTCGAAGTGGCGTTTTCGTGAAGGCCGGTTCCTGATCGGCCCCGTTTGAATCATGGAGATCAAAAAATGAAAAGATTCGGAAACTGCGCATCGGTCATCGCTCTGTTTCTGCTGGCGGAGGTGCTCTCCGCCGCGGACGTGCGTCTGCTGGTGCCCGAAAAGATCTACGCCGTGCCGGGCGTGGAGATGAATGTTTACTTCAACAACATCGTCACCGTGATCAATCCGGCCAATTATGTGTTCGACGTGGATTGCGAGAAGGGGCGGAACGATCTCAAAAGGTGGCGTTTCACGCCGAAGAAAGAGGACGTCGGCGCCTGGAAATGGAAGATCACCGTCATCGGCGAGTCCGGCACGGTCGCCGAAGCCGAATCCGAACTGGTGGTCGTGCCGGAAGACGCCGGAAAGGGGCGGCGTTTTTCCCTGCTGATCGTCGTCGCCAGCCAGACGCGTCAGGGATTTTATCCCAACCGCGTGGCCGAGCTGATGCAGCGGCCGGGCAACCCCGAATTCGTCAGCATCGGAACGCGCATCGGGGCCCGCGGCAAAGGCCCCGGCAGACACGAGGGCTACGGCGGCTGGCGCTGGGATTCGTTCCTGACCCGCTGGGGGTACGCCGGAGACGCCAAAAACGACGGCATGCACCCGAACCGTCCGCTCAACTTCAACAGTCCCTTCCTCTTTCCGGACCGGAACGGGAAGGGCGTGTTCGATCTCAAAAAATATTTCGAGATCAACAACGGCGGCAAAGCGCCGGACGCGGTGAGTTTTCAGCTGGGGCTGAACGATTTTTTCCTCGCCACCGATGAAACGATCTCCGGGATCACGAAAAAATCGACGGACAACATGGAGAAACTGATCGCGAAATTCCGGGAGCTCGATCCTGCACCGGCGATCTTCGTGTTCCAGCACATTCCGGGTGCGGGGCAGGACGGCTTCGGCAAGAGCTACGCCAGCCGCAGGACCGGCTGGCAGTACCGCAAGAATCTGGACTGCTACAACCGCGCGCTGCTCAAAAAGAGCAAAGAACTCAAATTCAACCTCGTTCCCGTCTACATCAACATCGACACGGAAAACAATTATCCGACGATCAGGGAGCCGGTCAACGAGGGCAATCCCGCCCTGACCGTGCGTCAGAACAACGGAGTTCACCCCGCCAAGGCCGGATACGATCAGATGGGCGATACGCTCTACTGCACCCTGAAGGCGTGGCTGGCCCGGCGGGATGCGGAAGCAAAACGTTGAAAACAGGTGCAAATGGGAAAATGAAAAAACAGGTCATCAGCGCCACGGTAACGCCCCTTCTGGAGAACGGCAGTCTCGACAGGACGGGCTTGAGCAGCATCTTCGAACGCAACATCCGCCACGGCATCGACGGCGTTTTTCTCTTCGGTTCCATGGGCGAGTGGGGAAGTTTCTCCGACCGCTTCAAGGAGGAAGCCGTGGAGTACGCTTCGCACTGCATCGGCGGCAGAACACAGCTTCTCGTGGGGATCAACGCCACCAGTTTGCCTCTTTCTCTCGAGATCATGAAAAGCTACCGGAAGTACGATTTCGACGCCTATGTCTTCATGCTGCCCGGAAAGACGTCGAAGCTGGATCCCGTGAGATCGATCCTGCGGGTGCTGGACGCGGCGGACCGCCCGGTCTGGTACTACCACTGCCCGCCCAACAACAACATCAATCTTTCTCTCGGGCAGTTCGAGACGATCATGGGCCACGAAAATCTGAAGGGCATCAAGAATTCGGCCTCCAACATGTGGCTCCGGCGGGAACTCCTGCTGCTGAAAGCCGAAAAGGGATACGAAACACTGCTTTTCGAGGGGCAGGAATGGGCCGCCGACGAGGCGCTTTTCGCCGGATGCGACGGCATGATCTGCGGCATGGGCGCGCTCTGCTCCAAAATGATGCGCCGTCTGGCGGACTGCTGCGAACAGGGGGATCCTGCCGGAGCCCGCGCCGTGCAGAACGATATGATCCGGGTCTTCCACGGCGTTTACGGAAGAGACCTCTCCACGGTCCAGACCGGGCAGAAATACGCGCTCTGCAAACTGGGACTGATCGCGTCGCCCTTCACCATTGCGCAGGAGATGGATACCCTTTCGGCGGAGGTCCGCGCCCGGATCGAAGCGTGCCTCGACAGATTCAGAGAGCAGTTGGACTGAAGAAAAGGAGACATCCCATGCTGCGTTATCAGGAAAACAACGAACTGCACCGTGATTTTCACGGCAACACCGACAGCGCCATCCGGTACTTTGCCGGGCGCTACGGCGAGGAGAAGATCAAAGAGATACTCCGCCGCACGGGACATGACGTCTACAGGTCCATCCGCGAAAAACTGGCGAAGAACGACCCGTCGGAACTGCTGGAGCATCTGGTGTGGTTCTATCACCGGGAAGGGGCCGAATTCGACCTCAAAGTCACGGCGGACGAGATCCGTTTCGAGGTCTTCGAGTGCCCCGCCCACCGGCATCTGCGGCATCTGGGCCTGCCCGTGGAGCCCATCAACTGTCTGCAGACGGAAGAAGTCAACGCGGGCATGTGCGAGGGTACGGGCTGGACCAGCTCCGTGGAACACGTCGGCGACGACCATTGTGTGCAGATCTTCAGAAAGGAGAAGTGAACCATGATCCCCAGCGACCACTTCGTGCGCTTCTACAACGAACTTTTCAAATTTCTCGAGACCCTGCCTCCCGGGGAAATGCAGGCCTATTACAAGTCCGTCAGCGAACATCAGGAGATGCACACGCTGGCCCTCTTCAAAGAGAAGGGCCTCAAGGGCATGTACGAGTACTGGGACCACATCCGCTTCGAGGAAAACTGCGAGCTGGAGCTGGAACTGCACGAAGACTGTCTCGTCAAACGCATGAAAAAGTGCCCCAGCCTGAGCAAGGTCCTCGACAACGACGCTTCTCCCTGCTACAGTTACTGCAACCACTGCCCCGGCTGGGTCATACCCGTCCTCGAAAAGGCCGGCTACGTGGCGCAGTACGACATCATCGACCATAGAAAGCCCTGCTGCCGGAGCGTGATCTACCCGGCGTCGTCGGGCAGGAAATCAAGCGTCACGGCCAGTGAAGAGGGCAGGGAAGCGAAATGAAGATCGAATTCGGGACCGCCCGCCGCTGCATCGATCCGCAGGTCCCCGTGTCTCTGGCGGGATATTTCAACGTGCGCATGTGGGATCATGTGCTGGACGACATCGAAGTCCGCGCGGTCGTGTTCAAAAAGGGGACCGAAGCCGCCGCGATACTGCACTTCGATCTCGTCTGCATGCCGCTTTATCTCTGCGACGCGCTTCTCGAAAGCATCCGGCGGGCCGGACTGACGCAGTTCGGCCGCCGGAACGTGACCATGGCGGCGATCCACACCCACACGGCCCCCGAAGTGCGTTCACGCCAGAAGGGGTTCAACCCCGACTACATCCCGTTCCTCGTCCGGCAGGCGACGGAGGCTCTGGCCGAGGCCGCGGGGAATTTGCGGGAGGGCGAACTCTTTCAGGGGCTCACCGCGGACAGCCGTTTCCTCTTCAACCGCAGATTTTGGATGAAAGACGGCAAAGTCAGGACCAATCCGGGCAAACTCAACAGCGACATCGTCCGTCCCGAGGGGGAGATCGACCCCGAGATCCCCCTGCTGGCGGTGAAGTGCGGGGGGAAAATAAAACTTCTGCTTTCCAGCATCGTCAACCACTCGGACACCATCGGCGGGACCGGCGTCTCCGCCGACTGGCCGGGATTTCTGCGGCGCATCCTCGAGAAGGAGCTGGGGCCGGGCTCCATGGTCTGCCCCCTCATCGGCGCCGAAGGCAACATCAATCACTTCGACGTGTCCAGCGCCGACAGGCAGAACTCCTACGCCGAGGCCGAACGTCTGGGAAGCGGCTACGCGGAGACGGTCCGCGCCGCGCTGGACGGTCTTGTCCCCGTTGCCGGAGAGAGCATGACTGTTCTCTCGGGAACGGTGGTCACGCCTCCCCGCGAGATCCCGCAGGCGGAGATCGAGGAGGCGAAAAAAACGGTCGCCCTCTATCCCGACGAGGATATCGATTCGCGCACCTTCACCAGCGAAGATCTGGTCAGAGGCGTGCCCGCGGTGCTCAAGTATTTCGCTTCGGCCCTGCTGGAAAAGGCGTCGCGCAAGGAGGATATGTGTCTGTATCTCACCGGGATCGCCTTCGGGAACTCCTTCGTTCTCGCTTCGCTGCCCAGCGAACCCTTCACCGAGATCGGGCTCGCCGTGAGAAAGGATATCTTTGCCGGGCGCTGCTGCATGATCACGGCGCTGGCCGACGGAACGGGCACGTACACCAACGAAAGCGGCTACATTCCCAACGCCTGGAATTACGGCCGCGGCGGCTACGAGGACGCCCCCCGGTCGAATCCCTACTCCATGAAGACGGCCTCTCTCATCTTGCGCAAATACCGCGAGATCGCTTCCGCGCTCCTTGAATAAACGGCGCCGGGACGCTATATTAGGCGGTCCGCCTGATATCGAAATCGCACATACGGAGCGCCGAAATGAGTTACAGCTGGAAAACAGAGACCGGAAACGGCTTTCTCGCCGTGATCGAAACCGACTTCCCCGCCGACGCGGTCGTCCATACCTCGAACATGATGATGGCGCAGGGCTGTCCGCTGCCCGCGCTCACCAGCGGGATGCACTCCTGGGGCGACCTCTCAAGCGGCAGCGTGATCGTCGTCGGCGCCGGAGGGCATTACCTCCTTGCCGGAGCCGTCACCGCCTTCCGCTCTCTCACCATCCTGCGGGCGGTCTACGACAGCCGCCGCATCACCCGCATCGAGATGTTTCAGCCGGATATCCGGCCCGGAGAGAAGCCCGAAGAGAGCGTCATCCTCGAGGGAGACGACTGGCGGGAACTTTTGACGCGGTACGCCGATATCGCCGCTTCCAAAATGGGCGTGAGACCCATTCCCGAACAGAAGAACATGACCGGCTACTGCACATGGTACTACTATTACAAGGACGTTTCCGAAGCCCACATGCTCGAAAACATCGAAGCGCTGGGGAAAAACCGTTTTCCTTACGCGGCGGAGTACGTCCAGATCGACGACGGCTATCAGACCTTTCAGGGCGACTGGCTGGACCAGTGCGGAACATGGCCCACTCCGGTGCGGGAGATCGCGCGGAAGATCACCGGTCTCGGCATGAAGGCGGGCATCTGGACCATGCCGACGACGGCCTCCACCGCGAGCCGGGTCTACCGGGAACACCCCGACTGGTTCGTCAAGGACGAAAAAGGCGATACGGTCACTCTGCCCGGCTGGTCCCCGGCGCCGGACAATCTCTGGGCCTGTCTCGACCCCACGGTCCCGGAGGCGCGGGAACATATCGCAAAGGTTTTCAAAACCTTCCGTTCGTGGGGGTTCACCTACTTCAAAATGGACGGACTGTACTTCGGATTCCAGCGGGGGATCCGCCGCGATCCCGACGCCACCGCGGTCAGCGCGTTCCGGCTTCTGCTGAAAACGATCCGCGAGGCCGTTCCCGACGCACTGCTCATGGCCTGTTCAGCGCCCTTCCTGCCCTGTCTGGGACTGGTGGACAACGCCCGGGTCAGCAACGACACGTCGCGGTATTTCTACAACACCCGCGAGCATAAGAACGCGCCCCAGCCCTGCGGATGCTCCATCGAGGATGCTTTCCACGTCTCCATGGCGGATTTCTGGTGCTTCGACCGCTGGTTCCGCGCCGATCCCGACGTCATCATGGCCCGGCAGGACAATGCCTTCTACACCCGCGGACAGGCCAAGATATCGGTCCTCGCGGGCATCATGACGGGGGTCTCTCTCACCAGCGACCATCTGGGGACCATCTCACCCGAGCGCAACGCTCTGCTGGCCAAGGCGCAGAACATCCGCATGCGCGACGCCCGGCCGCTCAACAGTTTTCCCAACGTCTGGCCGCAGGAGTTCGAGGGAACGGTCGACGGAAAGCGCGCCGTGGCGCTGGTCAACGACACAAGGGGCGAAAAGCTCTGGAAACTGGCCGATCTGGGCCTGCCGGAGCATTGCCGCGACTTGCTCGACGACCGCACGGTGTTTCACGAGATCACCATGACAGCTGAGGATGCCGCATTGCTCGTCGAAGCGTGACGGAAAAAGCAGTCACGCTTCTCCCTGTTTTTCCGTCCCGCGGCGAGGGTTGAGAAGACAGTAGAGTGCCGAGGCGCAGCAGGCGCCGAGGCCGTCGGAAAGCATGTCCTTCTGGGCGTCCCAGATGTCGCCCTGCGAACCGAGAAAGGCCGCTCCCGCTTCAGGAGAGGAACAGACCGCGTAGAGCCATTCGACGATCTCGAAGATGGCGGCGAATCCGAAGACGCCCATGATCACGCAGAAAATCGTCAATGCCCGGTTCGCGATCAGCCTGCGGCGCTCGAAGACCTCGATGACGGGGCAGGCGAAGCCGCCGACGCAGAAGTGGCAGACCCGGTCGAAGTGATTGCGTTCGAAGTGAAAAAACTCCGTCACCCAGTCGAAGGGGACGTGCTCGAAGGAGTAGTGGGCCCCGACGGTCTGCAGAAGAAACCACGGGGCCATGGCGCAGCAGGCCGCGACGGAGAGTCTGCCGCCCCGGACATAACAGACCAGCAGAAAGAAGAGAGGTATCCACGCGGTCAGGCTCTCGGCCAGCCACGTGGTGCGGTCGTACGGCGCAATGGCGCAGATGACGTTTTCGATGAAATACACGCCCAGCAGCACCGGGACGACGCGTCCGGTATCGGTCTTCATTTTTTCACCTTGGCCTTTCATCGGTGACTGAGCCGGGGGGTCACCTGACGCTTTCGCGCTTTATGAGCCTGTACGGCAGCGTGGTGACGGGGGGCACGGCTCCGCCGTCGAGGCGTTTTTTTATCAGTCCCACGACTTCGGAAGCCAGAAGCCGGTACTCCTGCGTGATGGTGGTCTGCGGCGGCACGGCGTAACCCGAAAAGAAAGTCTGCTCCGAGGCGATGAGCGAAATATCCCGCGGCACTTCCCTGCCGTACAGCGACAGCGCGTACAGGACCGTTATGCCCGCGTTGCCGCCGGGGCAGAAGAGGGCGTCAACGCCGAGTTTCAGCAGTTTTCCCACCAGTTCCACGTAGCGCTCCGTTCCGCTGCCCGAGAAGCATATCAGATTGTCGCCGCAGGGGAGATCATATTTTTTCAGAGCGCGGCGGACGGCCTTTTCGCGGGCGGAGGCATTGCCCCTGCCGGGGTCGCCGTGGATGATGCATCCGACCTTGCGGTGTCCGCGTTCCTTGAGATGGGCGATCGCCAGCTCCATGCCGCCCTCTTCGTCGGAGTTGACGAAACAGACGTTTTTTCCGGATCTGCCGCCGTCCGGGGAACGGTCGAGGAAGATCAGAGGTTCGCTGAACTGATCGTCCCAGTTTTCCAGTTCTCCGGGTTCGATCCCCACGGCCGCCGCCGCGCAGAACCGCACGTCGGGCAGACGCTCCAGACTGTTGAGCGGCAGTATCTCCACCCGGAAACCGTTCTGAGGCAGTTCCTGCGTCAGGGCCATCAGCAGCATGTCGATGCAGCTCTGCACGGGATAAACCGAGTTGTACGGCGTGATGAGGATGACGATCTTCTGCTTTTCCGAAATGCGCGGATGGTAGTTGTGTTCGGACGCGATCTTCATGACGCGCTGGGCGACGTCTTTGCCCACCCCCGGATTCCTGCTGAAAACCCTCGATACGGTGGCGGGCGAAACTCCTGCCAGAGCGGCGATCTCCGTGATGTTCATGAAAATTTTCTCCCCGTTTTGACGATATTTCAATATATCACGCATTTTTGCGAAATCAAGTCATCTGTTGCAGATGATTTTTCACGCAAAATCCGTTTGTCCGTTTGACAATCGGCCGCGGCCGCGGTACAATAAAGCGGAACATCATTCACACGGTATCCGGGGAGGGACGGAATGGAGCGTAAAAAAGTGCTGGTCCTCGGCGCATCGGGCGCCATGGGCAAATATCTCGTGCCGGAGCTGTGCGCGCGGGGATGCGCCGTGGACGCCGTTTCGCTGGACGAGTACGACTTCGGCTGTCCGGTCAATACGATCAAGGCTCAGGCCAAGGATTTTGCCTTCCGCACGGAACTGTTCCGGAACGGCTACGACGGGATCGTGGACTTTCTGACCTATCCCACGCATGAACTTGTGCTGTACCTGCCGGAACTGCTGGAAGCGACGGAGCATTACATCTTTCTTTCGTCCTGCCGGGTCTGCGACGGCTGGGAGACCCCCATACGTGAAACGTCGCCCCGTCTGCTCGACAGTTCATCCGACGTTCTGCTGAGAAACTCCGACGATTACAGCATCCACAAGGCCCGCGGAGAAAACATGTTAAGAGGCTGGAAGCGGAAAAACTGGACCATCGTGCGGCCCTCGATCACCTATTCGCTGCTGCGTTATCAGCTGGTGACTCTCGAAGCGGCCGCGACCGTGGGCCGCGCCCGGCAGGGCAAACCCGTGGTCCTGCCCGAAACGGCGAAAGACGTTCAGGCGACCATGAGCTGGGCCGGAGACGTTTCCGGCATGATCGCCCGGCTGCTCTTCAACGAAAGGGCATTGGGAGAAACCTACACCCTCGCCACCGCCGAGCACCGCACGTGGGGCGAGATCGCCGGTTTTTACCGCGACATCTGCGGTCTCGAAGCGGTCTGGGTCCCCCAGACGGATTTTCTCAGGATCGCGGTGACGGAGTTCGACCGCTTTCCATACACGGGCAGCTGGCAGCTTGTTTACGACCGCCTCTTCGACCGCGTCATCGACAACTCCAAGGTGCTGGCGGCGACGGGCATGGCGCAGAAGGACCTGATGCCTCTCTACGACGGACTTGAGTACGAAATCGGCCGCTGTCCGGCGGATTTTCGTTTCGACATGAAAAGCAGCGTGAATCTGCGCATGGACGACTACCTGAAAAAATCGGGAAAAATGCGATGAAAAGGATCAAGGTAATTCAGATCGGCATGTTCCACGAACACGCCATCGGCAAGATCGAGGTGCTGAAGAACCGGACCGATCTTTTCGAACTGGCGGGCTTTGTGGACGAACGGGAGTTCTGCACCACGCCCCGTCTGCCCAACCCCAACAAGCCGGAGTTCTATGCGGACATCAGAAAAATGACGCTCGAAGAGGCCCTCGATTTTCCCGGCCTCGAAGCCGTGACCGTGGAGGTGCCCAACAACGACCTCGTGCCCGTGGCGCTCAAGTGCATGGAGCGGAAACTGGCCATGCACATGGACAAACCCGCCGGGCCCGATCTTGCGCTTTACGGGAAGCTGCTCTCCGGCTGCCGCGAAAAAAACATCCCCTTTCAGATCGGCTACATGTTCCGCGGCAATCCGGCGTTCAGGTTCTGCCTCGACGCCGTCCGGGACAAACTCATCGGCGAGGTCTTCGAGATCGACGCCGACATGAACCACTGCTACGGCGGGGAACTCTATCAGAAGTACATCGCCGAATTTCCCGGCGGGCTCATGTACAATCTGGGCTGTCACCTGATCGACTTCGTCGTTGCCGCGCTGGGGCGGCCCGAAAAGATCACGCCGTTTCTGAAGTCCGCGCCCGGTTATCCGGACGAAGTCAGAAACAACTGCCTCGCCGTGCTGGAGTATCCTCACGCCTTCGCCGTCGTGCGCTCGTGCAGCAAGGACGCCGGCGGCACCGGCGGCCGGGCCATGAAGATCGCCGGGACGAAGGGCACGATCAGATTCTCGCCGCTGGAGCGCTTCGACGGCAAGCCGCTGGAACTCGAACTCGTGCTGGCGGAAGACTCCGGCTCTTTCTCCAAGGGGACCCATACCCTGAAATTCCCGCCGCAGCTCAACCGCTACGACGTGCAGATGCAGGAACTGGCCGACATGATCCGCAAGGGGAAAAGGAGTTCTTACTCATTCGAGCACGATTATACTGTCCACGAAGCGGTCCTTGCGGCGTCCGGGTACATCGAATGGTCCGGAAGGGAACGGAAGCAAAGCATTTGACGACAAGGTGATCTTATGAAAGCGATGATCCTCGACAAAAATCTCGATTTTCTCTGGACCGATGTGGCAGACCCCGTCCGCCGTGAGGGCGAAGTCGTCATAAGAGTCCATGCCTGCGCGGTCAACCGCGCCGACCTGATGCAGAAAGACGGCCTCTACGCCTCGCCGCCGGGCTGGCCCCGGTGGTGCGGTCTGGAGGTGGCGGGTGTGATCGAAGAGGCGGACAGGGACTCCTCGTTCAAGCCCGGCGACCGGGTCTGCGCTCTGGCGGGCGGCGGCGGCTACTCGCAGAAGATCGCCGTTCCCGAAGGCATGACGGTCCCCGTGCCGGAGGGCATGGACTTCGTTCAGGCTTCCTCGATCCCCGAAGTCTGGAGCACGGTTTACCTCAATCTGCGGTTCGAGGCGGGGGGACTGAAACCGGGAGACGTCTTTTACGTTCAGGCCGGCGCCAGCGGTGTCGGACTTGCCGCCATCCAGTATGCCAAGCTTCAGGGAGCCAAAGTCATTGCGACGGCGGGCTCCCCCGGAAAAGCTGATTTCATCGGAAAACTCGGCGCGGACATCGTGCTGGACTACCACAAGGAGGATATCCGTCCCGTGCTGGAGGCGAACCCGCCCGCCGTCGCCCTCGACTGCATCGGAGGCGTGCGCATGGGCGAGTGTCTCAAGTACATGGCCTTCGGCGGCCGCTGGATCATGATCGCCTCGATGGGCGGCGGGATGACGACCGTCGATCTCGAAAACATCTGGCGCAAGCGCCTCAGAGTGATCGGCTCCACGCTCCGCAGCCGGACGCCGGAGGAAAAGAGCCGCATCATGCACGCGCTGCACGGCGAAATCTTTCCCCTTTTCACGCAGGGAAAGCTCATTTCCCATATCCACGCCGTCTTTCCCGTCCGCGAGGTCGAAGCGGCCCACGGCGTGCTCCGCCGTTCCGAAAACATCGGCAAAGTCGTCCTGACAATGGAATGAAAAATCAAAAAAAATGACTTTTGCTGTTGAAAAAGTCAAAAAATGTGATAACTTATATCAGAAAAGGTTTGACCTCAAGCGGAAAGAGAGGGTCTTATGACCGGAACGACGCCGAAAACACTGCTGAAAATACGGGAGTCCTACTCATCGTTTCACGGCAATTACGCCCGCATCGCGGACTGTATCCTGCGGGATCCGGGACTGCTCGCGGGGGGGAGACTTTCGGACATCGCCGCGGCCTGCGGCTGCGACAACGCCCAGATCATCCGCTTCTGCCGGAAACTGGGCTTCAAGGGGTTTTCGGACATGCGGCGTTCGATCTCCCACGATCTGATACCGCTTCAGACTCAGGTCGACAGCGACAGCGTCCGCGAAAAGAGCGGTTTCGAGCGTCTGCTGGAGGATTTCCGCGGCGATTATCTGCAGACGGTCAACGACACGGTGGCAGTCTGCGGCGAAAAGGCCGTTCTGCAGGCCGTCGGGGCGATCCGCAAGGCCCGCCGGATCATGCTCTGCGGTGCGGGCGCTTCGGGGATAGTCTGCGAAGATCTGCAGATGAAACTCGTTCACATGGGGTATCCGGCCTTTTATCACGGCAGTTCCGCCATGAACAGGATGATGTCTTTTCTGCTGGAAAAGAACGATCTTCTGATCGTGGTCTCGTTCCGCGGGGAAAACACCGAAGTGTTGAGCAGCGTAAAGACGGCCAAAGACAACGGCTGTCCCGTCGTCGCGATCACGAATTATCCCAATTCCCCGCTGGCCCGTGCGAGCGACACGGTGCTGCTCACCAGTTCCAATGAGGACGATTTCCGCATCGGCGCCATGACCTCCCGGCTCTCGCAGCTGATGATCGTCGATATCCTTTCGGTCGTGCTGGCGCTTGACGATATGAACAAAGCCGAACGCAATCTGGCCGGAATGCACGCCATGTTGAATAATGAAAGCAGAGGAGTCAAATAAAAATGAGTTTCATGTTCAATCCTTATCCCTACGTGGATCCCGAGGCGGTCAATTTTCCCGAATTCCCGCGGGAAGTGACCGGGTCCGTCCTGCGCGGCAATGCGAAGATCGGTTCTCTTTTGGCCGGAACGAAGGGCATCCTCGCCCTCGACGGATACGTGGGCGCCTCCTTTGCGGAACTGCTCGTCCGGATCGAAGAGGCCGATGCCGACGTCAAATTCTTCGACGTTTCCGAAGCGTACAGGACTTCGGAAGAGCTGGATGTCCTGCTGAAGGAGAGTCTGCCCGAAGACCGGGTCATCGACCCGATCCTGCTTTTCGGCAGGAGCGTTCACCGTGAACTTGATTCGCTGTTCGATCCTTCAAAACTCGCTCAGCTTGCCGGAAAACTTCAGGCCGCGGCCAAAGAGAACGCCCTCGTGGTCGTCTGGGGCTGCGGCGCGGCGTGCGAAGTTCTGCGCAAGATCGCCGACAAGGTCGCCTTCATCGACGTCACGCCGCTGGCCGCGACGCTGCGCATCCGCGCGGGCAGGACCCGGCCGCTGGGGGACAGGGGAAAGCGCACGCTCTCATACATGTTCCGGCGCTTCTATTACTACGACTACGAGATCATGATGCTCCACCGCAAACAGCTCATGGACGCGGGGGCCGTCGACTTCTACATCGACGGAAATCTGCCGGACGATCTGCGTCTCATCGCGTTTGCCGATCTTGAAAAGGTCTTTGCGGAGATGCTCCGGCGGCCCTTCCGCTGCACGCCCGTCTACATCGAGGGCGTCTGGGGCGGCAAGTTCGTCAAAAAGCTCCGCAATCTGCCCGAGGACATGCGCAACTGCGCGTGGGTCTTTGACATGATCCCCAACGAAGTGAGTTTTCAGGTCAAGGTCGGTCCCTGCACGTTCAACATTCCCTTCAGCACGTTCTTCCGCCACTGCGGAGAAAAACTCATGGGCAAAGAGAGCGTCGAGCGCTTCGGATACGTTTTTCCCATCCGCTTCAACTACGACGACACCTACGGCGGCAGCGGCAACATGTCCATACAGGTGCATCCGCCCCGGGACTACAATCAGAAGAACTTCGGCGAACCCTTCCAGCAGGACGAAAGCTACTACTGCGTCAAGACCGCGGGCAGCCGGACCTACCTCGGTCTGCAGGACGACTGCGACGTGGAGGAGTTCTACGAGTGCATCGGCAAAGCCGAAAAGGAACACATCCCCTTCGACCATGACAAGTATGTCAACTCCTTTCCCAGCGAGGAGGGCGACCAGTTCCTGCTGCCCGGCGGCACCATCCACGCCTCGGGGCGCAATCAGGTGGTGCTGGAGATCGGCAGTTACACCATCGGCAGCTACACCTTCAAGCTCTACGACTATCTGCGCAAGGATCTGGACGGCAATCCGCGCCCGATCCACTCCATCCACGGCAGGAACGTGCTGGTCACGAACCGCAGACGCTCCGCCGTGGACGGCGTGCTCCGGCCGAAACCCGTCACCGTCCGCGAGGGCGAGGGGTGGAAGGAGGAGATCGTGGGCGAACACGACCTCATCTACTTCAGTTTGAGGCGGCTGAGTTTCGACCGTTCCGTTTCCGACAGCACGGAGGGAAAGAAGTTCCACGTCCTCGTGCTGGTGCAGGGCGACGAGATCCTCGTCTACTCCAAAAAGGATCCGGCAAGAAACTACCACGCCAAATATATGGACATGGTGGTCCTGCCCGCCGATCTGGGGGAATACGGCATCATCAACCTCGGGAAAACACCGTGCAAAGTGACGAAGACAATGCTCAAGTGATCCTTTCCGTGGACGCGGGAGGCACGTTTCTCAAATCCGCCCTGTTCCGGGCGGGGCGGCTCTTTGCGCCCCTGCCCCCGGTGCCCGCCTGTTCCGGATGCGGCCGCGGGGAGATCGAAGACGCCTTCCGGACCGTGTACCGGAACGCCCTTTCTCAGTCGCCCGCGGGGATAACGGGCGTCGCCTTCTCCGTTCCGGGGCCCTTCGATTACCGGAAAGGGATCTTCCTGATGGACCACAAGTTTCAGGCGGTCAAGGGCTGTCGTCTGGCGGACTTTTTTCCGCCTCTGCCCATGACGTTCCTCCACGACGCCGACGCCTTTCTGAGCGGCGTCTCCGGGGAAAAGCCGGGGCGTCTGGGCGGCGTCACGCTGGGCACGGGACTGGGCGCCGCCGTCATGATCGACGGAAAGTTTCTCGACAACGGACAGGGATCGCCGCTGTATCCCCTGTGGAACCGGCCCTTCCGCGGCGGTATCGCCGAAGACTTCGTTTCCGCTTCTGCCCTGCTCAAGTCCTGTCCCGGCGCGAAGAGCGTGAAAGAGCTCGCCGAGCGCCCCGGAACGGACGCCGTCTGGCGCGGTTTCGGCGATGCGCTGGCGGAACTGCTGACGGCGTGGCGCCGGGAACTGAACCTCGAAAAAATCTATGTCGGCGGCGGCATCGCCAAGGCGAAAGAGCGTTTCATGACGCCCGCGCTGGCGGAACTTCCGCTGGAGTTTCCCTCTCTCGAAGATCCCGGCCTTCACGGCGCGGCAAAATTTTTCGGACGAAATCAAAGACATCTTTGAAAGGACTGACGGCCATGAAAAAGCGTTATGCGGTCGAAAACTTTTCCGACATCGAGCCTGTGCCGTGCCCATGCGGCATGACCCGAAGAGCCTTTCTGAATGCCTCCGACGGAGCGGCCACGCTCCACGTCGTCGCGATCAAGAAAGACGCGAAACTGCATTACCACAAGGAACATTTCGAGATCTACCACGTGCTTGAAGGCCGCGGCTTCATGGAACTCGACGGCGAGCGGGTCCCCGTGAGGCCCGGGAGCGCGGTCTTCATCGCCGCGTACTGCCGCCACCGGGCCGTGGGCGAAATGATCATAGCCAACGTCTCCGTGCCGTCTTTCGATCCGGCCGACGAATGGTTCGATTGAAGGGGGAACCGCGTATGAAAGTGACGTTCATCGGCGGCGGTTCTTTGAGGCTCCTGCCCATTTTGCGGGGGATCTTTGCGGAGGTTCCCGGTTTCTTCCGCGGCGGGGAGATCCGTCTGATGGATCTTGCACCCGAACGTGCCGAGGC
This sequence comes from Lentisphaeria bacterium, assembly GCA_017454215.1. GTDB lineage: Bacteria > Verrucomicrobiota > Lentisphaeria > Victivallales > Victivallaceae > UBA1784. Next base: position 16,164 of record JAFTDL010000075.1, on the reverse strand, counting down.
CGTCGGCAGGATGATCCTCAGCTGTCCGGAGTACGCGGATATCGGCTGCAAGGTGATCTGGACGGATGATCTCGACGCGTCGCTGAAGGGTACGGACGTTCTTTATCTCACAATGGGGGCGCGCCGCCAGCCGGATTCGGCGCAGGCGGTCTTCATCGGTTCCCGTCACGGGTACTTTTCAAGCGACAATCTTTCGGTGAACGGAGCCTTTCTGGCGCTTCGCCTGGGCCGGACGATCTTCGATATCGCCCGGAGGCTCGAAAAACTTTCTCCTTCCGCGCTGATGCTGATCTTCGCCAATCCGGTCGCGGTGTATTCTCACCTTGTGAACACGCACACGAGGATCCGGGCGCTGGGGATCTGCGGCGGATACAACAATCACCGCTATGACCTGACCCGGCTCTGCGGCAGAGACGCCTTCGATCCGAACTGGAACGTCGTCGCAGCGGGCGTGAATCATCTTTCGTTCATCCTCCGGGGAGAGAAGGACGGGCGGGATCTGTTTACGGAGATACTGCCCCGCCGCCTCGCCGACGGCTGGACGCCCCCGGAAATACGTCATTCCGACGGGAATGTCCGCGACAACATCCGCAACGCGCTGCTGATTCTGCACCGGATGTACAGACGTTACGGAACGCTGATCTTCTCGACGGAATTCGACGGACTCGCCCACGTCTTCCCGGATACGATGCTGGACTGGCAGAGGAAAAACGCGGGAGATGAAAGTCTTTTCGATCCCGCCGCGTGCGGCCGGGCATGGCGCGGAAAAGTCCGGCGCGATTTCGCAAATTTCATGGCCGCGTCGAAAGAGCCCGGGACCGTCGACTGGAACGCCGGAAACGCCTTTTTCGGCAAAACCGTCAGCGATGTGACGGTCCCGATCTTCCGCGCCCTCGGCGGATACGGAAAAGCGCGCATCGTCGCCACCCGTCCGAACCGGGGCGCCGTCCGGGGATTCGGCGACGACATGCCGCTGGAGTACACCATGGACATCGACGGTGCGGAGATCCGTCCCGTGGACGACCAGTTCCTCCCCCCGCCGTTTTTCGGTCTTGCGGCGTCGCTGTCGGAGTTTCAGCGGCTGGTGTCCGAGGCGATCGCCGCCCGGTCTCCGGAGCTTTTCGCGGACGCTCTTGACGCCTATCCCGTGCACAGATTCGGCCGGGAGCGCGGCAAATTCTTCCGCGAGATGTTCGACCTGTTTTCCGATATCGATCCGGAAATGCTTTCGGCAAAAAAATATTTCAACACCTGAAAGGGTAGTTTCACTCAAACAAACAACCGTCAAAGAAAGGATCTCTTCCCATGAAAAACAACCGCAGCGAATTCCGTCCATCGATCCCGCGCAGCCGTTTCACCCTGATCGAGCTCCTCGTCGTGATCGCCATCATCGCCATTCTGGCCGCCATGCTCATGCCGGCGCTGCAGCAGGCGCGGGAGCGTGCCAAAACGTCCAGCTGCCAGAACAATCAGAAACAGATCGGCGTCGGGTTCGTCATGTATCAGGACAATTTCGAAGGCTTTGTTCCTCCGGCTTACGACAACAAGCTCCCCCAGCATTGGTGGGCGGCGCTCCGCAAATCCGGCGCGCTTCCTTCCGGTTACTGCGGTTCGGGTTATGAATGGGTCAATGAAGGGAAACGGACTCTGGTCTGCGACAACATGCTGAAAAAATCCGGCTCTTTCAATTACGCCATGAATCTCACACTTTTCTTCACCAACACATACCTCAAGATAAGCGGCCTGAAGGGACCGCTCTCGCAGAAAATGATAATCTCGGACTCCAGCCGCCTCGGCGACAGCATGGGATACCGCACCTGGCGGAGCCAGACCACCGGAAAGGAGTGGATGGCCGCCCACAACGGAGACTCCACGAACATTCTCTTTGCCGACAGCCACGTCAGCAACGTGAAGGCGGCGAGCATCCTCTGGGATGCCGACGATTCCTTCCCCTGGGGAAAGGTGCAGTAACATGAGAACTCTTTTTCTGACTCTTGCCGCGGCGCTGGGCCTTCAGCTGGCCGCCGCCGACGTTCTCTGGAAGGCCGACTTCGACAAACAGGGCGAACTGGCGTGGAAAAAGATCCGCGCCAACGCTGCCGACTCCTTCGTCACCGGGAACGGCGTGCTGACCGCCGCCTGTTCGGCGCTGGGAAAAAAGGTGAATACGGGCGTCCTGTACGAAACGGCTCTGCCCGACGTGGAACGGGGCGCGCTGTACTTCGAAGTCCTGCCCAACGCAGGCAACGCTCCCCGGCAGACCTACGACCACCTGTCGCTTCTCATCCGCTTCAACGGCCGTCTGGTCTCGCTGCGGCCCGGCTGGTGGACCCATTATTTCGTAAAAAGCGGCAACCGGCGTCTGGCGGCCATTCCCGCGGGGAAGTGGCTCTCCTTCAAGATCGAGTTCGACCGCAAGGCAAAAACCATCTCCTATTTCTTCAACGACATGACGACCCCCGTCTGGGTCGAAAAAGACGTGGAGTTCAAGGGGCCGGTGAAGTTCCAGTTCGGCAACTACGGACTTACTTCGGGCCCGGTGGTCAATCATATCCGCAATGTGCGGCTGGAGAAGGCCGAAGATGCTTCAGACAAGGTCCGGAGCGGTGCGGTGATCCTGCGAGGGATCGACTTCGACGCCTACGACATCGACGGCATCCTCAGGGAGTTTTCCATCGGGGAGAAGCCCGTTTTCTGCGACGTGGCCATCAAGACGGGGCTCCTCATGAAAAACGAGTTCTACCTCACCAAAAATCCGCTTTTTGCCCGCACCCGCCCCGCGCTCATCGTCATGGCGGACTTTCCCCTCAACGGCACGCTCAGCGCCGACGATCTCGACGAACTGGTCTCGGAAGTGAAAAACGGCGCGCAGCTGATCGTTCTGGGCGGCATGTTCACCCTCAACAAGGGTGAATTCCGCCACGCGGCCTTCAACAAGATACTCCCTGTCAGGATCGCCGCGCCGTGGGATATCGCCTATGACAAGGACAATTTCTCCGTCAGGGGCGCGGAGGGGGCGGTGGCCCTCTACCAGACCTGTCCGCTGACCGAAGGCGCGCAGGCGCTCCTCTCGGTCGGAAACGCCCCGCTCTTGAGCGGCATCAGGTGCGGTTCAGGCGCGGTGGCGGTCTACACCGGCATTCCCGGCGGCCGACGGGCGGACAAAGGGGAAATGATCCACAGACAGAAAACCTTTCCGAAACTGCTGAAAAAATCCCTCGCTTGCCGGGGCTGAAAACAGAGGACTTGCCATCATGAGATCTTTTTGCGTCATTGCCGCTGCGGCGGTCGGCGTCTCTCTCGCCGCCGTGGAACTGCAGGAATCCAAGGCCGTAAAGACCGTCTCCAACAAATACTACACCCTCACCATCGACAACGTCAAAGGCGCATTGAAGACCTTGACGTTCGGGGACAGGAAATACGCGATCTACGGCTCGCAGGAGTTCCGGGCCAACGGCGAGCAGAAAACGTTCACCGGACAGAATTCGGCCGCCGCGCCGCTGACCAACGGAAACAATACGAAACAGAAAGTCGAAGTCGTGAGCAAATCGGCTGAAAAGGTCGTCGTCCGGTGCGAACTGAAAAAGCCCTTCATGACCTCGGTCCTCACTTACACCTTCGACGATTCCCCCGTGATCCGCTGCCGGATGCAAGCCGATTTCACCGAGGCCCCCGCGGACTGGTTCTACACATTGCGCCTCATGAATTTTTCGAGCGAAAAGCGGGTATTCTTCCTGCCCGAAAGGAATTCTCCCGGCGTTCCCTACGACTGGTCGTACTACGCTCCGGGGAGCGGTTGGAAGTTCGCATACTCTCCCGCGGCCTCCGGCGGCATCGGTCTCGTCACGGGAACGGACTGTCAGGGCATGGAGTATTATCTCAACCGGCAGAATCAGGGCTTCAACGATCTTGCGTGCATCAGGGTCGTCGCCGTTTCGCCCCGCCGGTTTGCGGATAAAAAGTCCGCCGAATGCACTTTTGCGGTCATCGCGGGAAAACTGGCCGAAAAGAAGGTTTTCGCAGCTGTCGGTTCTCTCAAGACCGTTCCCGGGATCTCCGTATCGGCTCTCGAAACGGCGAAGCTCATGAACAAGCCCGGAGAAAAGAACTCCGTTTCGGCCTTCATCGCCAACACGACGGATAAAAGCAGAAAGGTCAACGCCAAAGTTTTCGTCGAGACAAAACTTGCCGACGTCAAAAAGGTCTTCGACGGGGACATCGCGGTCCCCGTGCAGGGAACCGTTCCCTTCGAGTGCGGTTTCGCCACAAGCAAAGCCATGCGCGGCGGCGCGTGGGTCCGGCTGGTCATAAGCGAAGACGGCAAAGTTCTCGCCGATAAAAAAACCGCTTTCGCCGTCAGCGATTTCGCGCCGGAATCGCTGAGGTTCGCTTGGGTGAACTCCGGAAACTGCCACAAGGAAGGCTGCGAGGACGTGTGGAGCGATTTTCTCAAACGCAACAAGATCGGCGTCATCGAATACTATCTATGGATGCGTTCCACCGTTCGGGGCCTCGCGCCCGAAGAGGATACCTGGCGTCCTTCCACGGAATCCCCGGGATATTACAAAGACGTGATGAGCAAAAAATTCATTCAGAACTTCGTGAAGCGCTGTCAGGCCAAAGGCGTCACGGTCCTTTCGAGCGTCACGGGACTCTACAACTACAAGGAGGCCCTGAAGGAGCCGGAGCAGATCCTCTATTGCGACAACGGCCAGCCCAGTATCTACAACGGCACGATACACGGCAATAAAACCAGAGTCGCCACCTTCAAGGTCCACGGCTACACGAAGGAATTCGTCGACGCCTGGGCAAAGGAAATGATCGAGTCCTGCAAGATGTTCGGCTGGCAGGGCTACCGCTTCGACTGGTACTTCATTCCCGACGCGCCCAACGATCCGCTGTACCTCAACACGCCCAGTCCCGACTGGCGCGACATGTACGGCAAGACGGGAAAAGAATACTATCCCGACCCCGACAGGACCGCCGTGGAGCGTCTGAACCAGTACTGCTCCATCATGGAGAGGGCTTATCCCGATTTCATCTACGCCACCAACATCCACGCCAACGCCAAGAGCGCGAAACGCAATCCTGGATATCTCAGGGCGGTGTCCCGCAAATCCCTGCTGATCTTCGAGTATCTGCTGGGCATGACGCACAAGCCCAGACACACCTTCCGGACTTGGAGCGAGACTCTCGCGGAGGACGTTCAGCGGGTGCGCGTTTACGGCGGTCAGCCCGCGGTCGGCTTCACCCGCAATTTCCCGTCGGATTCCGTTTCCGGAAATCTCATCCAGTATCTCTGTTTCGCCGCCGGCGCGAAATACACAGGAACGGTCGTGAACGTGCGCGATCAGTATGAACGCGACAACTTCATGACCCGTTACTCCGAATACTATTTTTCACCGGATCTGCTGCGGATCCCCGAAAAGGAGCGGGACAGCCGCTTTCAGCTGAACACGGAATATGATATTTTCTTCCGTCCGTTCATCTGTTCCAGAACGCTCCCCTCCGGAGAACGGGAGGAGGTCCTCCATCTGATCAATCTTCCCGGCGGCAGGGAGATCTGCCGGTATTATCCTCCGGTCCCCGTGCGGAAAGGTCTGGAGCTGACGGCGCTCCCCCGCAGCGGAGAAAAACTGGTCTCGGCTTATGCGGCGGTCCCGCAGCGGACCTCGGCATCCGCACTGAAGCTCAAGGGAAATACCGTCGTGCTTCCCGAACTTGAGGACGCCATGATCGTGATCCTCCGCTACGGCAAAAAGTGAGGTCGGGAACGATGGGACTCAAATCAGCTGCGGCAATACTGGCGGCCCTGACGGCTTTCTGTTCCGGCGCGGCCGAACACAAAGTCGTATTTTCGGACGATTTCCGGACGTCTTCCGCCCTTTCCGCAAGGTGGCGGAACTTTTCCGCTCCGGGAAAAAGCTCCTATGCGCCCGGAGCCGACGGTCTGACCGTCACCGTGCGGAACAATCCCTTTCGGGACGGATATATCGAATGCGACGTTCCGCTGATAAAACGGGGAATGCTGGAATTCGACATGGAGTTTCCGGACCCGTCCTACACGCAGGGGATCGGGCTTTTCGTCGAATTATACAATATAACGACGTTCTTCCACGGATCCTGCGGGGACTGGCGCGCCTACTTTCCGGAACCGGAATCGAAGCGGATCGAGGGGTTCAACATCGAACCCGTCGGCCACAAACGGATAACCCGCGTTTCGCCGAAGGGAAGGTCCCATTACCGGATCTTCTTCGATCAAGGCAAAGACCGGGTGGAGTTTTTCAGGAACGACATGGAGGATCCTGCCTTCATTCAGGGCGGGGTCTCCGTGTTCGGCCACGATTTCTACCGGGGCGGCAAACTCCGGATCGGCAGCATGGGCTGGGCGGCAAAACCGTACCAGTACCGGATCTCGAATCTCCGTCTGACGGAACTGCGGGACGGGGAAACGGACAGCCGCCCCCGGAACAGGATACTCCTGTTTCAGGGAATGACGTTCGACGAACTCCTGATCTTCGAGGCCCTGACCGCGAACGGAGTCAGCCCGAAAAACTGCATCCGTTACACACTTTCCCCGACAGGAGCGTCCACCATCATCATCAACCGGCTGAAATACGACAGGCTCCCCGGTGAGTCGAGACTCAAAAGCGCGAAAACGATCATCCTCGCCGACGCCCCGGCGGGTCCTGACGGCATCATTCCGGACTTCGTTCTCGAAGACATGGCCGATTCCGTCCGCAGCGGCGGGCGTCTGGTGATCTTCGGCGGCTTCTTCACCCTTGAAAAGGGGGAATATCAGAAGACGCCTCTTGCCGGGATCCTGCCAGTCGAACTGGGTTCGCCCTTCACCACGGGCAAATTTTTCAAGCCCGTTCCGCTCAAAAGCAACGCTCCGGAATACGGCTGGATAAACTCCTGCAAGTCCTTCGGCGTCATGTATTACCATGATCTGAAACTCAAGAAGGGCGCTGTGGTCAAGCTCGCCGCAGACGGCAAGCCCATGCTGGTGGAATGGCCCTGCGGCAAGGGCAGCGTCGCCGTGTTCCTCGGCAAGAAGGCCGGACGCGGAGAACTTTTCACCGACAACCCCCAATGGTACAAACTTGCTTCTCAAATCTGCAAAGGAAAGTAAATGTCAGACACCCATGAACTTTATTTCGGCGCCGCCTACTGCCCCTACGCCAAGAGCGGCGACATTTCGCCCGAATACTTCGAACGCGACATCGCGGCCATGAAAAAACTGGGGATGAACATCATCCGTCCCTTCGTCGCCTGGGACCGCATCGAACGCGAGGAGGGGGTCTACGACTACGGCAAACTGGACCTCGTCTTCGATCTTGCCGAAAAATACGGCATGAAGATCCTGCTCAACCTCGGCGGCACGCTCACGGCGTGGGGCGGCATGTATCCCCCGCGCTACATCGTCCGCAGACAGGGAGTTCAGGAACTGGAACTGAAACCCGGAGAAAAACAGTTCGGTCCGACCCATCATCTCTGCATGGACGACCCGTATTATCTGGAACGGGCGAAGATCTTTCTCGACCTGACGGCGAAACGCTACTGCGCTCATCCGGCGCTGGGCGCATGGAGCCTGTGGAACGAGCCCTTTTACCACGGCGACGGCTGCTTCTGCCCCCTGACCATGGCCAGGTTCCGCGATTTCCTGCGCGAAAAATACGACAACGACATCGCAAAACTCAACGAAAAATGGGGCACGGAGTTTCCCGTGGACTATCTGGATTTCAACGAAGCCGAACCGGGGGTGTACGTTTCCTTCTCCGGCGGCGGCTACGGTCCCTGCGTGGATTTTCTGAAATTCAACCGGTCCCGGGTCGCCGGCTGGCTCAAAGTCGTCCGCGACGCCATCGACCGCAACAACCCGCGCGGTCTGCGCGTCACGGTGAACGTGGCCGTCACCGCGGCTTACAGCACCTCGTGGCAGCACGGACACGCCAGCATGTTCGACCAGAATTCCCTCGTCGACATTCCCGGTTATTCCGCGTATACTTTTTACGGCATGATGGAGGAGGCGCCTTATCTCACCGCGGCGGCCAACGCCTGGTGCCGCTCCGCCGGAAAGGACCCGAAGACGGGATTCTGGGCGGTGGAGGGCGAAGCCGGACAGATCTCCTACTTCCCGGACCGGCAGGACCGCGGCGAACGGGGCTGGCGGATCGCCTCCAACTGGCAGCTTGCCGCCAACGGCGCGAAGATGCTCATGTTCTGGAAATTCGGCGGACGCGTCACCGATCTCCAGACCGATCAGTACAATCTCATGGCGCTGGACGGCTCCATGACGGAGCGGGCGGAGCTTCTTTCCGCCTCCTGCCGGGCTTTCCTCGGCCTGAAAGACGTCATTGCGGATTCCTGCGTCCATGCCGAAGCCGCCGTGCTCCTGGCGTCCGACACGGAGCTGGCGCGCATCTGCGACAAGACTTACAAGGAATACGTCGACGCCTGTCACGGCGCGTTCAGGATCCTGAACGAACTGCACATCGAATGCGATTTCGTGAACGAACGGCTGTTCCGTGAAAAACGCGGCAGATACAAAGTCCTGATCGCGCCGGAGACCATTTTCCTCAACGGAAAATTCGCGGAGGAACTCAAACGGTTCGTCGCCGACGGCGGAACGCTGATCACCGATTACCGCTTTGCGCAGAAACGGGAAGATTCGTTCCAGTTCCAGACCATGCCCGGCTTCGGTCTTCAGGAAGCCGCGGGGATCCTGATCAACGATTTCACCTATGCGGAAAGAGATGAAGTCTTCTCCGTGGCGGACTATCCGGCGGTTCCGCTCAAGGACCTCTTCCGGGCGCAGCTCCGGCTGAACGGGGCGTCGTCGCTGGCGGATTACGTTCACGGCGGATGCGCTCTTTCGGTCCATGAATACGGGAAAGGAAAATATATCTGCTGGGGATTCTCGCCCTTCCAGATCTTCCGCACGGCGAAAAGCACGGAGTCCCTCGGCGGGATCCGCGAGATGTTCCGCAAGGCCTGCGCCGGGGCGGGGGTCGTTTCCGACCTGGAGATCGCAGGCGACGAAAACTTTCAGCTCCAGACCGGCGTGCTGTGCCGCAACGACGATCCGGCGCTCGACAAGGTCTGTTTCCTCATCAACTTCTGCGACCGGGAGCTGGCCTGCCGGGTCAAACTGCCGCCGTTTTCGTCATGCCGCGAAGTCCTGAGCGGCAAAGAGGTGGCGGAGAACGAACTTGAGCTCGTCTTCCGGCCCTACGGGACGAAGGTTTTCGACTGCCGCGCGCCGAAGTCCCGCTGACGCAGACCTTCGGGGGGGGAGTTCCGGCGTCAGTCCGCCGCCCCGGTAAACTCCCTTTCCCCGAGCCCCCGTCCTTTTCGGGACGCGCTGTTCCCTATGGTACATGATGGATACGCCGGCGAAGCACACCGGGCATGCCGCTGCGGGGAACGGCGCTTTTTTTCACTGTCGTCTTTCATCGGTGACCGGGCCGGGGGAGGGGCGGAGACGGCGGACGCTGCCGCGGTCGACGAGTACGGCGCGCAGTTTCCGAGACGGGGGGCGGCGTCCGGTGATGTTCCAGTCGCGCAGCATTTCCATCACGGCGGAGGTCATGCCTTCGATATCTTCGCGGAAGGTGCTGAGAGCCTTTTCCTTCGCGCCGGGCCAGGTGATGTCGTCGTAGCTGATGATCGAGAGGTCGCCCGGCACGTCCAGACCGAGTTCTCCGGCCGCCCTGAAGAGCTGTGCGGAACGGCAGTCGCGCATGGCGAAAACCGCCGAGGGCCGGTCGGCACGGGAAAGCATTTCGCGCAGGACGCCGGATTCCTCCTCGTCGGGAGGGATCGGCAGGATCCATTTCGCGGGGAGTTCGATGCGGCGTTCGCGCAGAGCGTCCCGGAATCCCCGCAGCATTTCACTGAAGATCAGCGTGCCGGTATCTCCCGTGACGGCCCCGATGCGGGTGTGGCCGGCGTCGGCCAGCAGGCGGCCGGCGCGCAGGCCGATGTCGTGGAAATCCATGCCGCATCCGGCGGCGCCGCCCGTTTCCTTTTCCTGATTGAGGACGACGCAGGGGATGCCGCTTGCGCACAGGCGCAGACAGGCATCGTCGCCGGGCATTTCCTCAAGAAAGACGATGCCCTGAAGTTCCCCGCGACGAACCTGTGAGATAAGTTCGTCGGCATCGGCGATCCGTTCGAGAAAAGAGAACACGGCTTCGGTGAAGAACTCCGAAGAATTGCGGCAGAGCGCGGCGAGGAACGCCTGCTGTTCCCAAGCCTTCGCGCGGAGCAGAAAAGGCACGCGGACGAGGATGCGTTTCAGACGGCGCCGCCCGGCGTTCCGGAGGGGAACGATGCTCCAGCCGCGGGCGGGAACGAGCCGGACCCGCCCCCGGCGCTCCAGTTCGAAAAGACTGCCGCGGATGACGCTGCGTCCGACTCCGAACCGGGCGGCCAGTTCGCGTTCCGGGGGCAGCAGACCGCCGCGGGACTCCCCGCCGGAGCGGATCAGTTCTTCCAGCTTCCGGCATACGGTCATATTGTGCGGACGGGCCATGGCAAGTCCTCCTGTCGAAGAATTTTCACTTGACGTTCTCCCTCTTTATGAGCCGGAGCTTGATGAAGTCTGTTTCACGATCGGTTTTCCCGCCGGGGAACTCGCGTGCCGGGGCGGATCGCCGCGCGGTTTCCCCCGTGCCGCGGAGCGGGGGCCCGGTGAAGTCCCGAACCGGCCGTTCAGAGCCCCAGAAGACGGATCGCGTTGCGGTGGGTGATCTTGTCGAAGATCTCCCGCGTGATCTTTTTTTCGGAAAGCGTTTTTTCGAGGAACGCTCTGAGGTCCCCGGCGCGGGGCGGTTCGACGGCGGTGCAGATGTCGAGTCCGAAGAGCAGCCGGTCCTGAAACTCCGTCATGAATTTGACCGCATATTCCGGATCGCGGGTCAGCGCCATGGTGCCGGAACCGGCCGAGAGGTCCCCGTACAGATTGGGATAGCGGCGGAAAAGATTCGGCAGCACGCCCTCCTTCTCTATTTTTCCCACCCGCCAGCCGGCGCGGTCGAAGGGGGTCTCCAGCACGGCGATCTCGGTCCAGAAGCCGGGCGAGTGGCCCAGTATCTTCAGATCGGGAAAATTCTGCAATGTCTCCTCGAGGCCGGGCAGTCCGGGCCCGTCGACGATGCCGTAATAATCGCCCTTTCGCGGAGCCAGATGAATGGTCATCGGCAGTCCCGCCTCCTGCACCGCGGCAAAGAAATTCTGCATGAAGGGATCATAAAAATCCATGTTGCAGGCGACTTCTCCCACCCCTTTCGCCCCCGCGTCGCGGTAGCGTTTGAACATATCCGCAAGGGGCGCACGGGGACTGTTCGTGAGATACCGCGGATGCAGATTGCAGAAGGCAATGAACCTGTCCGGATGGTTTTCGGCCATTTCCAGAACGTCCTCGTTGGGGCAGGGGTAGTTGACTTCAGGCCCGATCAGCGGCAGCAGACAGCCCTTGTCGATGCCGAGCCGGTCGTAACTGGCCAGAAGCGTTTCCGCCGTGGGCCACGGCTCCGCGCCCTCGGGACGGAAAAACGGCTTGCGGTAGGCATGTGCGTGAATATCCAGAAACATGACGATCCTCCTGGCTTAGAATTGAAAGAATTTTCCTTCTGCCTTTTCCCCGCGGTCGCCCGCCAGCAGTTCGCGGCAGTTCGCCGCGACTTTCCGGTAGGCTTCGATGTAGCGGTCGATCTCCTCCCTCATGAATCTGCGGAACGAAGGGACCGAGATCACCCGGTCGTTGGCCGCCTCCGAGACGGGCAGACTTCCGGTCTGCGCCGCCGCGTCGGAGGGGTCGAAAAGATTGGCCGTGGGCCGCCCCAGTCCGCCGTAGATGTCCACCTTGCTGAAAAGCGTCGAAAGGTGAAGCGGCGCGTTGCACCCGCCTCCGGCCTCGCGGACCCCCTCCGCCCGGAGCGCTTCCGCAAAGCGCGTGAGCGACAATCCTCCGAAGGCGCTCGAGTCGTAGAACATTTTGGCGGCGTACCAGCCGGCCTTGGTGGAGTTCGGCCACTTTTCGGGATAGTGCATGCGCAGACCCGGAATGTCCTTCACGCCGTCCCGGAAGTATTTCATGGCCCGGTCGATCTCGGAAATCTCCGACTCGTACTTTTTGAGCTGGCAGAGCCCCATGGCCGAAGCGATCTGATTGATCCTGTGCTTGCATCCGCCCCACGGGAGTTTGCCCGCGCCCTCGGGCAGCTTCAGGTCTTCGATCTCGTCGATGCGTTCGTAGTGGCCGAAAGTCAGCGCTTTTTCGTAAACGGCCCTGGAATTCGTGTACAGCATCCCGCCTTCGCCGACCGAGAACGACTTGCCGCTCATCATCGAACACGCGCCCACGTCTCCTATGGTGCCGAGCCTCCGGCCCTTGTAGAAGCCGCCCTGGGCGTGGGACACGTCTTCGATCACCCTGACGCCGTGTTTTCTTGCGACCTCCATGATGGGATCCATGTCGGCGGGGTGGCCCAGATAATGCACCACCACCACGGCTTTCGTGCGCGGCGTGATGTGAGCTTCGAAACTTTCGGGGTCGAGGCAGAGCGTATCCGGCTCCACATCCGCGAAAACCACCCGCGCCCCGAGACCGACGGCGGGCAGACAGCTGGCCCAGTAGGTGAGACTGGGCGATATGATCTCGCAGTTCATGCCCACGCCGACGGAAAACATGGCCTCCTGAAGAGACCCCGTGCCGTTGGGCGAAGCCAGCGCGTAGTCCACGCCCATCCACCGGGCGAATTCCTTCTCGAACCGGCGGGTGATGCCGATGCCCGACATGTCCCCCGAACGGAGCACGGCAAGGACCGCCTCCTCCATTTCCTTGTTCACCCGGGGCCAGTGGAACAACTCCTCGTTGTACTCCGGTACGGCCCGCGGTCCCCCGAACAGGGCAAGTTCGCTCATTTTTACCTCCCGGCTTGGTGTTTTGATGAACCAATGGTTTATTATTGCCGTTTATAATTTAATTCCGCCCGGTGAAAAAATCAAGGGGCGTTTTCAGAATGTCTTTGATATTCCGCCGGGGAGCGGCTATATTATGCATCTGTCGTCAAACGGGAGGAGGAATGAAATGTTTTCCGGGATCGCCGCGGGGCTGTTCTCCGCGCTGCTGATCAGCATAAGTTATGTTTTTTCGCGGGCTCACATCCGCAAGTACGGCGACCCGGTGGCGCTGGCCGTGTACTCCCAGCTGGTGATGGGCGCGGGGGGCGTTCTTCTGCTGGGGCTGAGTTTCTTTTTTCAGGAGGTCCCGTGGACGGACCGGCGGTTTCTGCTGCTGCTGGCCGGGGATGTGGGATTTTTTCTCATCGGGCAGACCAGTTTTTTCATCGTGATAAAACAGGTGGAGGCCACCCGGGCGTCCTCGCTTCTGGGGCTGAAGCTGATCGTTCTGGCCCTGATCGCCGTGGTGATCGGCAGACCCCTTTCGCCCCTGCAGTGGCTGGCGATCGTGCTCTGCACCGTCGCGGCGGCGGGCATGAATTTTTCGGGCGGACATCTGCCGGTGAAAAGCGTGTTCTGGCTGCTGGTGTCCGTGCTGTTTTACGCCCTCTGCGACAGCTGCATCGCCGAAATGATGCTGATGATGCCGGGCCGGTCCATGCTGACCAATTCCTTCGGTGTGATGGGGATATCCTACACCGCGCTGGCTCTGGCGGTGCTGCCCGCGACGATGAAGTATCCGCTGCGGAAAAGGCTTCTGCTGGACGCCGTTCCCTACGGGATCTTTTACTTCACCTCCATCCTGTTTCTGATGACCTGTTTCGGTCTGATCGGCGTGGTGTTCGGCAGCATCATGCAGGCGGGGAGGGGGATCATTTCGGTTCTGCTGGGCATACTGCTCATCCGGCTGGGGCTGGAAAAGACCGAACCCATGGTCTCGCGGCGGCTGTGGATACAGCGCGCCCTGATGGCCGTTCTGATGCTGACGGCCATGACGCTGTACACCTGCGCGTCGATCAGGTGACGCGCGGATGAAAAATGAACTTCACGCCTCCGTCCGACCGCCGTCGGAATCCGGCGTTTTTTCAGGAACGCCGCGGGGGATCTTCGGTCATTCCCGCGGCCATTTCGATTTTCGGCATCTGTATTTTCCGGGTGTTCCGGGGGCTCTGCCTCTTCCCGCACTTCTCGAAAAATTACCGGATGCTCATGAATTTCCCGGCGTCCTGCCAGCCGGCCTCTGGATCGGTGTTCGATTCTGCGGAAAATGTGATGCCGGTCAGCGATCGGGTCGGCCGCCGGTTCCACAGGGCTGTTCTCCGCGCTGCTGATCGGCATAAATTATGTTTTTTTCGCGGGCTCACATCCGCAGGTACGGCGGCCCGCAAAGCCCCGCTCAGAACCGGATCTCGAGCATCCTGTGGCAGGTGAAGGCGCCCGCGTTCACTTCGAGCCGGCCGTTCCTTTGTGTGAAGGCGATCTCGCGGCCTTCGGGCACGATCCTCACCGATCTTGCCGGGCGGTCCTCCGCAATGGAGAGATGCACCGGGGGAGACGGGTTCAGGTCCTCGATGATCTCCATCATGGCCGTGGACGATCCGTCGCCGCCGGGAACACTGCAGAGGCCTCCGCGCAGGATCGTGTTGACGTACAGGAGATGCACGATCCTGCGGTCGAACTGCGGCTGGTCCATGACGGTGACGCGGCCCTGTGACGGCATGTCGGTCACGATCTGCCAGTCGTTTCCGGCAAAGGCCCTCATCGCTTTTTCGATGAACTGTTTGAGTATGACCGTGCCGTATTTCCGGTAGATCGAAAACACCGGGTGGGCGAAATAGAGGATGCCGGATGTCATGCTCCCCGCGTCGAAGCCGGAGCATTCCGGCCGGTACGGCGTGTGCTGGTGACTGCTGAAATGCCGGTAGCTCCGGTTGAAATAAGGATCGTAAATTTTACCCAGCGAACGGACGCCCGGACGGACTTTGATCCGGCGCGAGGGAGCGTACATCACGAAGGGCGTGCTCATGTTCTCCGGAGCAAATTCGCTTTCGGGCAGAAGATAATCGGGACCGAAGGGGCTTTCTTCGCCGCCGTCGGAACCGGTGTCGAACAGGAATTCGCCGCCCCCGGGCTTCATGCCCGACGCTCCGGAGAGGACCAGTCTGCCGCCGCGGGCGATGTAGTCTTTCAGGCGTGCGGTCAATTTTTCATCGGGCCGGACGGTATCGGGCAGGATCAGCATTTTATACTGATCGAAAGACATATCCGTATCCACGCAGTCGAAGGGCTGGTGCATTTCAAACAGGAGCCGCGCGGCTCCCGTGTCTCCCGGATAACTGCCCTTGCGGCGGCAGACGGCCTCTTCGCCCAGAACGGCGATAACGGCCCCGCTTTCGACATGGTCGCACCACGGTTCCTTTCCGGCGACTTCGCGGTAGGCCTGACCGATGATCCTGTAAGTGGACCTGTCCAGTTTCCCGCAGGGGTGGAGCTGGTCGCCGATACTGCACTTCGAGCCCTGTGCCAGCATGGCGGAACACTCGTAGCGGAGCGCGTTGACGTGCTTGAAGCCGCCGAACTCGCCCCACGAGGTATGGAACTTGCCGGTCATGCCCAGAAACTCCAGTCCCAGTTTCCGGCTGTAGGCCGCGGACATGGGGTAATGATCGTAGCCCCAGCCGCCGGTGGGCAGTGATTCCAGTTCGAGGTGGCTGAAATAGGGCAGTATCTCCCTGTCTCCCCTGGGCATGTTGCCCGAGTTGTGAAAGACCGGCATATTTGCGTTACGGCAGCGGACGGATTCCACGCTCCGGCGGTAGTAATTCATCAGGACCTGCCGGGCGAAGCGTTTGCGGTCGGCTTCGTTTTCGGGGTCGAAACCTTGTTTCTGCATATCCTCCATGCACCTGGGGCAGCAGCATTGCCCCTGGCTGATGATGTCGATGAACACGCCGTCCGCATCGGGAAACAGCGTCACGGCTTCGCGGAGCAGGGCGCAGAGATAGTCCAGATAGGGCGTGTTGAAGCACATCTTGTGGAATCCCGGAGCGAGAGGCGTTTTCGACCAGCCGGCATACTGCCCGTCCGGGGATATCTCCCGCCATTCGGGGTGTTCGGAACTTGCCAGATTGTTCAACCCGCCCGTGAGGTAGATCGGGACTTTGATCCCGATCTCGTGACAGGCGTCCATCT
>JAFTDL010000074.1 GCA_017454215.1 Lentisphaeria bacterium | reverse complement strand
TGGGATCCGGAGACATTTTTTCTACAAATTTTTCCCAACCGTCCACTCCACCTCAAAACACCTTAGGACTTTGTGCTGATAACGTGAAATAACCCCATTTTACGGTTACGAGCGGCGCCCTAAGGGGGAGAAAAACTGGGGAACAGGCCGCCCGGGAAAAGAAGCTGGTCGATATAGTTTGATTTTTTCAAAAAAGATGCTAATTTTAACAATAGGTGACAGGTGAAATCAGATGGGTATAGGTTCGGTATCAAGGTTGCGTCAATTTGACAAATTGACTATTTGGCTAAGTGCCCTTCTGCTTCTTCTGGTGCTCGTGATGGTGACCGTGGCGCTGTCCCTGCATTTCCGCCATGCAAGGAAGAAGGCCGATCCTGAAGTGACATTATATGCCCAAAATTGTTTTCCGAAGACGCTTCGTGTCGTCGGAGACATGGACTACAAGCCCTTCTCCTATTCCAACGAAAAATCCGTCCCTTGCGGTTATGGCATTGAGCTTGTGAATGAACTTGCCACTCGACTGCATTGCAACGTGGAATTGACGTTGGTGAACTGGAACGATGCGGTGAAGATGATCCAGGAGAAGAAGGCCGATGTGATCCTGGGCTGCGATTGGCAGGATGCCACGGTCATGGACTGCAACTTCACGATACCCACATTCGAGGAGAAATTCGTCGTCTTCCAGGAGAAGCCGTTCAATGCGTTCAGCGATCTGTATTCCAAGCGGATCGCCGTCATCGAGGGCTGCGGTCTGAAGGGGACGCTGGAGAAATACCAGCTCTGGAAGCGCTGCGTGGAGTATCCGAGCGTCACCGATTGCGTGCGCTCCGTCCTCGACGGGGAAAGCGATTGCTTCATCGCGCATCACACGATCGGCGAGATCTGTCTCCGCGAGTTCGGCGACAAGGGAAAACAGTTCAGCGGCAGGATGGACTTCGCGAGCGGGCAGATGTGTATGGGCATCGCGAAAAAGGAGCGTGAGCTGTTCGAAAAAGTCAACAGGGAGCTGATCGTAATACGTGCGGACGGAACATTGGACTGGCTGGAACGCAAATGGATCGGGCACTTCGTGGAGGAGGTCTCTTTGTTCGGCTACCTGCGCAAACATCCCCTTACGATGTTCGGAATCGTCAACTTGGCCGCGATCGTGGTCCTGGTGCTGACGCTCATGTACTTTTCCATGAATCGCATCAAGCGGGAGAGGAATCGCGCCATCGCGGCGGAGCAGGCAAGAAACCTGTTCTTCTCGACCGTCTCCCATGACATACGCACGCCGCTGAACGCGATCATCGGCTTCTCCGAGCTGCTGAAGCAGGGCATGGACGACGACGCGGAACGGCAAAAAGCGCTGGACGCGATCACCACCAGCGGGAATACGCTTCTCGAACTTGTGAACGACATCCTCAACCTTTCCAAGCTGGAGACGAACAAGATGGTCTTCAATCTGGAAATGACGGACATGGCGAAACTGGCCTCCGGCGTGATGCATTCCTTCGACATCGCCGTGCTTCCGGAAAGGCTCAAACTGGTGGAGGATTTCGACGCGCTGCCGTATCTGCTGGTGGATCCCTATCGCATCCGGCAGATCCTCTTCAACCTGATCGGCAATGCGGTGAAGTTCACGGAACAGGGCGAGATCCGCCTGAAGATCAGGTTCGAAAAGGAAACGGACGGGGAGGAAGGATCCGGGAAACTGACTTTTTCGGTGTCCGACACCGGCATCGGCATCTCGCCCGAAAATCAGAAGTTGCTCATGCAGCCGTTCGTGCAGGTGCAGGGGCCCGGCACCCCAAAGGGGACCGGACTCGGCCTTTACATCTGCCGGATGCTTGCCATGCGCATGGGCGGGGAACTGACGCTGCATTCCGAATTGGGAAAAGGCTCCGCATTCACCGTGACTTTGCGGAAGGTGGGCTTCTCGTCGACAAAACCGGAGGAAGCGGAAGAGGCAAAGGGATCATTCGCGGCGCTGCCCGATAAGAGGGTCATGGTCGTGGACGACATGTCCGTGAATCGTCTCGTCATGCAGGCGATGCTCAAGCGCTTGGGCATAACGGACATCACGACTGCGGCCAACGGCGTCGAGGCGCTGAAGGCGCTGAATGACGCCCCTGACGCGTTCGACATCGTTTTTACCGACATGCTCATGCCGGTGATGGACGGCAAGGACCTGATCCGCGAAATAAGAAAAAACGAACGGTGGAAGGAACTCCCCGTCTATGCCGTGACGGCGGACGCGGAGGCGCAGGGCGCTTGCGGGGAATTGGGCTTCACCGGACTTCTGATGAAGCCGATCACCATGGACAAGCTCCGCAAACTGCTGTCCTGACCGCCGCTGAGCGCGACGGCCGGCGCGGTCACGTTCAGCGAAGCGTAAAACAGGTTCTTCATCTCACTCTCTCCTCGGGATCGGCGTATAGCCCACCTTGCGGATCAGCTCCTGCCCGGCGGGAGAGAAGAGGAAATCGACGATCTTCTTCGTGTTTTCCGAGCGCGGCCGGCAGGTGATGACGCAGCAGTCCGTCAGGAAGGGATAGGTCCCGTTTCGAATGTTCTCCAAGGTCGGCGCGACGCCGTCGACCGACAGGAGCTTGATCGAGCCGTTCCGGAACATTTCGGTCGAGAAAAACCGGAACGTGAACCCGATCGCGTCCTTCGAGTTGCGGTAGCCCGCGACGGTGTTGATGACCCCGCCCATGCCGCTCAGGCGGTCCTCCCTGATCGGCGGCATGATCGGGGTGTCGCCCATGATCTTCTGCAGCATGGTCTGGCTGCCGCTCCCCTCGTTGCGCTGGAAAGGCTTGATCGCGACGTCCGGGCCGCCGACCTCCTTCCAGTTCGTGATCCTGCCGGAATAGATGCCGCGGATCTGTTCCTGCGTGAGGTCGGAGACCGGATTGGTCTTCGGAACGAAAAAGACGAACGCCTCCCGCGCGAACGGCGTGATCTCGTACGTCAGCTGGCATGCGGCGGCGTCCGCCAGCTGCCGCTTGGACGGCGGCGCGCTGAAGAGCATGTCCGGGGTATAATCCGGCCCGAATTTTCCGAGCAGCTCGGGGAAGGTCGAGTCCGAGCCGTTCGTCCGGACGGTCCCGAAATAATCGCCCGGCGGAAAGAGCGACTGCACGACCGCCGCATAGACGGGATAGAGCGCGTACGCCCCGTTGATGGACGGGAGCTTCCCGGACAGGCGGTACTGCTCCTCCGGCGTCACCTGGACGGTCTTCTCGCCCTTGAACGGCGCGTAGCGCCACCATTCCACCCTGCCGTCCAGTTTCTCGAAACGGTCGATAGTCCACCAGCGGTGAAAAAACACGCTCCCGCCGAGGAGCAGGCTCGCCGCCGCCAGCCCGATACCGATCTTCAAAGCGATCTTATGCCGCCAGAACGCATAGTGAAGCACCAGAAACAGCCCGATGAAAAAGCCCGCCGCCGCCGGGATCTGCCAGTTGGCCGTCGGCGTGGAAAAAGCGAGGATCAGGCAGACGAACGCCCAGACGAAGAATAATCCGCCCCCGACCGCGATCTGCGCGATGAATTTCAGAATGGTTTTGACCATGTGCGACTTCATAACGGCTCCTTGGCACATAAGTATAGCACAGTCACGGCAAAATGGCAAATCGGCAGGCCGCATTTACCGGCAAAGAACAAAACTTATAAGACCTGATAAGACCCAATATGGACCGCCCATAGTATTCCCGGTATCCCCGGCTCACGCTCACGCCCGCCCGGCGGGGCGGTCCCGGTATTTGGCGCGGTACGCGCGCGGCGACATGCCCGCATACCGCTTGAACGACCGGGAAAACTCCATACTGCCGGAGAAACGGCAGTTGAAGACGATCTCCTTGATGCGCATGTCGGTCATCACCAGGAGTTCCGCCGCCCGGATCATCCGCTGGGTCCGGACGAATTCCGCCGGCGGCAGGCCGTGCGCCGTGCGGAAAAGCCTCCGGAAATGATGCGGCGATATGCCGCTTTTCGCCGCCAGTTTCCGGAAATCGAACTTCCGGAACGGATCTTTGCGGACTTCGTCGCCGATCTCCCGGACGCGGTAGGGATCCTCCCGCTTCACGGCGCCGCCCCGGAGTGTCCGCGCGATCTCCAGCATGATGCGGTCGAGGCATTCCACGATCTCCGCGTGATAAAGTTCCCGGTCCATGCGGTAATAATCGACCGCCTCGGAGAAGATCTCCGCGACCTTCTCCGGATCGGCGGGACGCAGGACGCCTTCCGGACACACGTCGTCGAGCCACGCCAGCATCCGTTCCGCCTTGTTTCCGCCGAAATCGCAAAAAAGATGCTCGCTCGCATTTTTCTGCTCCTCCGGGAACGCGTAACAGAAAGGTTCGCCCTGCCGCATCCAGAAAAGCGCCGGGGCGTCCAGCCGAATCCTCTTTCCTTGCCGGAACAGCAGGACATGTCCGCTGCGGATAAATTCGATGGAGGACATGGGCGGCGTCAGGAAACGGGGCGCGTCCGGTTCCTGCGGAGCCGTGAAAAAACGGTGCATGACCACCAAAATATGGGTGTCTTCAAAATAATCCATGTCATCCTCCGGTTTCTCAGGCAGTATACCGCCGATCGGCGGGAAAAGCAAGCGGGAAAACCGAAAAAAACGGGAAAATGTCCATGGATGACAACTTTTCGTCCGTCCGCGCCATTGGCAAAAGCGGCGGACGGCTGTATAATAACGGCAAAGCAAACCAAAGGAGATCGCCATGTTCCAAATCGGCTGCGCGGAAAAAATCCTGACTGTCCCGCTCTTCACGGAACTGTACGGCTACGGCGTGTTTCAGGGCCGCCGCAACCTGGGCGTGCGCGACCCGCTCTTCTGCCGGGCGTGCTGCTTCGACGACGGGACGACCCGCGCGATGATCGTTTCTTCGGACTTGTGCACGATGGACCGGCTCTATTCGGCGGAACGGCGCGCCGCGATCTCGCAGAAGTTCCACATCGCCCCCGACTGCATCGCCTTCACCGCCACGCATACCCACAGCGGCCCCGCGCTCGGGACCGACTGCGGCATCGGCTCCGGCGAACCCGATCCGCGTTTTCAGACGATCTGGAAAACGACCGTCATGGAGGTCGCCGAGGAGGCGGTCCGGCATCCGGAGGACATCAAGGAAGCGGAAGCCGGCCGCGCCCCGCTCACCCGCAAGCTCGGCAGGAACCGCGTCGAGCCGGAGAAGAACGCGACCGACGAAACCATCCGCTGGATCAAATTCCTGCGCCCGGACGGCTCCTGCAAACTCCTGCTCCACAGCCACGGCATCCACGGCATCGCCACGAACATCCCCTTCCACAAAGTCGTTTCCGCCGACTGGATGGGCGCGGCCAACCGGAAGATCGGGGAACGCAAGCTCGCCGACATGCCGCTCTTTCTCCTCGGGCCCTGCGGCGACGTCAACACGTACACCTCCTGCCGCGAACTCAAGAACGACACCGCCGCGGACGTGATCGCGGACGACTACATCGCCGACCTCGAAAAAAGTCTGCGTTCGGGCGGGGAGAAGATCGCAGATCTGACCATTCGCGGCGTGCTCAAGACCTGCGAGTTCCCGGTCGTCGAGCAGACGCCGGAGGAACTGCGCCGGGACGCGGAGACGTTCCGGCCGTTCGGCCCCCACCACGCGGACCGGCTGGAGGAGATGGCGCTCGCGCTGGAGAACGGCGCGAACTTGAAGGTCATGAACGAATTTCAGGCGATCCGGTTCGGCGACAAGATCTCGCTCCTCTTCATCCCCGGCGAATACTTCGTGGAAGACGGCGCCGCGCTGATGGCGCGGGCTCGGGGGCGATACTGCATCGCGGCGACGGTCGCGAACGGCAGCGGCCAGTATTTCCCGTCGGCGGCCGACATGAAGCGCTACCCGACCATCCAAAGCGCGCTCGAATGCACCAACAACTGCCGGTTCGGGTTCTACGAAATTTACTGCTACCCGTTCCGGCACCGGTTCAAGTATCGGGACGACGTCGCGGGATTCGTCGCAGCCAATCTCTTAACTTTGGAGGAATCGATATGAACAAGCTTGCGATCGATGGCGGGACTCCGGTGTTCCAGCCGGGCGAACTGGTGAAACTGATCCCGGTCTGGCCGCCCGCCTACCCGGAGACCGACCGGAAACTGATCGACATCCACCACTCCGGGCTCTGGGGGCTGTGCGGCAAGTACGAACAGCTCCTGCAGAAGGAGTTCGCCGAATTTCAGGACGCGAAGTACGCCGTCTGGATGTGCAACGGCACGACCACGCTCGAATGCGCGTTGCGCGCGCTGGGCGTCGGGCCGGGAGACGAGGTCATCGTGCCCGGCATCACCTGGATCGCCACCGCGGCGGCGGCGCTCTACGTCGGCGCGACGCCGGTGATCGTGGACATCGACCCGGAAACGCTCTGCATCGACCCGGCCAAGGTGGAAGCCGCGATCACGCCGCGCACGCGGGCGGTCATCCCGGTGCACCTCTACTCCGCGCTGGCGGACATGGACCGGATCAACACGATCGCGAAGAAGCACGGACTCCATGTCATCGAGGACTGCGCCCACGCGCACGGCGCCAAACAGCACGGTAAAGGCGCGGGGTCGCTCGGCGACTACGGCAGTTTCTCGTTCCAGCTCTCCAAGCTGATGACGGCGGGCGAAGGCGGCTGTCTCACGACGAACGACGAGCGGTTCGCCGATCTCGTTTTCCGCATCAGCCACATCGGGAACTCGAAACTTTTCCCGGAAGAGCCGCTGCAGGTCGGGCTGGAATGCCACCAGTACCGGTTCACGGAGTTTCAGGCGGCGATCATTTACGACCAGCTGCGGCACCAGCCGGAGAACCGCGCCAAACGTCAGGCCGCGGTCAAGATCATCACCGACCGCATCGCCGACATCCCGCTCGTCCAGCTGCAGAAGTCTTCCTATGACGACGATCTGCGCGACTACTACTTCCTCGCGTTCCTGCTTCAGGAAGAACATCTCAAGCCGGGCGTCGACCGGGCGTGGATCTTCGACGCGCTGAAGGCGGAAGGCATTTCGATCGGGACCGGCTGGGGGCACCCGCTGTACAAGAGCGTCGCGTGGAACGTGCCTCAGGATCGCTACGTCAAGCACGACACCGAAGTCTGCGAAAACGTGATGTACCGCCGGCTGATGGCCTCGCTCCACGCGTTCCTGATGGCCGATCCGCAGGTGATCGCCCGCTGGGCGGAAGGCTTCCGCAAAGTCCTGCTCGCGGCGACGAAATAGGCCGAACGTCGGCCTCGGTATGTCGCGGCGGCTGCCCGGCTCCGCCGGTCGACTCGCCTTGATCGGGGGATAGCACCCGCCGGCAAATGGTCGGCTGTCGGCCTGCGGCCTCTCGAGCCTCCACGCGCCGCGCCAATGAGTGCGGCGCGCTGCTGCTGAATTTTGTGATGAGACGCCACAAAAAAGTCCGAAATTTGTGATGAAACGTTAACAAAAAGTCTGAATTTTGTGATAAAACGTCTACAAAAAGTCAGAATTTTGTGATGAAACGTCCACAAAAAGTCCGAATTTTGTGATTTTCGAGCTTGAAAACGGGAGTTTTGGAATTATAGTATCCGGAGAAGAAAAAACGCTGAGGGAAACGCGATGTATTTCAAACGCCGGATCGATGGATTTCTGACGGCATGGCACGCCGACGCCGACCGGCTGCCGCTTATCGTGCGCGGGGCGCGGCAGGTCGGCAAGACGGAGGCGATCCGGCATTTCGCCGCTGCCGAGTACAAGCATGTTGCGGAGGTCAATTTCGTCGAAGAGCCGCAGTACCGGGCGGTCATCGAGGAGGGGTACAAGCCGGACAGCGTCATCAAACTGCTTTCCCGGCTGAATCCGGAATTCCGTTTCGTGCCGGGAAAGACGCTGATCTTCTTCGACGAGATCCAGGCGTTCCCGGACATCGCGACCACGCTCAAATTTTTCAAGCAGGACGGGCGGTTCGACGTCATTTGCAGCGGATCGCTGCTGGGCATCAACTATCAAAAGGTCGAGTCGCACAGTGTCGGCTACAAGACCGACTGCGAGATGCGCTCGTTCGATTTCGAGGAATTCCTCTGGGCAAGAGGGTATCCGGAAACCATCGCCGACGACATGCTCAAGCACATGAAGAAGGGCAAGCCTTTCGCCGCGGCGGAGATGAACAAATACTCCTCGCTGTTCATGGATTACATCCTGACCGGCGGCATGCCCGCGGTGGTCCGGGAGTTCGTCCGGACCGGGACGTTCGAGCGCACGCTGAAAATGCAGAAGCAGCTGCTGCTCGATTATCAGGGGGACATCCGGAAATATGCGACGGGTATGGAACAGGCCCGCATCATGGCGGTGTTCGACCACATCGCGCCGCAGCTGGCCCGGGAAAACAAGAAGTTCCAGCTCACCAAAGTCGCACCGGGGGCGCGGAGCCGCGAGTATTTCGGATGCGTGGAGTGGCTGCTGGACGCCGGGGTCGTCTCCATCTGCCATTGCCTGAATTTCCCGGAACTGCCGCTGACCGGCAATTACGACGAGACCAAGTACAAGCTGTACATGGCCGACACGGGGCTCCTGATCGCCATGCTGGACGAGGAAGCGGGGGAAGACCTGCGGAAGAACCAAAATCTCGGCGTCTATAAAGGGGCGCTGTACGAAAATTTCGTGGCGGAAGCGCTCTCGAAATCGGGGTACGATCTGTACTATTACCGGCGGGAGGACGGCTCGCTGGAGGAGGACTTCTTCGTCCGGACCGCCGACGAGCTCCTGCCGGTCGAAGTGAAGGCGGGAAACACGGTCTCCCGGTCGCTGCGCAACCTGATCGCGTCGGACCGCTATCCGGCGATCAAGCACGGCATCAAGTTCACCCACGCCAACATCGGCAAAACGGAGACGATCACGACTTTCCCGTATTTCTGCGCATTCCTGCTGAAGCGCTGTCTGTCGGAACGGTAGATTTCAGATAAATCATTCAGAAAAAAAGCAAATCGCTTCCCTCTAAGGTCGAAGAGCAAAGCACTTCTTGCGTGATTCCGTTGCTGAGAACTTTTGTGTCATTACCTTTGGAACCATGCTCGGCAAGTCGCCGCCATGCTGAAGGCCATCCACGCGCAGGAAAATAGAGAGGCCGCGCGCGAGAAAGCGGTCTTGGCGGCAGCGAAACTTCGCCAAATGAAGCTCGACCGGATCGCGGAGTTTGTGGAGACCAGCGTAGACGAGACGCTTTCCTACATGGATTTCCCTTACGAGCATTGGAGCCGGCTGCGGACCAATAACGGCCTGAAGCGGATCATGAAGGAAATATGCCGCCGGACGCGGATCGTCGGCAGTTTCCCGTTCCCCTCTCGGCGAACGTCTATCGAGTATTGTATAGAAAATTCTGTATTTTCTTCAGGAATTTCCGCAAATCCCGCCCGCGGCAGCGGCCGGGAAGGCGGACTGCCATCATAGAGGCGGATGCGGTTTATTTTCTTGATTTTCTTTTGCCGTGCCTGACGTGTCTGGCTTTGTGGCCGTGAGACCTGAAACTTTTGAGAGACGACTTGAAACTGCTTGATGAAGAATGCTTATGAAACTGGAAGGTGGTGCTCGACAGACTTTGGGAAACTGTACTGTGGAATTGTTCCAAGTCCTTCAATTTGTCTCCCCAGATCGTATTGAGGAAAGCACGACTATGGGATTTTCGCGAAACCCGGGAGGTGTGATGACGGTGTTCTTTCGCCAGAAGTTTGTCATAGGGCCCCCCCGCACAGAAAAAGAAAATCAAAAAAACCGCAGTTGCCAATTTTCTCATAGTTTTATCCTTCTTGACAATTTTTCAGACAATGTCTGTGTAGTTAATATACTTTGAAAAAGAGAAATGTCAAGGAAAAACACATTGCGGAAAAAACCGGGACCGGTCTGTCATTTTTGTTCATAATGGTACGCCGGGGCGCAAAAAAAGCATCGTTTTCGGATTCCGCAGTTGCTTTTTATGGGAATTGCGTTATATTTCATGCGGTCTTTATTGGATAACCGGCAAATGGACGCGATCTGCCCGGTTTGAATGTAAATCAAGGAGAAAAACATGAAAAAAATACTGACGACAATGTTGACCGTGGCGCTTCTGGGCGCATTCGCCCAAAGTTTCGAAGAAGAACGCCAACGTGCCGAACAATGGCTGGACCGGACATACAAACCGGGCTCGCAGGATGCCGGGGCCATCCGGAAAAAAATCCAGGACATTTCCGATTCAAAGAAATCGGAGAAGGAAAAAATCGCCGAACTGTATAAAGAGTTTCCGAACGCGTTCTCCGTAAAACCGGATGATGCCGAGGCTCTGTATCAGAAAGCCGTGGATTTTGCCGATCAGGAGGATTATGTTTCCGCGGTGAAATACGGGCGCATCGCTGCGGAACAGGGGCACGCAG
>JAFTDL010000073.1 GCA_017454215.1 Lentisphaeria bacterium | reverse complement strand
TTGTCGTTTTCCCGCTCGTTTTCTCGTGCATTCAAGCAGGAGTTGACTATATTATCTCCCAAGGGATGGGTGAACGGAATGAAAAGAATAACGCAGAAGGAAATCGCCGCAAAACTCGGGTTGCACGTCAGGACCGTTTCCCGGGTGCTGAACAGCGCGGAGTCGGTCAAGCCTGCGACCCGGCAGCTGGTGGTTCAGGAGTTGAACCGGCACGGTTATTTTTTCAAAAACCATACTCAGCCGGAAACTTTCGTGGTGGACATCCGGGCCGGGTATCTCGAAAAGAATGCCCTCCAGCTGATCGAAATGCTTTCGCAGAGGGATCTGCACTTCCAGATGACCGATCACCGGAAGAATCTCCAGCACTTCTACCGGACCGTTTCCAGCGCCGACGCGGTGATCTTCTGTTCCACGCCCGAAGCGAAGATCATTGAGGAGACCGCCCGGCGTTCGCCGGGGATCTACCGGATCAATCTCTTTTCCCACGGCATCCCCGGCGCGGAGGTCTCCATCGAACCGGACAACGACGTCCTTGCCAAGCGCAGCGCCAAATATCTGGCGGAGAAGGGGCATCGGGATATCTGGATCATTTCCTCGAAGGAGAGCGTTTCCGCTTTCGAACGGACGAAAAGTTTCATCGGCGAGATGACGGTTTCGCACCCCGAGTGCCGCTGCCGCATCGTTTACGGTCCCATGGACATGACTTTGGGCGACGTTCTGCTGGAGGAACTTGCCGACAAAAGCAAGGCGCCGACGGCATTGTACTGCCCGGGACTTTATCTGGCCTGGCATACCGCCATGGTGCTGAAAAAGCTCTCTTACCGGGTGCCTGAGGACATCAGTCTGCTCATGAACGATCTTCCGGAGGAGTTTTCGTATGAACTGCCCTTCCGTCCGGATACGGTCTACTCCCGGATAGCCGATACCATCGAACTGGCACAGTTTCACATCCTCAACCGCCTCATGCTCAAAAGCGCCAACTCCATCGTGGCCTCTCCGGGAACCCATCTGGAGATCAACGGTTCCGTCGGGGACTTGAACAAATGAAGAGTATTCAGGATAAATACGGCGTATTCTGGTACAATCAGGAGCAGATATGCCGGTGGCGTCAGGAGGACTTCGACCGCAAGGCGGCGGAGTTTGCCTCCGCGGGCATCAATATCGTCATGACCTTCAGCAGCACCCATTTCCGCTGGAGTTTTTACCCGTGGCGGAAGGAGATCGTTTCCGCCTTGGCAAAGATCGTCAAAGCCTGCCATAGGTACGGCATAAGAGTCGTCGAGCATCACAGCTGTCACCTGACCCACAATCCGCGGAGCAAAAAAGAGTGGAACATCGTGAACAACCATCTGCGGACAAGACGCTCGGCGCTCGACATGTTTCCCGGCTTGAAGGAGCATATCGCCGGCGGCGACCCCGAGATCGCGCCCGGGGTATTCCTTTCGGACTGCCGCCAGATCGACGGAAGGACCGGGGACTTCGCCCGGACGGTCTACAACGGGTACGGCCACTGCTTCAACAATCCTCACTTCAGAAAGGCTTATTTCGATTACCTCGAAGAGGTCTATGCGACCGGCGTCGACGGCATCATGACCGACGACGTGGCGTATTTCGGTTCTCAGAACGCCTGCACCTGCAGATACTGCCGGGAAAAGTTCAAGGAGGAAACGGGGCACGACCTGCCGCTTCCGGCGGACTGGGGAAAATTCCACGGCAATTTCGACGATCCGGTCTACATTGCATGGCTGCGTTTCCGTCTCCGTTCGACGGAACGGTTCCAGCGGGACGTCAACGCCCATTTCAAAAGTCTGGGGCTGGATCTGCTGCGGCCCAATTACGCGGCGGGGGCGTTCGGCTGCAACGCCGTCGCCTATCCCTTCGAGGAGGCCGGGGATCTGTGGAGTTGCGTTTTTCAGGAAAACATGTTTTCGAGCGTCATCCGCACCGCCTGGCCGGGCTGGCACAGCGTCGCGGAACACCGCAAGAGCATGGCAAAAAAGTATCATGTCCCGGCCATGAGCATGTTTTATCCGGCCCGGTTCGACGATTACTATTTCTGCTGGAGTCTGGCCCGGGCGTGGAACCAGCTCCTGATGGCTTCCCCCGAGGGCGGCGATCTCAACGGGGTGGAGAAACAGTTTGCCTCCTTCGACGCCGACCATCCCGTCGTGACGGACGCTTCCCCGCTGACCGACATCGGATTTTTCGAGCCCCGCTCCTCCCTCGACCTTACGCCGGAGCCGCTGAAAAACATCATCTGGCCCATGAACGTTTTTCTTCAGGGCGGCATGTTTGCCGGTCTGCATTTCGGCATCCTTTTCGAGAACGATCCGCTTGAGGAATTTCTCAAATACCCGTTGGTCGTTCTCTGCGGAGCGGTCATGCTGAGCGACGATGAACTCAGACTCCTGAAACGGTACTGCGAGGAAGGCGGACATCTTCTGATCTTCGGTCCCTTCGGGATCCGGAATCCGGACGGCTCCCGGCGGGCGGCTCCTGAAAAGATCTTCGGTCTGGAGGCGGAGATCGTTTCCGCGGACGCCCTGCCGGAGGGGGTGTTTTCGTGCGGCGGCCGAAGCGTCGTTCTGCCGTCCGTGGAAGAGAGCTTCCGGTTCGGCAGTGTGACGGGCGATTTTGAAACTGTCGCCAGCTGCGGGGAGGCAGCGGTCGGCATATCCGCCTTCAACGGCCGCGTCGTCTGGCTGGCGGGCGGGATCCGCTGCCGCCGCCCGGAGCATCACTATTACGATCAGCGGATCTCCCGCTGGACCGAACACCCCGGCAAAACGACCTTCGGCATTGATGCGGAAGACTATCTCAGGCGTGTTCCCGGCGCCATCCTGCGGCTCCTGCTCGGGAAAAAGCCCCGTGTGCAGTGCGGCGACGGCGATCATCTCGTTTCGGCATATTCGGCCGCCGGGCGCGGGATCGGGATCCATCTTGTCAACGTTTCCGGCGTACTGCCCCGCAAGGGGGAGGAATTCAGTCACGGGGATCTCTTCGTGAATTTCCTTCCCGGCGCGGAAAAGAACAAAGACAGTGTGAAGATAGAGCTCGCAGTTTCGGAAAAGATCGGCGGCGCGCAGGCGTTTTCTCCCGAATTTTCCGGAGCGGTGTCCGTGCCGTTCCGGTGTGAGGACGGCGGTGTGACCCTGACCGTTCCCGCGGGAACTTTCTCCGGCTATTTGAACATTCAGTTGACCATGGGGCGACCCACTTCATCAAAATAAGGAGTTCCGACAATGAAAATGCAAGACAGAAAAAACAGTATGAGCGGAATACGTCACGATCTTTCACGGGCGGGCAGACCGTGTCGGCGGGGACATTTCACCCTCATCGAGCTGCTGGTGGTGATCGCCATCATCGCCATTCTGGCGGCCATGCTGATGCCCGCTTTGCAGCAGGCGCGCGAAAGCGCCAAAGGAACCAGTTGTCTCAGCAATCTCAAGCAGTGGGGGATCGCCTACAACAGCTATACCGACGGCAATGACGGCTACAGCTGTTTCTACACGGCCGACTTTCCCTACCGCCGGGGATTTCTGGTCTATCTCGCGCCGTACGCGGGCGTCCACGCTCCGGCGAATCTCTCGGCCGGGCGGGTGGTGAAGAGTTTTCTGTGTCCCTCGCAGGACATCGCCCACGCGGCCGTCGATCTTGCTCCCAGCGGTTACTATTTCGGATACGCGGGCAACAGCAGTCATATCGGTACCGGTGTCGCCATCATGGGGTGCCACTACGCCTCCAGCGGGATCGTGACCAAACCGATCAAGCCCTCCAAACTGAAGCGTCCCAGCGTCGTCGCGGCCATTGCGGACAACCGCCGGAATGCCGACGGCATAGCTCAACTTGGTTTCGGGATCGCCGGTGCGGGCTGGGCCGGGATCAGCGACGGCGTCGCTCTCGACAACTGGATGGCGCAGCGGCATAACGATGCCGCGAACATTCTTTTCATCTCCGGTCACGCAAAAAAAGTCAAGGTCGAACTGCCCGTCAACAAGCAGTCCGAATTTCTCGGAGGCGATCAGCTCAAATGAGAAATGTCCGTGAACTTTTGACCGTGCTGGCCGTCGGAGCCGTCCTGCTGACGATGACCGGACTGGCCTCGAAGGAGAGCGCCCGCCGCACTCAGTGTCAGGCCAATCTGCGGGAACTCTTCCGGGCCGAACAGCAGTACGAAGACACTTACGGCAGTCTGCCTCCGCTGTACATCACCGGACGGCCGTGGAAATTCTGGCACAGTTTCATTGCGCCCATGGTCAAAGACGTGCGTTCCTTTTCGTGCCCTTCCGATCCGCGCATGAGTTATCTCTATGAAAAGGGATCTCCGCTTTTCAGCGGCACCGTCGCGCTGACAAGCTGCTACGGCATGAACCGCTTCATGCTTTCCGCCGGAGCAAGGAAGGCGGGCGCGCCGGAATTCAGACTCAAATATCTGAAGGAACCGTCGCACACGGTCTTCATCATGGATTCCGTGCGTCCCTTCGTTACGCCCGATCTGCTGTGGAAGGACAAACGCAATTTCCGCCACGAGGGCAAGGGCAATTACATTTTCGCCGACGGCGCGGTCAGACATCTGGATCAGGCGTTCTTCGGCAAATGGGAAAATGACAAATTCGTCACCGATCTCACGCGCTGGCATTGGAGGTAATTCATGAAAAATTCTGTGATTCTGGCGATTCTCGCCGCGCTGCCGCTGTACGGCGATTTCCGCTTTACGGGAAATGCAAAATTCGAGGTCGACGGGACCCGGGGGGAACTCTATCTCTTCGACGGCAAGGCCAAAAAAGAGATCGCTCTTGCCGGTTCTCCGCAGGGAAACAATCTCGTTCTGACTGGAAAAGACTGCAAAATCGAAGTCAGCGTCGAAAAACGCGCAAGACTTTATCATTTCGACGGCAAGGCCGTCAATACCGGAAAAAAGGAGAGCTTCTGGGAGCTTGGCGTACGGCTCTTCCCCGAACTGCGCAAAGATGATAGGTTCTGGGGCGGTGTGGACGTGCTGCCCATCGGGAACAAGGCCATCATCCGCGCGGGGAAAGGGGCGGGCAGTTTCAAACGCGATCACCGGCCGTGGCTGGCCTTTCCCGTTTCGGCCGTATTCGGCGGCCGCCGCGCCGTCATCGCCGCCGGACGCAACGGCGCGCCCGTGAGCTACAACGCCGCGGCGATCTATCCCGCATCGAAGCCCGTGCGCCTGACCTACTCCATCCGTCTGGTGCCGGGGGCGGGTCACACGCTGCCCTTCAGCCTCTCCGCCGGAGTCATCCCCATGCGTTTCGAGAACGAGGAAAACATCGTTCAGGCCCATTACGACGCCTTTCCCGAGGACTGGAGATCCTTTCACGGCAAAGACAATCCCTACATCTGGGGCGCCCATTCCTA
The DNA here is from genome assembly GCA_017454215.1 of Lentisphaeria bacterium. Classification (GTDB taxonomy): domain Bacteria; phylum Verrucomicrobiota; class Lentisphaeria; order Victivallales; family Victivallaceae; genus UBA1784. The sequence goes on along the minus strand of JAFTDL010000073.1, from coordinate 2,726 downwards.
TTACAGCGCGTGGAAATCTCCCAAGCCCGACCGGGAACTGCAGCGCCGCCGTTTCGCCTCCATCGAGTGGGCCTACACCCCGTGGAAGCGGCCGGGAGACGTTTACGGCAGCCGGGAGTACTGGGATTACACGCCGGAAAAACCCTTCCTGCCGAATTTTTCGACACTTTACAACGGCGAATATTTCGACTACACCAAACTGACGCCCGAGGAGTTCCATGCCAGACGCAAGGCGCTGTTCGACCGTTACGGAAAGGACTTCGGCTACTGCTTCTACACGTGTCCGGCATGGGCGCATTACTCTCTGGTCAAAAAGTATTTCCCGGACTCCCTCAAGCTCACCATCGACAAGGCGCTGCCCGGAGAACTTGCGCACTGGACCACGCTGAATCACCGGGAGCTTGCCGTCATGCCCATGTGGAGCGATTACGGCAGGTTCTTCGCCGAGAGTATCAGAAAGGTCTACAACGAACTCAAGCCCGTGGGATTCGCCATCGACGGCGGCGGCTGCGGCGTCTACTACCGCGGCAAAGCAACGACCGATCCCTCCATTCCGGAGCGGGCATGGGATGCGCACGGCATTTTCATGGATGAAAGCGCCGCCGTAGACAGAATGGTGGACTTCATTCATTCCCTCGATAAAAAGAATCCTCCCATCGCGTGGAAGAACGGTTTGGGCAAGAGCGATTTCATGATGCTCGAGACCAGCATCTTCAATCCCTTCTTCCGCCAGTGGATGCCCCACATGCGCTATCTGATGGGACAGCGTCCGGTTTCCGTCCACAGTCCGGGATTTCTTTTCGACCAGACCATTCCCGGCTGGCGCAATATGACCCACGAACAGTTCATGACCGCGTTCATGAAACTGGCCGATCACGTCGTTTTCACCGATTTCGAGTACGGTTTCACCCAGTGCTTCACCACCCGCATCGGCAATACGCGTTCCATGTACGTTCAGCCCGAACTTCTGGAGTGTCTCCGTCTGGGCTGGCAGGCGCTCTGTCCGGTGGAGTATGACAGCTGCGGCAGATATCTCTACCGTTCCCGGTTCGGACGGGGCGCGGACACGGTCCTCTTTTTCGGCAATCCGTGGGAGGAACCCATGCCGCTCGAATTCAAGGCCGACAACACTTATCTGGGGGAGGGGATCAAGTTCTTCGTCCGCAAAATGCGCGACCGGGCGGAACTTGCCCAGCGGTATGCCGCACCGGATACCGTCTTTTCGGATCCTCTGCCCTCAAGGGTCCCGGCTCTGTACGAAGCGGTCTGTGCGCTGTCTTTCGTTCCCGACGGGACCGGCGCGGTCGTCAGTGCCAAGAAGGATCTCGACCGCGTCGAGTATCAGGTCAAATTGGACAATCCCGCGAGTTTCCGGGCCGTGGTCACGCCCCGGAGCGTGCACAACTTCGAGCTTGAGGATCTCACCGTCAACGGAAAAAAGCCCGACGGCGTCATTCCCGCCGGTGCGCTGATAAAGATGACTTACCGGTCCCGGTTTTTCGGCATGACCTTTGCCGAACTGGACGCCTTCCCCTGGCTTGAGAGCACCGTCGAACTGCCGCAGAACGCCAATGTCGCCGAGCGGGAGGCCGCGGAAAATCTGAAAGGATATTTCGATTTTCTCAAGCTCAAGATGCGGGGCGGCAAGGGAAAAGTCCGCATAAAGGTTGCTCCGGACGTCACGGGCGTTCCCGTGGAACTGAACGGCAATGTGCTGACGGTCAGGGCCGGAGACGCCGCCGCGGCCCGGGTGATACTGAAGGAACTCAAGTACGCCATGGACCGCAGGTTCCCCTGGCTTTTCAAGGAGCCTTACGGCGGAAAAGAGATGAATGCGCGCTTCGATTTCAAAAAGTCCCCCATGCCTTTCGTCCGCTGTTTCGAACAGGGAGGCAAATGATGAAACGGACCGCTTTTCTGCTGACAGTCCTGCTGCTTGCCGGATGCGCCGTCAGGGAACAGCCCCGGTTCGTCCGGAAGGATCCCGAAGAGAAGGTCTCCGTGCCTGAAACGGTGACGCTCTCCAACGGCGTTCTCGACGGCGGTTTCGCGCCGGACTCCCTCGGACGCATGACCAGTCTGAAATACCGGGGCGGGGAACTGCTGCAGCGCTTCGAAAGGACCGCTCTGCAGGGCAATCCCCTGTTTTCCCCCGTCAACTGCAATGTTTACGGCTTCCGGGAACTGCTGTGGCGCGTCAACATGACCGTGCTGGATCTGCCGGTCAAAGCGTATTCCGTTCAGGGAAGTTCGATCAGGTTCCTCATTCCCGGCTACGGCAACACGCCTCTGGAGCTTGAGCGCACGGTGAGGTTCCGTCCGCAGTCGGCCGTGGCCGACGTGACGGCGAAATTCACCAACCGGGGAAAGTCGCCCTTCGTTTACAACCTGTGGCTCAATCTGCTGCCGGTCCGGCCGTTTCAGCCGATCGTGCCGCTGGAGGACGAGCTGAAACATGATTTCAAACGGGGCAACAATTTCCATCCGGCGAGCACGGATTGGATCGCCGCCCGCGTGCCCTCCGCCGATGCCGTGATTTCTTTGCAGTGGAAGTTCGAGGACCTCTATCCCTTCGGCATGTTCTACGTTCACGGCGCGCAGGACTTCAACACCTTCGAGGTCATTCTCGGGCGGCACCGCCTCTACCCCGGACGGAGCCGCACGTACGATTACCGGATCATGGTCTTTGCCGGTCTGCCCTGTCTCAACGGCATCATGGAAGAGAC